>JBMOKS010000161.1:0-15282 GCA_049324355.1 Bacteroidota bacterium
AATGGCATTGGTGACAAGTTCATTGACAATTAGCCCACAAAATATGGCGGTATCCAGGCTCAGAATAGTCTTTTGAAAATCGGTCTCAACTTTAAGTTCAAGATCCTGGCGACAGTTCGTGGTCTGAAGATCAGACACCAGCTTACCCAGGTAGTCAGATATTTCTACCTTATCCAATTTCTCGGATTGTAACAGCCGCTCGTGAATCAAGGCTATTGAACGGATCTTCTGACGCGTATTCTCCAAAAAGGTCTTGATGTCTGACTGCCCCAGCGCGGACATTTTCAGATAAATGATGGAAGAGATAAGTTGTAAATTATTTTTTACCCGGTGATGTATTTCTTTAATGAGCATCTCCTTTTCAAGAATTGTGTCCAATAACTTCTGTTCGGTTATCAGCTTGGTCGTAATGTCGGTAACGATAGCCACAAATCTTTCTTTTTCGAGCGATTGGATCAACACGTCGGCATTGTATTGCGTAGTATCTTTCCTTTTAAATTTCAATTGAAGTTGAAGCCTGTCCGTCTCACCTTTGCGAACATGATTCAGCAGTATCTTGATGGCCATTTCGTCGGGGTAACTAAATAGGTCTGTGATCTTCATTTGGCCGACTTCCGGTAAAGTATATTGGAGATTATTTAACGCAGAAGTGTTGGCAAATTCGAACTGCAGGGTATCGGCGTGAAACAGATAAATTTCATTGTAACTCTCGCGAACAATTTTATCGAGCCTGGCTTGCTCAGCTTCGAGTTTTTTTCGACGACTAATATCGTGTCCGATGGCTTGTATCTCCACCAGACCTTCGTCGCTCTTGATGGTGGTGAACTCCCAGTCAGTCCAATGAAATACCCCGTTCGATGCGAGATTTCGCAAGGTAACCTGAACAATTTTTCCGATGAACGTTACACACTCAATGAGCGCAAACCGGAACTTATCATGATCTTCTGGCGCGATGGTTTGTTCATAAGGTTTTCCATTGATGCCCTGATCGAGATACCCGAATTTTTTCAGAAACATTACGTTGGCAAAAGTGAAGTTCCCGTTGATATCGGTTCGTATAAGATAATTGGTCTGCGAGCGCACAAGCGACTCGAATAATCTTCGGGAGCGCTCCGATTCTTCTTCGGCCAGTTTTCGCTGTGTGATGTCGGTAGCATTCAGCGACACACCCAAGATATCGGCATTTTTATTAAATACGGGTATATATCTTAAATGATACCATGCCGACTTGTTTTCGGTGACCACTTCCCAATCATATTCCACCGTTTGACCGTTGATTGCTTTCGCAAAGCTATTGTTAAAATAGTCGAGTTCTCGTTCGGAAACAAATTTAAGCATACTGTCTCCCCTGGTAATGCCATTGCGTGTGGCCTGCATAACCGATCGTTCAGCCGCACTGTTGAACAACAGAATTTTACAGTCACGATCCAGAAGAAAAATGGCGTCGCTTGAAGCATCTAACACGGCCCGCATCTCATACTCGGATCTTTCAAGCGCTTTTTCTGTTCGCTTACGATCGGTAATAGGTAATGAAACACCCGCTATGGCATACACATCTTCTTCCAAATCATACAGCGGAAACTTTATGGTGTAGTACGTTTCGATGGTGTCATTGCTTACAATATCCTGTTCCAAAGTCAGTGTCTCGCGATTTTGGATGATCGATTGATCGGTTGCCCGGAAGCTGTCGGCATCGGCTTTATTGAATAGGTCGTCGTCTGTGACGGTACTGAGATTTCTTTTGCCGTTAAAGTGCTTTTCAAACGACTTATTATAAAAAGTGTATCGCCCGCAAAGATCTTTGATGAACACATCCATGGGGACGTTGTCGACAATGGTTTTTAATTGTTCCTGGCTTTTTAACATTTCTCCGATAGCGGTCTTGATCGCCGTAATATCGAGTTCAAAGACCATAAACCCTGAGATGTGCCCCTCATCGTCTTTCAACGGCATGATCTCCACATCCATCCAGTAATGCCTCCCGGTTTTACTATATTTTAAAATTTCCGTACGACAATCCTTTTGATTGATGAAACTTTTTCGGATCAATGCCACGGTGTCTGGGTTGCTTTCGGGTCCAAGTGATACGTTCCAAAATGCTTTGCCGGAAACGTCAAGTAGATTGTACCCTGAAATTCTTTCAAACCCCTCATTGATCCAGTGGATATTTCCATTTTTGTCAGTAAGAATGACAGCATTTTTTGTGCGGCTGGCAATGAGTGCAAGCTTTTGGATCTCTTCCTGCGATTTCTTTTGCGAACTGATGTCGCGAAAATAAACCAGCAGGCCGTCAGCGTGCGGATAGGTGTGTACGTCATAGATAATGGCGGTGTTGTTGCCTTTCCATTCAAAATGTTGTGTCTTGCCGGTCGTTACGGCCTCATGATAATAAGTATAGACTGGAGACTCAACTAACATCGGAAATGTTTGCCAGATATTTTTGCTATTTAACGAACCGGTACTCACACCGCTCATCTTCTCAAAAACAGGGTTCGCAAAAATGAAATTCCAGTTCTTATCCAATGCAAAGAATCCGTCGCTAATGCTACTCAATATATTGGTGATCTGATTACTCTTGGCTGCCGATTCAATTTCCGATTTCTTACGATCGGTGATGTCGTGCAGTATGCCAAACGCGATGCTATCTCTAAAAATGCCACGGGCTTCTAAGGAAATAAGTCGCCCACCTGCGGTGCGTGCATTAAACTCTGCGGATACCTCACTTTTAGATACACTACCATCGCCCATACCTTCTTTGATCTTTTCATAGATGATATTCCTGTCTTCGGGCACAACGTAAGTATCTACGAAATTTTGAATGGTCATCACCATGGGTATTTCGCTCAATACATCCAGCAATCGAAGCATTTCGGGGCTAATCGTGAGGATCTGAGTTTTCAAATTGAGTTCAGCACTACCCATTCTGGCAAAATTCAGTGTATCGGAAAGTCGCTCGTTGACTTGCTGCAGCGATTCTTCGGCTTGCTTTCGAGTGGTGATGTCATTTCGGATGGAAAGAAATTCGCGCACCCTTCCTTGTTCATTTAACAATGGCATAATAAAAGTATCGACCCAGTAGTAAGTGCCATCTTTACGCCGATTTTTGACTTGCGATCTCCAGGTCTTACCTGACGATATGGTTTGCCACATGTCGATCCAAAACGAACGGGGATGATAGCCGGAATTGATGATGCGATGATTTTGTCCTAACAGTTCGCTCTTGGAATAGCCACTGATGTCGGTAAAATTATCGTTTACATAAGTGATTACGCCCGACCGGTCGGCCATTGAAATAATGGAAGAACTGGTAATAGCTTCCTTGAACTCGCGGAGCGAGAGATCGAATGGTGATTTGGGGCGGGGACTTAATTCGTGAAGGGTCAGCAAGTGATATCTCTTTCGCTGATGAACTGCATCTGAAACATAAACTTTTACACGCACGGCCTGCCCGGCACGGCGGTGTATGGTGGCCTCAAAAAATCTTCGTTTTAAAAAACCGGCCTTCCACCCTACGATGAAATCCTGCAAAAAAACGTTTTTCCATTGGGCATCACTGTAGCCCAACAACCGGGTGGCGGCACGGTTCGAGCTCGTCACCCTGTTTGTTTTTTTATTAAAAAAAATGACAGGTAGCGGGTATTCTTCGAATATTGGTTGAAGGTTTTGGGAAGGGTGCAGCGGCATAGTTCGAATGCTAAAATCCAATATACCCACACCGTTGCAAAGAAATTAGCGTATAAATACGTACGTAGTTGTACGGAGAAAAAGCAGCCCGAAGGCTGCCTTTCAAAAACGCTAAACTAAACTTATTCTTCTGGTAACAGTCCGTGTACGGGGATCTCCAGCGATTTAATTTCTTGTACGGCGCCGCCTGCAATACCTCGCACATCGCCATACAAAGCCACCAGGTTTTCCATAGCTTTTTGGAGTTTCTTTTCTCGTTTTGCCCACTGGCTGGCAAAGAGTGTTTTTTCTCTCATAAGGTCTTCCTGCATATCGCGGTAGGAGTCAAAGGCTGCTTCCAGTTTTTGCTTGAACTCTGTGCCGGTAACATAGCCATAGATCATCTGCATTTTTTCGCCCTTGTTTTCTTGAGAAGCCAAAACCTCACCCATGCGTGCGAGATGATGTCGGAAGAGCAACGCCAGTGCTTTGAATTCAATAAAAGTGCACACCCAGATTCCTTCAATCTCTCCGAATTTTGTCATTTGATCAGGAAGCGTTTCCGTAACGATCACACCAAGGTCGGCCTGTTTCAAACGCATGTCGCCTTTGATTTTCGATATCCATTCATAGCTAAAATGTTTAGTGCGCTTGCTTTCATATAAAATCCGGCCACAGATGCGGTTGTAGTGATCTTTGACAATATGAACACAATCGCCACCGCGTTTCCCTTTTGATATCTCTTCTATTTCATCCTGCAAAAAGGTACGTTCCAGGTAAGCTTCGATGGCCAATTCCTGAACCTCTCCTTGAGTTTGCACGCTACCCTGTTCGGATTTACGTTTCATTTCATGGATCAGCCTGTTTTGATCATCTAGTTTTTTCTGCAGCTCAGCAACTTTCATTCGTTCTTCCTCACGGGCTTTTTCGGTCTCTTCCTGTACGCGTCTTCTCATACCGAGATCGAGCATCTCGCGATCGCGGTCGAGTTTCTGTTTTTGATCGCGCAATTCGAGCATGGCTTTTTCATGAGCATTTTTCTCGGCCTGTTCGCGAATAAGTCGCTCTCGCTCCAGAACGCGTCGCTTCATCTCGATCTCCATATTGTCCTCGCGCTCCTTTAATTGCATTTCACGTTGAGTGACCATCAGGGCTGCGGTTTCCAGTTCACGCACGCGTATCGCTTTGGCTTTTCGTTCGTCTTCCAGCGACCGGATCTGTATGTTGTATTTTTCACACTCCTGCTTTCTGACCTTTTCCTCTATATTTTTTGAATTTTCTTTTAATTTATGATCAAACTCTTTTTCGAGTTGGGTACGGATGTCGTGGCCGATCGCCTCCTCGGGTGTAAATTTGCTGCCGCAATGCGGACACCTTACCAATAGTGCTGTGGATTGAAGCATGTTCATACCATCGTTATTTGAATCGAAGGTATACCGGCACTGTTGACAGCTTGTGTCAAAGGGTCGAAGAACAGGAGAAAAGTGCTATTTTGACACCATGAAAAAGAAGACCGCCAGCAAAAAAGCTGATCCCATCATCCCCCAGGCGAAGTTGTTGAGATTATTTCAGATCATCTCCGTATTAAAATCTGGCCATTGGACCATCAAAGACCTGGCCGACAGGTTTAATACCAGCCAGCGAACAATTTATCGCTACATCAATTTGCTGGAGGAAGTGGACTTTATGATTGAGAAGGATTTTGCCAATCGATATTTTATTATCACGTCGGAAGACGAACCGGGTCAGTCTCAGTTCTCCGTAGAAGAAACAAAACTCATAAAAAAACTTATTCAATCCGGCACCGAGAATAATCCTCTTAGAAATGTATTGCTGAAGAAATTATCTTTTAATTCGGAACTCGACAGCATGCCGCGACTGATCGTCAGATCGCGGGTTGGAAAGTTCGTTGACCAGCTCGCTGACGCTATCAAGAGAAAGGTTCAGGTTACCCTGAAAAATTACCATTCGGCACACAGCAATGAGATCAGAGACCGCCTCGTAGAGCCTATTCACTTTGGCGACAACTATCAATCGATCATGGCTCTTGACACGAATGATAAAGTTTGCAAACAATTCAAGCTGGATCGAATTGGAGAAATCGTTGATCTTCAGGTGCCTTTTCAATTTGAGACCCTGCACAAGAAAAACCAAACCGATATTTTCGGATTTACCGGCGACGCCGACACCTGGGTAACCATACGGTTAAGTCTTCGGGCATATTTGTTATTAAGAGAGGAGTTTCCGTTGGCGGTACCATATATTGAAAAGAAAGATGGCTTCTATGAGTTTACCGCGCCTGTGGCTTCTTTCGACGGTGTGGGGAGGTTTCTCCTCGGTTTGCTTGATGAAACGACCGTTATGGCGCCAGAATCATTCATAAAATTCATTCGACAGAAGCTAGAGAAGCAGATTGCGCTGAAAGCCCCTTAAAGAAAATCTGGTAATCTTGAGGTGAATAGCCGCTAATCGGCGGCAGATGAAAGAGATGGCCCTAAAATAACACAGGGCCGTACCGTCTGTACAGCCCTGTTGTTTTGGCTAAACTTAAACCCCACTAGTTGTGGATTGTATTAGCTAAAAATATTGTGCCAACCGGTATTGTCACGCCTAGCCAATCAATTTATTGGTTATTGTAGACATTGACCATAAAAACAAAATCTTTCCACCGGCTCACCTGTTGCACCCGACTGGCATTTTTCAACAGGCTTTGCTGAGGTATGGTTAAGGGTCGGCTCAGCGTGTCTGGGACAGCATCGATAACACTTAAAACGACCGACGATTTAATGGCAAAAGCCGCTCCGGAGGTTTCAGTTTGTACGCCGCTGATTATGCCCACCAGGTCTCCACGTTCGTTTAGCAGCGGGCCTCCGCTATTACCGGGGTTGACAGGCACCGAGATCTGATAGGCGTTGGGATTTTGCTGATACCCCGTGGCAGCACTCACTGACCCTTCGCCGTATACAATATCCTCTCGCGGAAAGCCCAACGTGAAAACCCGCTCGCCCAAATTTGCTTCTTGCCCAAAAATCGTGAAAGGCAGTCGAATGCCCTTCAGCATATCGGCATCTATCCGCAAAATGGATATGTCGTTGGCGGGGTCGTTATGAACGACGAGCGCCTTAAGTCGTCCGTATTTTTCGTTGGTAATAAATACCGAATCCGCTCCTTTGATAACGTGATAGCTGGTGGCAACATAACCGTTTGCCGCAATGAGGAAACCTGTGCCGGCGTATCGGCCTGGGGTGGGTGTTTTCTCCTTTGATTCGGCAATATCCGCGGCCATGCGGGTTTGTGATTTTTTGATCTGCTCTACATTCCTGCGAAGTTCTTTATAGTAAGCGGACTGTTGTGTTTCCAGCGATCGTGTAATGAACCAGGTTACGAGGATGCTGACCAGCGCTACGGAGGCTGCCACGGCGGTCATGGGAGCATACTTTTTCCATCGCGATGGTTGTTCTGCACCGGCCAGCCGAACGACGTTCGTTTCTGTAGAATCCCCAATCTCTTCGTGAGCCGAATCGAGCAGGTGCTTTAACCGGCGTCGGTGGTCATAAGCTTTCAGTGCCACTATGAGAGATCGGTGTTCTTCTGCTTTTTTTCTAAACTCCGGGTCGTTTCTGATTTTATTTTCGAGCTCGGTTGCTTCGTCCTGGCGCAGTGTTCCCTTGGCGTAACGGTCAAGCAGTTCTAATAATTCCTGTTCTGAACTCATGATCCTTGATTATAATTTGCAAAAAACAACTTCTTCAATCGTTGCAGACATTTATACTTTTGGTTTTTGGCGTTATCGGCATTCGTATAGCCGAATTTGGCGCTGATCTCCTCCATGGTTTGGTTATTGACATAAAAATCAATCAGTATACTTTTGCATGGCTCTCCAAGTTTTTCCATTGAACTACTCATGTTATTGAATTGCTTTTCTTTCTCCTGCATGATAGCGATCACTTCGTCCATGCCCTCAAACTTTTCTATATGTTCGATATTTCCAGTGTATTTTTTTTTCTCCGACAGGCGTTTTAACCACATCCTCCAGCACACGGCGTAAAGAAAAGTTTTGATCTTACAGGTTAGAACAAACTTTTCGTCGCAAATTCTTTCATAGAAAGCAATAATGGCTTCCTGGTAAATATCCTTCGCTTCTTGTTCCGTGCCGCTGTTAGAACAGATCAGGTTCAATACCATTGGGTAATGCGTTTTATATAGTTCACGAAGCGCTACCTGATTATTTTTCCTGATCTCGGAAACAATCAGCTCATCGAAATAATACACTGCTATGATTAAAAGTTGATTTAATGCCTAAACCTCCCGAAAGTAACCCAAGATAAACACTTTTCATGTTGGGTTACCTTCAAATTCTTTTTGTATGAAGGTAAATTTTTAAACCCAATATCTATGAAAAAGAAAATGAAGTTTATCCTGGCATCGCTGGCTGTTGTTCTGTTCCTGGCGGTCGCCTGTGAACCCAAAAAGCCTGAGGCCACCTCAAACGACACTGACACGACTGCGGTCGACACCACAGTTGTTCAGCCTGACACGGTTTCCGCCGACACATCGTCTTCCAAATAATATTTCTTGCGGCTTAGCGGTCGATTATTGAGATCGCTAAGCCGCCCCCTCTCCCGTTAGTCGAACGTCAAAATTTTAAATTCCTGTTATCATGAAAAAAGTTATTTTCCTGATCGTTATTGTATTGTCGATAGTTTCGTCGTGCAGTCAACAAAAAGAGTCGATGGCGGCCGCCGACGCGCTGGAGGATGCAGCGGAAAAACAGCATGTTACCACCGATCAGTCCATGGCGTCTCATACTGATCTTTATTCGGATGGCAAAGCTAAGCTCATCAAAACCGCCCAATACCGTTTCCAGGTTAAAAGTGTAAAACAGAGTACGGAAGCTATTGAGGCTGCCATCCGCAAGTACCCTGCTTACATTGCAGGTTCGAATCTTCATTTGGAAAATCCGATCCTGGAAAGCAAGATCACCATTCGTGTTCAAAGTGAATATTTCCAGGATCTGCTCAAGGACATCGATCAGCAAGCCATTTTTGTGAACTTCAGAAACATCACAACTGACGATGTGTCCAAAGATATTGTTGACCTCGAATCAAGGTTAAAGACAAAACGGGAGGTGGAGGCGCGCTATGCTGAGATCCTTCGCAAGAAGGCCGGCACGCTGGAAGAGCTAATGGACGCCGAACAAAAAATCGGCGAACTTCATGAGGAAATCGAAGCCACGATAGGTCGTATCAACTATGTAAAAGACCAGGTGAGTTACAGCACCATCAATCTTGAGTTCTATCAAACCATTGAGGAGAATATAGCGTCAACTCCGGAAGAGAGTTTAGGCATGAAATTCAAAAAAGCATTTTCTGTTGGCCTGGATGGATTGATCAGCTTCAGTATCAGACTGGCCTACGTATGGCCCCTTTTTTTCGCCGGCCTGTTGGCGGTTGTTTTCCTGAAGCTTAGAAAAAAACGCCTAGTGAAGATCAAGGGCATCTGACGCTAACCTCACTTAGGCAACATCATCCAGTGGTTTTCGATTCTGATCCAAAGCCCTGGATTTTTTCAATTCGGATGGCGTAAGTCCTGTGATTTTTTTGAACTGGCCCGACAAATGAGCGATGCTGCTATACCCCAATCGTTCTGCGATTTCGCTGAGGTTAAGTTCATCGTAAAATAAAAGTTCTTTCACACGTTCGATCTTTTGTCTGATGATATATTGCTCGAGGGTGATGCCTTCCATGGAAGAAAATAAATTGCTGAGGTAGTTGTAGTCATAGTGAAACTTATCAGCCAGGATGTCCGACCAATTGAATTTTCGTTCCAATTTTTCGCTATGGTGGATCATTTGAATGATCTCATTCTTGATGCCTTCGATCAATCGGGCCTTGCGATCGTCTATCCTTTCAAAGCCCACAGCGAGAAGAGCCTGATCTATCGCTTGCAGTACGTTGACGGGGAGTTCCTCTTCTTTTAACACTACCTCACCTAATGTTACTTTTTCGAGATGCAGGCCTAACTTTTCAAGTTCCTGGGTCACAACCATTTTACAACGATTGCACACCATATTTTTAATGTATAGTGTAGTCATATACGGAGCGAAAGGTAGCAACACTTACGCAATTGTATTTGACAATCTTTCGAATAAAAATGTTCCTTACTGGTACATTGAACGGAATTTTCAATGGTCACGGCCGTCAGTCAAGTTTTTTCCCACTGGCATGGCCGGACTATCCCAGTTTTACCGGCCTTTCGCCCCGATCTCCTCGCTCCTCTGAACGCTTACCTGCGTTGAGTGATTTTTTTCACTTCTAAGATAATCCTCATTTAGGCATATTTTTTTTCTACTAAGATTAATTTTAAAAGGTTATACAAGTGGGAGAACGTGTTTTGGAAAAGTCGGCTTCTGAGGTCTCCGTTTCGGAGCTGAGGAAACTGCTTTTTGAGCTGAAAAACTTCAGACCCGATATTCAGGTCAGGTTCCGTCTGATCGGCGAGCCATGGCACACAAACTTTGTTAGTATCACGATGCTGACGGGTGTTTCAAATAATTTCGAAGAATCGAAAACCGTTGTCTTCACCGACACCATCCTGAATAAGGTACTTGTGATCCAAAATATCACCAACATTATGCAGTTCGAGATCGATGGTCCTTTTGGGTTTTTCCAGCCACACTTTCACTACAACGTTATGTTGTAGTCATTTTTTTTCCATTGCCGTATTACTGACAAACGCTATTTTCTTTCCGTCTGGCGACCAGGATGGCACGTTGATCGTGCCCTGACCACCGAATACATAGGCAATAATTTTCGGTTTGCCTCCGCTAACCGGCATCATCCTGATATAAACGTGATGATAGAAAGGGTGATCATCCGGGGCGACTTCTTTTTGATAAGAAAGAAATACCATCATTTTGCCGTCAGGAGAAATGTGCGGAAACCAGTTGTTGAATTCATCGAATGTCAGCTGCTCAGGTTGCTGGCCGTCGGGCTTCATTCTCCATATCTGCATACGGCCGGAACGCACGGAATTAAAGTAGATATACTTGCCATCGGGAGAGAACTCTGAACCGTCGTCCAGTCCCTTCGAAGATGTGAGCTTGATTTCCCGACCGCCGGAAGCGGGTATTTTATAAATATCATATTCATTGTTCCGTTCCCCCGTATACAAAAGAAATTTTCCGTCGGGCGACCATCCATGCAGGTAAGACGGTCCCTTCTCGGTAATTTTTTTGGGTACTCCTCCTGTCAGCGGAACCGTATAGATCAGGGACGCGCCTCCATCGATGTCGCTGTGATGACTGATGGCGAGCATTTTCCCATCGAACGACAACACATGATCGTTGTTATTTTTTGTAGCAAAGTCCGTGTTTATTATCTGCGGCACTTTAGCATTGAGATCCAGGAGGAATAATTTCCCATCTGCGTTGTAGATTAACGACCGATTATCTTTCGTCCAGTTGGGCGCTTGCAGGGAACCTGGCTCACTATATAAAATTTTACGCAGACCATTTTCTACTTCCATGGTCTCCACATGGCTGCCGATATAATCGCGGTAAGGAACATATCCTTCTTTGGGCGGAATAATGATCCTCACATTTCTGAAACGTGCTTTTTCTACGACAGCTTCATTGTGCGAACACAGAAACAAACCTACGTATACTTCGTCGCCTAAGCTCAACTCCGGAATTTGCGTAGTAACGAAGGGCTCTCCGAAACGTGCCACGGACATCATGTAAGCGTTGCCTTGTCGTTCCAGCTGAATGACGTCAGCGGATGTGATTGTTGCTTTAAGCTCTTCTGTTTCGCCGCCGGGCGATCTACGAAATTGAATCGACGTGAGTCCATCGCCATGAACTACCGCATTGACCTGAGGAGAATTAGGTTCAAGACTGTGCCGGATCATCCATCCGACCTTCCGGTGATCTTCGACTCCTTTGCCGATAAATTCTACCTGAGCCTGAACAGTAAAATTTCCCCTTATTTTTTTCCACAAGAAATGAAAGTCGTCCCTATCAAACCACATGTTGCCACTCGACCCTTCAAGAAAATATTCCTGGGCCAGCGTGTCGTATTGAGCAAGACCTGGCTTGCCGGGATTAGCCACATGCACAAAGCCGGAGAACTCTCCATACACGGATGACTGCGCATGGATATGCAGGGACGCAATGACAAAAGCAATTGTCACCAAAACGGTGTCGCATCTAAATTTTCTCATACGGAGCGGGATTTGATAAGTCGAAACGAATATACCTTTTTTAAAACGAATCGATATGGATAACTTTCGCTTTGACCTGTAACGTTTATGTCTACTTTTCTGAATAAGATACTGCAACGTATTGGCCAACCCGACTTGGTTCGCATACTCAGTCAGGAGCTTTCAGGGACGGAATTCAATTCGTTGTTGCTGGAAGTTCTGAACGAACGTGTGGCTGCTATCACACCGGCCCAACTGCTGAATCAGTATCAACTTAACCGGTTTGTAAAACCCTGCGACCTTCCGGTAATTGATTTGCGGCGTATCGAGCTCGATCATCTGATATTATATGAAAAATTCGGATTTGAACCGCTTGAGCTTTCTCCAGTATCGGCGCTTGGCTCGTGCGCAGCAGTGGCAACGGTAAATCAAAAAAAGATCATTTCCGCATTACGCGGCACGGAAGTACTGGCCGACGCTACAAATGCCATTGCCTTGCATATCGCCGATCTCAAAAAAAATAGACAAAGCTCTACGTCGCAGAATGAGATCCGGTTCAGCGCCATCCAGCGACATGTTCGCGCGCCAATGATGGAGGTTAAAGGATTTACTCCCCATTTTAAGATCGGATGCCTTGTTACAGCGGGATACGACTCGGGTAACTACAGCTTCGAAAAAGAAAATCTTTTCGAGCACATAACCTTGATAGAGGCCATTCGCGAATATTATCGCGTCGAAGAGGTGCGTTATCGCTTCTTGTGCCGAAAATCTGGCTATGAAAACGCAGCAGGGCTTGCCCAGCAGATCAAAGCCCACATCTTGAAATACCGCCCACATCTGAAGATCGATGTTATCGAAGATCCCGAAAAAGAGATCAACTATTACAGGGGAATTCAATACAAGGCCGACTTCACGCTAAATGGAAAAGTTTATGAAATCGCCGACGGCGGCTTTGTAGACTGGACACAACAACTGCTTCAAAACAAAAAAGAAAGGATGTTGACTACCGGCATGGGGTTCGAATTCATGTACCGCATCGTAAACGGCAAATTGTGATATCTGATTTTCAAACAGCCAGGGCCGCGTACATTCGTTGATGATATACAGAAGGAAGCTCAGCCAGTTTGATGACCGATTGGAAGCCGGCGTTGAGTAATACTTCTTTTGCCGATTCAAAATTGATCGGGTACGGAACCCAGGCGTTCGGTTTGGCAGTATCGTATTCTATCAATATCAATCTTCCGTGCGGCTTTAGCATATTTTTCAGTTTCGTCAATAACGGGATTTTGTCTTCGGCGTAGTGAAGGGCGTTGGCCATAAGAATACCGTCGAGCTCGGTCAAGGGCAGGTCTTGCGTGATAAAGTCCAGTGACAGCTTCTTGATGCGCACATCGTTGAATCTGGTTTCGATTTTTTGCAATGCCGTACCATCCTTATCGATTGCGTATATTAAGGTATCGTTTGATTTTGGCATCAACGCTGCCAAAGCGCGGGTAAAGGTACCGGTACCCGCGCCAAGGTCTGCCCATTGTGGGCCCGCAACACCCTCGCGTATCATGTTCACCGCAGCGATATGCTCCATCTTGTTTATTAAGTTTTTCAAAAATAAATTGAGGCCGAATCTTTTTACTTTTTTTTCTTTATTTTTTTGACATGGCATCGTGCGATCCGTTAAAATTCCGTGGAGTAAGCGCAAATATTTTTAATAACATTGCAACAGAACTCACGCAAAAAGGTTTTGTCATTGCCGGGGCCGCGGGTACGGTTAAAGGGCCTTTTGGCATCGTGATCGAATATCGCTGGGACGAGCCACAAGAGTTGCTGGTCATCGAAATAGCAGACAAAAGTTTTTTTGTGAGTTGTGATCAGATACGCGATCAACTGACCGACTCCCTTGGAAAGTACTTGCCTGCAGTGTAGTTAAGAAGCACATTTTAATCCATGCTACTGCGCGTAAGGTTGCCCGTGAATTGGCAGGATTTCAAGCAAGCATTGTAGTGCCCCAATCCCATTTCCCTGGAAATTTATAATTCTTATACTCCTTTTTCGGTATATCGGGCAACGTGTAGGATATGGATGAATTTTCATGGATAAAACTGGTGAGGAAGTTGCAACTTGGTGTTGCCAAGTTGGGCTCTGTGATTCCCTGACTGGGCAAAATCTCCGGGTAACGGGTGTGTGACCAGGGTAATCGTTTTGAACGGGCAATTTCAGGCGATTCGAGAGGTCTCAGATCCTCACCATTTCAAGGTATTATCTCCGCAGAGTTCTACTTCGAACTCTGCGGGATAATAAAAAAATTATCACGTTCAGATGATAGGCCTTCGGCCCGTGAAAAAATTTCCAATTCCAATTTTCAAATCAACCGCAAGTTTTTTGATTTAGAAACTCCATTGAACAACGAGCGGGTTTAAGCAAACATACATTGATGGTCCTTTCAATTCAAGCTCAGGTACGACACGCTTCGGGCAAGATCAGCTGTGAGCATCGGATCAATTCGTACAAGTTTGTCCTGAAGTCTTATCAGTTTAGACTCAAGCACTTCTATTCTCTTCGACAGGTCGAAGATCAGCTTCTTCTGCTCCGGGGTCAATCCATTTAAGTTCGTCATAACTGTGGGTTGTTTATTTCCAGTACAAATCTACCGAATGGACAAACCGCAGAACGACTATAAAGGAATTATAACTTACATGACTAATTTTTGAGTTTTGCTTATGGGAAAGTTTTCAAACGCGTGGAGTATCTTCCACACGCGCAAGAAATAATAATAAATTCTACTCGGGGAATGGCCGCTTGTTTAGGAGCCGGTTTCCGGCAGCTCGTCGGTGAGCTGAATTTCGCCTTTATTTAGGGTTTCATTCTTCACTATCTTACTTCCTTTAAAAGAGGTTATTATAGCGTCAGACGGATGTCCCTGCGTTCGGCTGATTTCTTCCCATAGTTTGCCGGCGTCTTCAGAAGAAACGAAAATATAAAGCGGCGCCTGGCCCTGGTGTTCTATTTTATACTTATTCAGTGCATCTTCTACGCGCGCTAAGGTGAGATTGATGTGACTCATCTCGTTACTGTTTACGTGTTGGTTTAAAAAAGAATCATCCTGGCAGTATCCTGCTTTCATCGGTCCTCGCATCAAAATAATTACGTGCCGTCGCAATGACGGGAATCCGATGAGCGTGCAAAAGGTGCTTGATGTTCTTTTCCCATTCTGTGGCGGTGTACCGAAATACAACTCGTCCTGGTTCTTGCTGACCTTTTTCTACAGGGCCTTGATCGATGGAGGATGCGGTCAATACATGATACAGATTGGTGCGGTTCATGACCAGATAAACCTCCCAAAGCTTGATTTCAATGATTTCCTTCGGCCTTGCCGGTGAACCTGCAGGTATGTCGATGAGTCGTTGCATAATGATAAGATTTAGG
>JBMOKS010000161.1:15292-18821 GCA_049324355.1 Bacteroidota bacterium
ACCCTCGGCGCACACTGGCATGACACACACGTGCGTGAGTATGAATGTGATCAATTTTCCTAAACAAAACGCTGGCACTAAATTTTTCTTACCAGCCTTGGTTTAGTCCATGTGATTTTTACCCCTATCCATAACATAATATTTTACCATAATAAATTTTATCATGAGACAATTGAGTTTACTCCCTCTTCTTTTTCTCGCTGCGTTGGCATGCCGGGATGAAAGTGTGAAGCCTGAAAAGGATTCTGAACCTGCCGAAGAAGTTCCTGCCGATATTGTGCCCTCGAAACTGTGCTCTACATTGTTCTCTAACATCATCGCGATGTTTCCTGAGGCCAAGAACAATCAACAACGTTACCTTGCACTGTTCAGCGACACGGTGCAACAACAGATCGTGCTAACCAAAGAGAGCGAAGTATATGTCAGCTTCGTCGCGGAGGGCGCCACCATCGCCAGCACCCTGGGGTGGTATACGTATAACGAAACTTCGCCTCCCGGATCGCGCAGCGACGTGGAATTGAACCTGCTGTTCCCCCACGTGTCGGGCGACGTATTAAAGCAAGGTGATACAAGGAAATTGGGGGAGGGAAAATTCAAAGCCGGTACGGTAATCGGTTTCTTCCTCATCGTAGGGGGTTGGCAGGATGGTATTGTTACCTACAAAAAGCCAACCCTTTTTACCGATCAGGCCTGGAATACCGGAATGGCAAGGCAACATGTGCTGTTCAAAGAAAAACAATGCGGCGATGTCGTGATCGGCTTCGAAGACAAACAAATCACCTTGGGCACCGATGCGGATTTTAACGATATCATATTTACGGTGTCTGACAATAACACGGAACTTGAAACGGTTTCGTTCGACCTGAAAAATGTGGTGATCATGTGAAATCAACCTCCCAGGCGGCTCACCGTCCTTGAACCCAGAACACCTGCCTGAAACCGATCAGGGTCGGGCAGGTGTTTACTTTCGCCTTCTTCAACCGTTTGCCCTAAAGATAGCCCAACAGGTTCCCCAAAAATGCTTGTTACCCTTGCAAAAGGCTTTTACCTTTACAGCCTTTTACAAATAGCATGATAGAAGAAAAGAGTTTAAACTTCCTGGAAGAGATTGTCGAAAACGACTTGAAGGAAGGCAAATACCAGCGGATCATCACCCGCTTTCCGCCAGAACCCAACGGGTATCTTCACATGGGGCATGCCAAGAGCATCTGCCTTAATTTTGGCCTGGCTTTAAAATATGGAGGCCAGACCAACCTTCGTTTTGATGATACAAACCCCGTTACTGAAGACACCGAATATGTCGAAAGCATAAAGAACGACGTTCGGTGGCTCGGATTTCAATGGGCCCATGAACTTTACGCTTCCGATTACTTTCAGGAACTCTATCAGTTTGCTGTGAAACTCATTAAAAAAGGACTGGCGTACGTAGACGACAGCAGCAGCGAAGCGATAGCCGCTCAAAAAGGTACGCCAACACAACCGGGTACCGACAGCCCGTACCGCAGCCGGGCCATCGAAGAAAATCTTCGACTGTTTGAAGAGATGAAAGACGGAAAATACAAGGATGGCGAAAAAGTGTTACGAGCGAAAATCGACATGGCGCACGTGAATATGCACATGCGTGACCCTATCATCTACCGTATTAAGCACGCCCATCATCATCGCACCGGCGACACCTGGTGCATCTACCCGATGTATGACTTCGCACATGGCCAAAGCGACGCCATCGAAAACGTTACCCACAGCGTTTGTACGCTGGAGTTCATTCCACACCGCGAACTTTACGACTGGTTTATTGAGAAACTGGAGATCTACCCATCCAAACAATATGAGTTTGCGCGCCTCAACATGACCTATACCGTCATGAGTAAACGTAAACTGCTTCAACTGGTGAACGAAAAACATGTTCGTGGGTGGGACGACCCCCGCATGCCCACCCTGTCGGCCGTACGACGCAGAGGATATACTCCGGAAAGTATTCGCGAATTCTGTGAAAAGATCGGTATTGCCAAACGTGAAAACCTGATAGACGTAGGACTGCTTGAATTCTGCGTGCGCGAGCACCTCAACAAAATTGCCTTACGCCGGATGGTGGTATTTGATCCCCTCAGGATCGTGATCACCAACTATCCCGAAGGAAAATCGGAAATGCTGGAAACGGAAGACAACCCCGAAGATCCGAATGCCGGAAAACGGGAGATACCCTTCAGCCGGGAGATCTATATCGAGCAAGATGATTTTATGGAGTCGCCTCCCAAGAAATTTTTTCGCCTGGCGCCTGGACAAATGGTGAGGTTAAAGAGCGCTTACATTATCAAGTGCGAAGAAGTGATCAAGGATTCCGCAGGCAACATCAAAGAACTTCGTTGCACTTACATTCCCGAAAGCAAGAGCGGTTCCGATACTTCGGGCATCCAGGTAAAAGGTACGTTGCATTGGGTAAGCATTGCACACGCTGTTACCGTAGAGGCGCGCATGTACGATCGGCTTTTTAAAGTTGAAGACCTGAGCCAGGCAGAAGGTGATTTTAAAGACTATATCAATCCCGATTCCTTACAAGTATTGCCCAAAGTGTTTGCCGAACCTTCCCTATTACAGGCAAAGGCCACAGAACGATATCAATTTTTGCGTAAAGGGTACTTCTGTCTCGACGCAGATTCAACAGCCGGCAAGCTTGTTTTCAATCGCACCGTAACGTTGAAGGACATGTGGGCCAAAGAAGCGAAAAAGTGATAATCTAAAAATTCAAAAAGGAGCTGCCGTGACCATCACCGTCGTCATTATCGTCCTTACAGTGCTGGTGAGCTTGTACGCTTTAAAAAACGAAAGTGTTATGCGCATGCTGATCATGAATCCATATCATATTCAGCAGCAGAAACAATACTACCGATTCCTCACTTCGGGTTTTATACATGCCGATCACATCCACCTGCTCATGAACATGTTCTCGCTCTACTTTTTTGGTACAGCCATAGAAAGCATTTTCGGCAAGCTATCGGGAGTTTATGGTGGTGTTTATTTTATATCACTTTATCTTCTGGGTATCATCGTTTCGGATATTCCAACTTTCTTTAAGCGCAGGAACAACAAGGGATATAATTCGCTAGGCGCATCCGGCGGTGTTGCAGCTGTGATATTTGCATTTATCATTTTCAGACCTTTGGACAACATATACATTTATGCGGCGTTACCTGTGCCCGGCTTTATTTTAGGCACGTTGTATATCATATTTTCATATTATCAGGGAAAACGATCGAAAGACAACATCAACCATGACGCCCACCTCTACGGAGCGCTGTTCGGTCTGGTATTCTGCCTTATCTTATACCCCTTCTCATTCGCCAACTTCGTTGAACAGATCCGGAGCTGGAGAATCTTCGAGTAGGTATTGGCCCCCTCCTTCGCGGCATTGCATAATCTTCCCAGCTTTGGGCATCAGGCAACAGCACAAGGCAATGTAGGCGTGTTAACCTGAAGATCTTCGCCCTTCTACTTTGTACCAGGCAAGAGGTTGACAATCGTTATTAAT
>JBMOKS010000161.1:18831-28909 GCA_049324355.1 Bacteroidota bacterium
AAACTTAAACCTATGAAGAAAGCCTTTTTAAAGATCGCCATATTCTTTAAGCGCCCCTTTTTCCTTTATCGAATTGGTTTTATCCTCGTTCCTTTCCTGGTATTTGACTGGTTGATCCTACCGGACATAAAATTCAATTTAGCCGAAGGCAATCCCAAAGAGTATACTATCGAAGAACTTGCGGCCATGCCCCGGAACGAAATACCCCGGTATGTTAAGATCAAGGAAGCCCAAGTGCTTAAATTATCTTTGGACCTCAATGAATTTGCTGTCGACGAGGGAGACGAGGGAGACGAGGGAGACGAGGGAGACAAGGAAGGCGCCGCTGAATATCCCATGGATGATCTGCAGGCGGAGACCTATCAGTATGTACTTTCCCAACGTATCAAAAAAGGCGATACCTCCATTGCACATGTTATTTATCCCGTGTACTCGACCAAGGCGATAGCTGAAAATCCGGGAAAAAACGCAAGCGAACTTACCGCGCAGGTTGTTGTAAAAGATTCCAAGTACACTGAACATCACGAAAAAAATAATAACTATTTCACTGATCAGCAATTCTCCATTGAAGGCCGGTTCGAAAGTGATGTAACGGAAGGGGAAGCCATTGCTTTATTAAAAGAGAGCGGATTTAACATCAGTGACGATGTGATCATCTTGAACAAAGGACAATCTGTGGCCTCCATGTCCTTTCTGATCATAGCGTCGCTCATTGGCTTATTTTTCATGGTGTTCTCGATCCTGAGTTTTATCCCTACCGCCACCCTGGAAAATATCTTCAAAGACCCCGAGCCTGTATTTAAGCGGCACGGGTAGTCTAAGCTCGGGTTCCATAATTCATTTTCAAACTCAAGTACTAAGAACACCTTCTCTGTAAGTACAAACCTATGTTTTGCGTTTTTCTCAAGGCATTGAGGAATATTTTTCATATCTTATTTTACACTAAACCCTATTAGCGTATGAAAAAACTCTTATGCTTTATCTTGTTTGGCCTGATGTGTACAGGCCCGATCAATGTAATGGCGCAGTTCCTCGCGAAAGGAACACTTATCGGAGCCGGCGCTATCGGCTTCGAAACCTATAAGGAAAAAACAGAATTCGGCGGCGTGACGCTATCGGAAGATACTCACACCAGTTTCGCCCTTACACCTTGGGCGGGTTATTTTATTGCGGAAGATCTGGGCATTGGCGCGGCATTGAACGTTGAATTGGATAAAGTAAAGGACAATAATTCCGACTTTGAACAATCGCAAACCCTGATCACCTTCGGCCCCGTAATACGCTATTATTTTGCCGAAGGACCTTTTGCTCAGGCTTACGCTGGCCTCGGCACAAACAAGTTCAAAACCACTTCAGGCGGAACAACTTCTGAAAGCTCATATGGCATATTCCAGTGGAGGATAGGCGCCGGATATTCGATCAGGATCTCCGATACCGTATTGCTGGACCCCATGCTTAGCTACGGTTCGTCAACCTATACCAATAGCGATAATTCCGACTCCAAAATTAAATCAGCAGGTCATATCATGCTGCAAGCCGGTTTTGTTATTATACTGAAGGATTAAGATTCTGAGCACAAGCTTTTATCAACAAAGCTTGTGCTTTCATTTTTCAACCAGGTCCGGGCTCTAACCTTAAACCCGTGAGCAGTTCGTTATCCTCCCTTAGTATTCCGCTTCGTTCCACGTTGGAGACCGCATTGCAGATTCTCATAATCCGGCTTATTTTTATCTTTCATTTGTATTCGAACACCCTATGAAGATCCTCTACGCAGCCGCGGTTTTTATCGTACTTTTTATTGGTTCATCCTGTGAAAAAAAAACCGGCGAAGCAATAACCGCCCAAAACCTTAAAGAAGTTTTAACCCGGTATGGCCAGGAGAATCCGGAAAATGAGGTTTTGATTGAAACCGGTTATGGCAATATCCGCCTCAGGCTTTACGACGAGACGCCGCTGCACCGCGCCAACTTCGTTAAACTTATCAAAGAAAACCATTACGAGGATGCAGAGTTCTATCGCATATTCTACCAGTTTATGATCCAAGGTGGCGACCTCGACAATCAATTCAACTATACGGTGCCGGCGGAATTCAATACAAAATATTTTCATAAAAAGGGTGCGTTGTCGATGGCCCGGTCAGATGAAAATAATCCGAACCTGGAATCCTCTTCAACGGAGTTCTTCATTGTGCACGGAGCGCGTTACGCCGACTATCAAGTGGACGAAGACGCTAAAAGTTTCGGTTTACAACTCACACCCGAGCAAAGGCAAGCGTACATGACCGAAGGAGGATATATGTCGCTGGATCAAAAGTATACGGTGTTCGGAGAAGTGGTCGACGGAATCGAAGTGGTCGACAAAATCGCCAGCGTCAAGGTATACAATGAAGATAAACCTCTGAAAAAAATACCACTCAAGATCAGCGTTGTCAGTTCGGGTGGTAAGGAAGATTAGCGTTCTGCGCGCTGACACAAATTTTGAAATCTATGAAAATGATCTCAGGGCTATTCGCAATATGCATCTCAGGTCTGTTTGTAGCCTGTGCACCGGTGTTGTATGCCCCTACCGGTCAAAACGTGCCACTATTTCATGAAAAAGGAGAAGCGAATTTTAGTCTGGGCCATAGCAGCACTGATGATGCAGAGGGTATCAATATGATGGCCGCTACGGCCGTGACAAGCAAGCTTGCCATCATCGGAAGTTTCTACGCCTTGTCTGAGTCAAATTCAGATCCCGATCTATGGAAGGGCACCGGACGCTTTTTTGAACTTGGCGCAGGTCGCTATGGTACATTTGGAAAAACCCAGGTATTCGCTTATGAGATCTTCGGTGGATTAGGCTATGGCAGCATAAAAAACAATTCGAGCGATTCGCAAATCGAAGCCACGTTTCTAAAACCATTTATTCAGCCTTCCATTGGGCTTGGTGGCAAGGTCGCCGAGATCGCATTCACTCCGCGTATTGCAGTGGTAACCTACACGTCGCATCGCATTAATCTGACCGACCCCACCTACCGCCAAGGCGCTGAAGATAAGAAAACCACGTTTGTAGTAGAGCCCGGCTTAACCGCGCGCGTAGGATATAAAAATATCAAACTCCAGTTCCAATTCAGCGTCACCGGCTTCTCTTACGACACGAACGACGACTACAGGCTGGTCAATGACGACTACGTTTCGATTGGTTTGAACTATTGCGTAACGAAGCGATACCGGTCCATGCAAGAATGATCAACAACCGGTCTTAACGCATACCTTTTTTATACAGGCCAATCAAAGCTCCCGAGGCCAGCACATGTCCTTTAATGGCGGTTTCCAGGGCAGATTTGTCGGCACCTGCGTTCAGATCCAACATCGTATCAATCGCGAATACTTTAAAAAAATAGCGATGCACTCCGGTGGGTGGGCAGGGTGGAGTGTAAATATTTTTCCCAAGACTATTTTTTCCTGTCGTACCCGGGCTGGTGTTTTCTTTGATCGCATCTTTCTCGGGTCGAATGTTCCAAACCAGCCAATGGTCGAAAGTCTGCCGCGGCGCATCCGGGTCGTCCATGATCAACACCAGGCTTTTGGCTTGGGTCGGGATATTCAATATCTCCAGCGGAGGATTGATCCCTTTTCCTTCACATGTGTATTTTGACGGGATATTGCCTTCATGACTGAAGGCGGTACTTTGAACGGTTAACGTTTCTGCTGATACTGCCATAGATTGATGGATAAGAAGTATTAAACTAATTTAACACTTAACCCGCAGAATTGTAAGCGATGCTGGTCTATTTGAATTTCTAATGGCCAGGAGATGAAGTTTTATCTTTTGCGGAGCCACTTAAAGGCGCCCGTCACGGTATTGAAGTATTCTATCTTCAATCTTTTGGTAGACAAAGAAATCTCATTAATTACCAGTCGTGCGAACAAGCTATGGGGCATAACAATGGCATGGTATCGAATGCCTGCCTGTTCTAATGCCGGGATAACGTACATCTTATAATAGGTAAGATCTTCGTCCAGTACCAAGCCAGCCTGCGTGCTATCGGTAAGCAAATGGAGCCGGCAGTATTTGTTCACTTGCCTGTTGATAAGCTCCAGCAGCTTGCTGTGCACAAATTGATAATGTTCACTGCACGTGGGTATACCGGATATTTTTACTTTGATGCATGGCACTGATTCCACAAATGAAACACTGGCATATTGGTCTTCATAATACTTTCTCATCACTTTCAAAATTTTCAGTTCTTCCTCAAAATCCATTTCCAGCGGGCACTGTTCTGCTCATCAGCCGATAACGGAGCGTAACGTAAGCACCTGTGCTATACAGGTCGATATTTGACCACCCCATCTTAGAGAACGGCACTTTTAAATAGGGTTCGATGCCGATCGCAATTTTGGGATGAATAAGTCTTTCGTATCCCACAGAAAAATTGCCAATTGAAAACATATACGACTGATTCTCCTGCGATTGCCACCCGTATGCCGCCCCCGGGTTGTATGAGTTGAATTGATATTTATACGCTTCGTCCATCATCAGATAACTCGACACGCCCGCAGACACAAATACCCGGCGTTTCACCGAGCTTAAAACATCGTATCGAAGATTGATGGGAACCTCCGCTATGGTGCAACTCCCGTCAACACGGTCAGGCACAACACCGTTGGTTCTATTTTCCCAGTAACCATCGGGAGGCTGATACTCCGCGCCATAACCTGAATATCTTTTTGCAGCGCGTATATAACCGGTATGAACATAAAACCGGTTGAACACCTGATACCCAATCATGACCCCGTATGCTCCACCCGGAGACGAATACCGGTTCAGCGAAGTGGTGCTGAAATCGGGAGCAGCGATCAACGACCCGCTCAATCTCCACGTGTTCAATGACTTCTCGGCTGCGCCGTTTTTTTCGCTTTTAGATTCTTTGATTTCCTCCTGAACCACCAGCTGCTTTTCGAGCAACTGCTCTTCCTTCATTTTTTGGATTTGATTTCCTTTTACAGCCATCAGACCGCGTGGAAAAAAATCTTGGACCGCCGATGTATGCCGATCATTTACAGCAGACTGCTCATAGGCCCTATACATACTGCCTTTTTGGTGCTCAGACTCCGCCGAAGTTGTTACGGCTTGCAACGAACGTTGGTCGGTGCGGTTATTATCGCCCTGAAAACTTTTCTGCCGTGAATTGCTTTTGATGGTCGGGGAAACAGATTGCTGCTCGCTTTGCCGATGGTCTTCTTTCGTAGTGATGGGTGTTTTAGAATTAAGCAGGGCGGCAGATGAATTATCATTCTTCTGCCCGTTCCGTGGATGCTGAGCATGGTCTGCCGCCTGCCATGGTTTGGGAGAACCATTTGATGAAACTGTAGACCGGTCTATTGATTTAGCTAAATCGCTATCTGCATTGGACAAATCGCCGGAAGAAAGGAAGTACACCGCGGTAACCACCCCGATCAAACCCGCCACGGTGTACACTCCTCGCCTGACACGCTTGGATCGGATAGCAGCCCTCTCTCTGGCATCCCGATCAAGCATTGCCTCCATTTTTGTCCAGTCGCCTTCCTCGAAGGTTGTATCGTGACGCAAAACCACCTTCCGGAAGAGTCTCTCTATGCTATCCTCATTTCTTCTCGACATAATCTGCCTCAAAAAAGTCGTTCAATATTTTTTTCAGCGATTCCTTGGCCTTGAACAAGTTCGACTTGGAAGTGCCCACGGTAATGCCCAGCATCTTGGCTATTTCTTCATGCCGGTAACCTTCCAGCACATACAGGTTAAAAACTGTACGGTATGCAGGCGGAAGTTTTTGCAGCATGGTGATAATCTCCTGGTAAGAAATACCTGATATGATATTTTCGTTTTCCGATTCTCGCTCGGCGCGTTCTATTTCTTCAGATTGAATATCCTTTTGTTTTTTGCGGTAGTGATTGATGGAAGTGTTTATCATGATCTTGCGCAGCCACGGCTTAAATGGCTTAGTCAGATCAAACAACTTGATGTTTGTGAATATTTTCATAAACCCATCGTTTAGAATTTCAGCAGCTTCATCGCGGTTGTCGGCGTACCGAAGGCATATACTCATGCCGTAACTATAGAATTCCTGATAGAGCATTTTCTGGCTCTCCCGGTGCAGTTTTTTACACCCGACTAAAATGGTATTCATCCGGTCGTTTTTTCCTTCCACGGGAGGACTGCTTTTATATAAGCCCATACACTGATCTACGATAGATGGTTGCCTGCACGATCTGGTTTACAATAATAATTTACAGAAAATTAAGTGGAATTCAGGGGCAGGAATGCATATATACCAGCTTTCAGGGAGCTGACTTCACCAAAAAAGGTTGGTGTTTTCATCAATCGGCATGAAAAGAGTTGTCATCCCCCATGATCACGGCGAGCTCCTTTGTGTGGGGTTTATATATAAGTAAACACTTAAAGAGGGCTTTGGAAGGGCAGCAAATTTTTCCGCAGCTTAAGCGGTCATCTCTGGAAATAAGGTCGTACAAAGCCGTTTGGCAACATCATCACCTCCAGCACCACGCAGCTTCCGTGGTACTGCTGGCATGGTGCGTCGTGTAGCAGCTATTCTTTTTTGGCGACCGACTGCGCAATTCATATACGTTCGACCGCCTTTGGTCAATTGGAAGAATCAAGGGCTCATTTAGCCTGTCGAAAAAAGGAGCTTTGGCAAACTGGCGCTTTCGGGTAACGCCACAGAAGAGCCGACCGATGCTGACGTACAACATCCGCTAAGTTTATTCGTTCCGCAGTGAATTCACCGGATTTGCCCGCGCCGCTCGCATGGCTTGTGTGGACACAATCGCTACGGCAAGCAAGAGCGCTACAATACCCGTAAGCGGAAATATCCACCAGGCGATCACGATCCTGTATTGATATCGTTCCAGGAACGAATTCAGCATCCACCAGGCTAGCGGTGCGGCAATAACAAACGCAATGAGCACCAGCCGAGAAAAATCCATGTTCATCAAGGCAACCAGGCTCGAAACCGAAGCACCCAAAACTTTCCGGATGCCAATCTCTTTCGTGCGCTGCTCGGCTGTGAATGCCGCAAGACCAAAAAGTCCCAGGCCTGTGATAATGATCGTAAGCACTGCAAACAAACTCGCCAGCTGGCTGGTCATGTTGATGGTGTCAAACTTCTTGGCGAATTCCACGTCGGCAAAATTGTATTCGAAAGGATAGGCAGGATTGTACTTCTTAAAAATGGCTTCCACTTTTTTGAGCGACGCTTGCAGGTCACTTGTCTTTTCAAGCCTGATGGAGACAGCACTCACCCAGTCGGGTATCAGCACCATGAACATGGGCCCTACCGGATTGTAAGGCGAGCCCATCAGCACGTTATCAACTATGCCAATAAGTTCGCGCTTGTCGCCCCAAAGGTCTACCTTGGTTCCGATCGGATCTTTCAACTGCATAATATCCATTGCAGCTTTATTCACTACAATGGCTGCCGTATCGCTTTTGAAGTCTTCCGAAAAATCTCTGCCTTCAAGAACTTTGATACCCATGGTTTTGGTATAGTCGTATTCCGTGGCAATAGTAGCAAACAGCACACGCTGGTCGGAAGGTTTGCCGGGCCAGTCGAGAAAATTATTGGAGTAGATCGCGGTGATCGGACTATTCGATTTGGTCACCGAACTTACCACACCACTTTGCAACAACTCTTGCTTCATCACTTTGTAGTTTTTCCCGATCTCGGTGGTGTACTCTACGCTGATAAGATTTTCCTGGGCATAGCCAAGATCTCTGCTCTTCACATGTTGAATTTGCTGGAAGATCACGATGGTGCCGATGATCAACAGTATTGAAAAACCGAACTGCAAGGTAACGAGCACCTTGCGCGGTGTACTGGCGGTCTTACCAACTTGAACTTTGCCCTTCAATACTTTTACGGGCTGGAACGACGAAAGATAAAACGCCGGATAACTTCCGGAGATCACGCCTGTGAAAAATATAAGACTCAACGCAAAGATCCAGAACTGTGATGTGGCATAGTCGATGAAAAGTTTTTTCTGAACCAGGTCGTTATACAATGGAAGCAATAGCTCGGCCATCAGCACTGCCACCGTAAACGCGATGAACGAGATAAATAGCGATTCTCCCAGAAATTGAAAAATAAGTTCTCCCCGACGCGAACCGACGCTCTTGCGTATACCCACTTCCCTTGCTCTGCGTTCGGAGCGCGCTGTGGCCAGGTTCATAAAATTGATACACGCGATGATCAAAATGAAGATCGCGATCGCAGCGAACATCTGAACATAGTCGATCATGCCGCCGGCTTCTTTACCTTCTTTGAAGGTTGAGTGCAGGCGCCAGCGCTTCAAGGGGTGGAGATAAAATTCTCTTCGCAAGTCTTTTTGGCCATTCTTAATCAGCATGTCGCGAATGGAATTCTCAACAGCCAGCTCGTCGGTTTCGGCATTCAGCTCCAGAAATACCTGGAACGAATAATTTCCCCAGTTGGACTTCGATTCTTTCACCCAATTTTGTTGCTGCTCATACAATGACCAGGGCAGCAAGCAGTCAAATTGAAACGTTGAGTTAGGCGGAACATCTTTTACCACGCCCGTAACTTTCTGATCTGAGGCGTCGTTCACACGAATGACCTGGTTGATCGGGTCTTCGTCACCAAACAAAGCTTTCGCGGTAGACTCAGTAATAACAATGGAAGTGGGATCATCCAAAACACGATCAGCGCTGCCTTTCACCAAGGGGAATTCGAACATCTCCAAATACTCAGGACTCACATAATAGCTCTTCTTCATTATACGCGTCTCACCCACGGTGAGCAAGGGTTCATCACCCCAGTTGGTGATCACGCTATTTTTGATGTGGCTATCGGCTGTTTTCATGGCCTCGTAGGTAGGCAAGGGTACGGAAGTCCATGAATTGATTTTTCCATCATAATGCGCGTTGATCCAAACCTGGTAGAGCCTGTCGGTTTTGGGATGAAAGCGGTCAAATGACAACTCGTCGAAAACCCACAATAAAATCAGCAAACTGCAGGTGATGCCGATAGAAAGGCCTGCAATATTGATAAACGAGTAAACGCTGTTCTTCAGCAGATTTCGAATAGTGATGATGAAATAATTTCGAACCATGGCAGTTAAGATTATGAAGAAGGTACTGACGGGTTGTAAAAAGGTATCATTTTCTTTGTCAAAAAAGGTAGAATTGGGCCAAACACCACGTCTACAAGCCTTTTTCTACCCTAAGATGGCGCGGCCTTCATTAAAGTTTTAGCCCATCAAGGACTATCAATGATGGGAGGAGTTGCATGACCGCGGTAAAAATTTGTCCCATTTGATTATTGTATTTGCTGCGCTGCTCTTTTTACACTGGAATTTTGATGAGCGGGATCAATGAATCTGGTGAAATTCTCGTGCTTAGCATAGATGTACTATGCCTGTAAGAATTGACCGGCGATTGAAGGTTTTTATCAGCAATTAATGGTGATTATTGCATCGTTGGAAATGAAAGCGTTGAATTAGTTTATGCCCAAAAAAATATCGAATCTGTGGATCATTGACGACGATCCGATGGCTTCCTTCTACATTAAACGGTTAGCCGAACTGGGCGAACTGGCAGACATCATCGCGATCTATGATCGCGCACGTTGGGCTGCCGACTATTTGTTGAATCACAAACGGGCTCCCGAACATTTACCAGACGTTATCTTACTTGATATCTACATGCCCGACCTGGATGGCTGGGGCTTCCTGGAAAAGTTCAGAAACATCAAGGATCAACTCAACAAACAGATCGATATCTATATCATCAGCTCCTCCAGTCACTCTAAAGACGTTAACCGCGCCAGGCAATTCCCCGAAGTAAAGGCATTCCTTCAGAAACCCATCACAAAGGAAAAATTACTTGAAGTGATCTCCCTCTCCTACCTCAAGAAAGACTGATTTTATTAAGCGACTATACCTTAATCGCCGTGTGAAAAACACGGAATGATGTAGTCTATTTTTTAAGCGCTTCAACCCGTCTTTTGAATCAAATTTAGCCCCTACAAAAATTGTTTAAATAGGGTCTTCTTAATACTTTGTGAACTTCAAAAGCCCTTGGA
>JBMOKS010000162.1:0-3135 GCA_049324355.1 Bacteroidota bacterium
CGATCGTTTCGGCAAAGTCGTCGGCGATGCCCATCGTTTTTGTGGTCAGTATCTCCGATGAACCTTCAGGTATAAATTGTGATCCGAAGAAGTCGCCCTGGCGGCCCAGCATGCTGAAAGATCCGGCAGCATTTTCTACGTCGGGCATGCGTTTGAGTTCATCCACAAACGTTCGGGCTTTATCCTGCAGCGCAAAGGCGCGTTCTACTACCAGAATTTGTTCGGTGTTATAGCCAAGAGATTTTTGTTGCATATAGCGCATTTGCTCTGCCACCACCATGGTGCCCACGATGAGCACGATAGAAATGAAGAACTGGAAAACTACCAATCCGTTTCTGAGCCACGTGCCTTTGCTGCTGCCGGTAAATTTGCCTTTCATGACCAATACCGGATTGAAAGCCGAAAGCACAAACGCCGGATAGCTGCCAGCCAAAAATCCTACGCCAATTGAAACCGCCAGCAGCGTCAGCGAAAGCGAGCCGGTGAAGGTAAACTCAAGACTTTTGTTGGCCAGGTTATTAAAATAAGGAAGCACCACGTAGATCATGCCAATGGCACACAGGGTGGCAAACAAACTTAGCAAGATCGACTCCACGAGAAATTGTGATACGAGCTGGCTTTTCAGCGATCCCATGGTCTTGCGCACGCCCACTTCACGCGCGCGTTCAGCCGATCGGGCTGTGGCCAGATTCATAAAGTTTATGCATGCAATGACGAGGATCAGCACAGCAATACTGATGAGGAAATACACGTAATTGATATTTCCACCGGGCTGCATTTTTGCTTCGATGTTAGTGGGGTCAAGGTGAATGCCGGTGATAGGTTGCAGGAAGTAACGATAACCATTGCCTTCTTTTTTATAATCCTCCCACGACTTGCCAAGGTCTTGCTCAATTTGTGAAGAAGCGTAAGTATCTACCATTTTAGGGAACTTGGCTTCGAGCGCCAGCGGATCGGCGCCAGGTTTTAGCTCGAGGTAGATATGCGCATCGAAAGAGATGAAATTGTTGTCGCGACCGAAGAATTCACGATTCCATTTTCCCAGAAAATCAAACTTGAGGTGTGAGTTGGTGGGCACATCTTCACATATGGCCGTCACAACAAAATCCTGGTTAAAGAATCGCAACGTTTTTCCAATAGCATCGCCCGCTCCGAAATATCGGTTGGCTGTAGATTCGGTGACCACCAGGTCATTGTTTTTGACAAGTGCTTTGTTGGGATCGCCTTTCAGTACTTTAATGCCGAACATTTTGAAAAAGTTCGAGTCAGCCACCATCACATAATTTTCCTCGAATTGTGTGAGCACGTCTTTCTCGTCTTTGTAGGTCACGACAATGTTGTTGAACGGGCCGCCCATTTTCACAAGATCACTCACTTCCGGGAAGTCGCCCGGAATAACGTCGGCGTATGAATGGGGAACGATAGCGTAGTTGGTGGAATGGTTTGGATACTTTCTCTCGAGAGCAACTTTATAAAGATTATCGGCCTTGGGGTGAAATGAATCATAAGAGAATTCGTCGTTGACAAACATCACGATAAGCAGACAACTCGCAATCCCGATGGAAAGGCCCAGCACGTTGATGATCGTATAAATGCGCTGCTTCAACAAACTTCGGATGGCAATCTTGATGTAATTTTTGAACATGACGCGACGTGGTTAAAGGTCAATCGAATTACAATACCTATGCCATGCGAGGCATTCAAATACTGATAGAATACCAAGCCTGCTAACTAAAGTTACAAAGAAGATGTCCGAAAAGGAAAAAAATTGTACGTAGGCGGACGATCAGTTTTGCAACATTTTAAACAATGTTGTAAGTCTGCTCTTCAGGTTGCGGCGGTCGACAATAAAGTCGAGGAATCCGTGGTCCAACACAAATTCGGCGCTTTGAAAACCTTTAGGCAGATCTTTACCGATGGTCTCGCGAATAACGCGCGGCCCCGCAAAACCGATGAGTGCTCCTGGTTCTGCGATGTTGAAGTCTCCCAGCATCGCATAAGAAGCTGTGACACCGCCAGTGGTTGGATCGGTGAGAAGTGATATGTAGGGAATTTTTTCTGCGTCGAGCTGGGCGATGCGTGCCGAGGTCTTCGCCATTTGCATCAGCGACAAGCCGGCTTCCATCATCCGTGCACCGCCGGAGCGCGAGATCATGAGGAAAGGTTTTTTATGCTTGATGCTGTGATCCATGGCTCGGGCAATTTTTTCGCCCACAACTGAGCCCATAGAGCCACCGATAAAACTGAAGTCCATACAGGCAATGGTAATATCAATGCCGTTCATTTTTCCATAGGCGGTACGAACAGCGTCTTTCAGTTCCGATTTGGCTTGAGATTCTTTGATACGTTTTGGATAAGGCTTGGTGTCAGTGAAGTTCAACGGGTCTGCAGACTCCATATTTATATCCAACTCCGTAAACTGGTTGTTGTCGAACAATACTTCGAAGTATTCGGCTGAACCGATACGAACGTGATAGTCTTCTTCGGGCACAACGTAGGCGTTGTTCTTGAGCTCGCGGGTATGCACAATTTTACCGGCCGGCGATTTGAACCACAGCCCGTCAGGCACCTCACGCTTAGATTCGGTAGGGGTAAGAATTCCTTTATCACTTCGTTTGAACCAAGACATAATTGTAAACTTTAAGTAAAAAATATGCCGGTGAGTTTACAAGCTCACCGGCATGACTGAATATGATTACGCCAGATCTACCGATTTATCGAGGTATACATCCTGAATGGCATTCAGAATTTCAATACCCTCTTTCATCGGGCGTTGGAAAGCTTTTCTTCCGGAGATCAAGCCCATACCACCTGCGCGTTTGTTGATCACGGCAGTTCTTACGGCATCGGCCAGGTCGCTGGCACCTTTTGATTCGCCACCGGAACTGATCAAACCGGCGCGGCCCATGTAACAATTGATAACCTGGTAGCGGCAAAGATCGATCGGGTGATCGGAGCTCAGTTCTGTGTAGATCTTTTCATCGAGTTTACCATAGCTGCTTCCGCCTGTGTTCAAAGCTTTGTAACCGCCGGTATTCTCGGCAAGTTTTTGTTTGATGATGTCAGCTTGAATAGTTACGCCAAGATGGTTGGCCTGTCCTGTCAAGTCTGCCGACACGTGATAATCTTTTCCGT
>JBMOKS010000163.1:0-3135 GCA_049324355.1 Bacteroidota bacterium
GCATACTTTAATTTCCTGATAAATCGCCCGCTTGCAGATAGCATTGTTTTGGACGACATACAAGTTTTGCCGACACACGATGCATCGACCGGGTCACACGTTGACAACAGGGAAGAACTTCTAAAACTAGGCATCGCCAGGAACATTGACGAAAATCTTACTGGCCTGTCAAGATCATATATAGTTCCAAAACTCAGTGCCTTTTTGGACCTGGGTTCGCAAGGGTTCGATTGGAAGTTCAACGACCAAACCCGGTATTACCTCGGAGGTCTGTCGTTGACCTGGAACATCTTCTCGTCAGGTGTAAACTCTTATAGGATCAAGCAAGCTCGTGCCGAGCAACAAAGTCTTGCAGCGCAAACCGACTACGTGGAAAGTCAGCTTAAAACTGAACTGCAGGTTCGGATGAACGAATTCCAAACTGCATTAGCGCAATACTATGCGGCGGAATCCCAGCTAAAGACGGCACAGACCTACTACGACGATGAGTTGAAACTGTACAAGGAGGGACTGGCTATCTATATCGAATTGCTGGATGCGCAAAATCAATTGATCAATGCCAGGCTGGACTTAAATATAGCCTTGTTTGACGCATGGATAAGCAATGCTGCAATTGAGAGAGCCAGCGCAAGTTTTAGTATTCAATAAACAATTAATCAAGACATATTATGAAGTCAATATCCACTTTAACTTTTTGTATCTGCCTGGGATCACTGTTCGTTTCCTGCGGGCATAAGCAAGACGATACGGCAAACCTGCCAGTCCAACCTACTCAAAGTATTCCGGTAAAAGTGATTTCAGTCTCCTCGATGCAGACATCCGAGGACATCTTCGCCACCGGATTGCTTACAACAGAAAACGAAGCAATCTATGCGTTCAAGATCGGCGGTGTTGTCAGCAAAGTACTCGTTGAAGAAGGACAATTCTTCAAAAAAGGACAGGTGCTGGCGTTACTCAACACAACTGAAATAACTGCCGGTTACGAGCAAGCGCGATTGAATTTGGAGAAAGCGCAAAGAGACTATGACCGCGCTGTTAACCTCCATAGCGATAGCGTATACACGCTTGAGCAGCTACAAAATACCAAAACCGGCCTGGACATCGCGCAGAAAGCTGCTGAAGCGGTAGCCTTTGACAAACAGTATTCTCAGATCAATGCGGCCTCCGATGGTTTCGTTACCAAGAAAATTGCACATGAAGGAGAGATTGTTGGACCAGGCACGCCGGTGTTGGCCATCAATGAAACAAAAGGTAATAATAACTATGTGCTTAAAGTAGGCGTAACCGATAAGGAATGGGCTACTATATCTATTGGTCAACGAGCCGTTGTCAAACTCGATGGATACCCCGATAGAAGTTTTGATGCGTATGTATTCCGCAAGTCACTAACGTCCGACCGTGCTACCGGATCGTTCCAGATTGAGCTTAAGACAGAGCTCAGAGATGTCTTACCTGCGACCGGCATGTTTGGGAAAGTACAGATTATTGCCGCGCAACCTCGTTCCCTTCCCGTGATCCCATACGACGCCCTGATAGAAGCAGATGGGAACAAGGCATTTGTGTTTACCACTTCTGATAACAACAAGGTCAAGAAGATACCGGTGGTTATCTCACGGTTTGACAATCAAAAGGCATATATCAGTCAGGGTCTCGAAAATATTCGGGAAGTAGTGGTAGCTAACAGTACCTACCTGAACGAAAACTCCACCATTCAAATCATAAGATAAGCTTATATGAAGATCACTAATTTCTCAGTGCGGAACTATCAGTTTACGCTTGTGATGTTTCTCATGGTCGCGGCTGTTGCATTTGCAACGCTATCCACCATGCCGAGATCGGAAGATCCAACGATACATCCCCCCCAGTACCTCATCACCGTCATCTATCCCGGCACCAGTCCGAAGGACATGGAAGAGCAGGTCGTAAAACCTATTGAAAATAAAATCTACCAACTTGAAAACATCGAAAAATTATTGACCACCATTGAAGATGGTGTTGCGGCGATTCAAGTCAAATTTAAATATGGCGTTGATATCGATAATAAATACCAGGAGCTGGCCACCGAGATCAATGCGTTAAAAAATAGCGGACTGCCTGATGATATTTACCTTATCAAGACGGAGAAGATAAGCCCTACTGATGTAAATATCTTTCAGGTTGCATTGGTATCGAACACCGTTTCCGCAAAAGAACTTCGCAGCCAGGCGGACAAGCTCAAAACACACCTTGAAAAGATCACGGATCTCAAAAACGTAAAATATTCGGGAATGCCAGAGCAGCAGATACGGGTTGATGTAAAGGTGGATAAGCTCGCACAATTAGGTATTCCACTGAATGTAGTGATGGGCAGCTTGCAAAGTGAAGCCGCTGATATCCCGGGAGGAAGCATCAACCTCGGCAACAAGACTTTCAACGTAAAGACCAGCGGGAAATTCCAAGACGCCGATGATGTAGCCAATACCGTAATATTCAACGGCAATGGAAAAATCATCTATCTGAAAGACGTGGCAGATGTCGGCTATAAAAATGAAATCGAAAAACACCTCATCAGACTGAATGGCAACCGATGTGTGCTGGTGAACGCGGGAATGAAAGAGAATGTCAACATCACAACCGTTCAGGAAAAATACCTGCCAGTAATAGATGACTTTGAAAAGACATTACCGACTAACATCACGTTGGTAAAACCGTTTGATCAGGCCGACATGGTATCACAGCGGCTGAGCCACCTGGGTGTTGATTTCATAATCGCCATTGTGCTCGTGCTTTTTACATTACTACCACTGGGCTCCAGGGCGTCCGTTATCGTGATGATCTCAATTCCACTTTCTTTAGGGCTTGGCCTCATCGTTTTAAATGCCGCCGGTTTCTCACTGAATCAATTAAGTATCGTCGGATTGGTGGTGGCGCTCGGACTTTTAGTTGACGATAGTATTGTTGTGGTCGAGAACATAGAACGGTGGCTAAGAGAAGGTGCGACCAAACGGGATGCGGTGTTAAAGGGAACAAAACAAATAGGCATAGCGGTAATCGGGTGTACAGCCACGTTGATCATCGCCTTTCTTCCACTTGCCTTTCTTCCAGACATCGCTGGTGAATTTATAAAGAGTCTCCCGATGGCTATCATCACCAGCG
>JBMOKS010000164.1:0-3132 GCA_049324355.1 Bacteroidota bacterium
AAAGCCGAAAGCTTAAAGTGCAAAGCTGAAAGCCGAAAGCTTAAAGTGCAAAGCTGAAAGCCGAAAGCTTAAAGTGCAAAGCTGAAAGCCGAAAGCTTAGAGCGCAAAGCTGAAAGCCCGAAAGCTTAAAGTGCAAAGCTGAAAGCCGAAAGCTTAAAGTGCAAAGATGAAAGCCGAAAGCTTAAAGTGCAAAGCTGAGATCTTTTGCTTCAAGCTTTTACAGACTGAACTGGAAGCTAAAGAACACGCCGAACTTGCGTGCTTCGGGGCGGTCAAGGTAACTGAGACGATGAATGAAGTCAACGCGGAAGAACTTGAAAATATTCTCTACGCCATACCCCAACTCAACATAAGGCTTTCCATTGTCGAGATAACCAGCTGGCAACGTGGGTTGATTGTCGCTGGTAATAGTGGCGATAAGGGCTTGGTTCTTTGAATCCATACCGCCATAAATCAAGTTGGCGGTTCCTACGAGCCTCCATTTGAGCTTTCGCATCAGCGGGATGCGGTTCAGCAGGAAGCCTTCGAAATGGTGTTGGTATTGCATGGACACGAAACGGTCGCTGATAAACTCACCGTAGTCCATGAGGTTGTATGTGATCTGGGCGTAAACAGGGGTCTGGTTTCCGAGGTGGAGTGAGAGGAGCGGGTAGGGTAAAGTGCTGTAGACATACTCCCCTGTAACATTCATGTAACCAACCCCCAGCGGGCCGAAGCGTATGCGTTTATAGACGGAGAGTCTGAGTTTATCATAATTAAAATCGCTGCCCGCGATGCCCTTTATGCCGTGGGTGTAGCGCACAGTAATGACGGGCCAGCGCGAGGTTCCCAGGCTTAACCTGTCATTGTCATTGAGAATGAACAATTCGTCGCGTGCGTACCGCGATTCAACGATAATTTCAGCGTTTTCGTAAGTGTTCACCGAACTGGAATCTTCTGGCTGAGGGTGGAAGCCAAAATTGAAAACAGGTTTAAAGGTGGAATGACGAACAGCGATGCGCTGGGTAAATCCTTTAAATAGCTCCCTTTGAAAATTGAAGCGTGACTCGTCGAAATAATATCCACGGCGGAATACACCAAACCGTTGCGCCGCCAGGAAGAGATAATTGTCGGCGAGGCTCTCGTCGTCGATCCCTACCCTGCCCAGATCGCTTCGGTGGCGGATGCTGATAGTAGTCCATCGGTCGCGCGACAAAATGTTCTGAACAAAGAACGAGTATTTTGCCCGATCGTCCTTAAATCCATAGCCGACACTTCCGCCAAGTATCCATTTTTTGCTGAAGTCGATGTTGGTCTTAAAACCACCCTGCAAACGGAATCCTTCGATATCGTTGACGGCAAAAAGGGAAATATAGGGTCCAAGGAAAACTTTGCCAGCTTTGTAATAGCCGTTCACTACGATCTTAATGATGTCTGTATAGGTTTTTACTACCGGGATGCTCTGAAGCGTGTCTATCATTTTATACACGTTCTTCTCTGTTTCGGATAAGGGCTCATGGCGCAGCGTATCCCAGTACTCTTCTTGTTCATACTGGCGCGCATCTTCAGCCATCACAATAGGGCGCTCGTAGAAGGATGGTTCGTGCGGCTTGTTAACAACAATATTTTTGTTGGATGTATAGAACTTGGCCAGCATGCCTGCGGAGAATTTCGTGAGTTCGCTGACGTCAACCAACACGCGATTTTTTACCGGTACCCATGATCCGCCGTTGTCGGTCGGCTCCAATTCCTGTTGAATTTTTATTTTCTCTATGAAGTTCAGGTTGGCCTGACGGCCCACGGTGACGTCGATCTGCTTGAGAGCCCAATCGGTCTTAGTGATCCAGATCGTTCCGGTAAAAGCGAGATCTTGCGGGCTTTTTGGTGTAAAGTCGAGGCGGTAGCAAAAATGGCCACCGATGTATACACTGTCGGTGAGGTCGAAATTGTAATACAATCTCCATCCGTCCGCGATGGGCGATACGAACTCTTTGCTCACGATGTTGAGCCAGTTTTGGTAAAAATTATATTCCTGGAAAGATGTTCCGATGAATTGCGTGACCAGGGTTCCATCTTCAATACCAACGCCGTTGATCTTGGATTTTAGAATGTTTTCGAAGCTGAGGTGTGGATTATCGCGGTAGTAGTACTTCGACACGCTTTCAGAGATGAACAACGGAAGGATCGGCTTTCCATCTTCACCGGCAATGCGATCGACGCTATCAAGTACCTGAGTGATCTTTTGGATGATTTTTTTCTTTTTAAACTTGTCAGAAATGTTATCGACGTCTATTTCGACTTTGGTGTAGGTATCATATTCGTAAGCGGTGAGTTTTCTTTTGTCGTTCTTCTCTTTATTCCGCACTACGTTTCGCAGGATGGCGAACGCCGGATTCTCGCCTGCATCAAAAACAATTTCCTGGAGGTTGGTAACTTCTTCTTCCAATTGGAAGTTGACAACCTGGCTGATGCCAATCGTTATTTTTTTCTTACGGGTTCGGTAGCCGATATACGACGCGGAGATAGAATCAACCGGTGTGGATATTTTCAGTGAATAATTGCCATCGAAGTCTGTTGTCATCCCTGTAGTGGTGCCGTCGAAGATGACATTGACAAACGGTATGGGGTCGCCTGAATTGGCGTCTGTAACTTTTCCTTTTACGATCGTTTGCTGCCCCAGCAGGGTAACAGGCAAGCTAAAAAGGATCAGTAAAATTAACAGGAGATTTTTTGGATACGGAATTCTACTTATCGGAGTACGCACAAATTCAATTTGGTGACAAAATTAATGATTTAAACCCAGGAATGCTGTTTTGGGTTTCATCAGGAACGGACATTTATTTCTTCCTTATTTCCCAAAAAACGGGGTGTTGTTTTAAAAATGTAGAGGTCGAGCACCGCTTTTGTACGCGCAAAGTATTCACGGATGCGGACTTTGAATGTTCGTTCAAGGTCAGGTTCATCGGCTACCATGGCTACGGCGTCAATATCGTAATAATTGCTGATGAACAGCGCGCGGTAGCTGTGGAAAGGCTGCGTAATGATAGTGATTCGATCCTGGCCAAAGATCATTTTACTTCTGACTACCGAGTCCAGTGTCCTCAGCCCTGCGTAGTCGAGTGTGATGGCTTCTGCGGGAACGCCTTTTTTTAT
>JBMOKS010000165.1:0-3128 GCA_049324355.1 Bacteroidota bacterium
AACACGAGTCGTTTCACGCCGAAGTCTTTACAAACTTTGAGCATCATTTGCAATTCATCGGCCCGATAGCTGTGGCAGTGTACAATAATATTACCCTTCAATACCTCTGCCAGCGTTTCCAGCCTGTAATTGTATTCGGGAGGTGTGCCGCGAAATCCCTTCTGCATTTTTTGTTTGTTATAATTGTCCCAGGCCTCCATGTAGGCTTTCGCTTTAGAAAAAGCTTCGCGGATCACGAATTCAACACCCATGCGCGTGCGGGGCACGATGCCGTTTCCACCGCCATGAACCCGGGTGGGGTTTTCACCTAACGCAAATTTGATCGTGCGTGGTGCTCCTTCCATTCTCAGCGCTTCGGGATCCTTTACGCCGTAGCGAAGTTTGATGGTCTCGCACTGACCTCCAATGGCATTGGCAGAGCCGTGCATCGTATGGATCGTTGTGACGCCGCCGCCCAATGCGCGATACAAACCTACCTGAAAGGGGTTAAGTGCATCGCCAGTGAATACTTCGGCCGTTACCGGGCTGGTGGCTTCGTTTACCGCGTCGATACCGGCGTGAGAGTGTGCGTCGATAATACCGGGCATCACAAACATGCCTGTGGCATCTATCACTTTATAACCCGCAGGTGCGGCTATATTTTTTCCGATCTGCGTGATCTTGCCATCTTTCACCAGAACATCCGTGGCTTCCAATGTTCCTTTGGTCACGGTGATCACGGTACCGTTCTTGATTAACATACTGCCCCGTTCTACCTGGGCAAAAGCGTTGGTCATCAGCATACCGGCCAGCGCTATTAACAATATCTTTTTCATAAGTTCTTTTCGGTTAATGGGGTATTAACGATTCGGATCTTTTTTGGCCTCAAGCGGGAAGCTTCCGAAATTTCCCATGCTGGCAGTGCCTTTGTAGGTTTCGCCTTCAACTACAGCATCGACCTCTACTTTAAATGAGCGGCCGTCGAATTGAACGGTATACGAATACTTCAGCGCATTGCCTTCAAGTTCTACCTTGTCGAGGTTCACAGGTGCGGGTAACCTTCCTCCCGAAATAGTACCCGAATAGTTGCTGCCCTCTTTTTTAAAAGAAACTTTTGTTTCGCTTTTTCCCTGTGGTGTTTCGGTCGTGACAGACCAGTTGCCCGCTACGTCAACTTTGACGTTCGGGTCGCCTTTGGTCTCTTTCACTTCTTGTTTGTACATCACCCCATCGACAAAGACAAATCTCACTTTTGCTTTTTCGTTGAAGTAAGGTTTGTCGCTGATCACCAGGTTGGCCATCTTTCCGTTATCTATGCTGCCCATACGATCAGACAATCCGAGTAGCTGAGCAGGATTGGTAGTCAACGCCGCAAGGGCCTGATCTTCGGTTAGACCTGCTTTAATCATCCTGCGGAGATTGGCCGGTATGTCTTTCGTTTTTGCACTCAGAGATGAAAAACCGAAATTAACTCCGGCTTTTTGGAAGACTGATGCTTGAGCAACATACAATGCAATAAATTCTTCTCTGCGTTTTTCGAGCGCTTCTTTCTCGAGATCGGCAGCAGTTTTAGGTTTGCTCTCTTTTTTAGGTTCTTCCTTTTTAGCTTCTTCCTTTTTAGGTTCATCGGCCTTGGGTTTGTCACCTTCTTTGCCGTCTTTTTTCTCATCCTTTTTTTCTTCAGGCAGATCGAGGCTCAAGAAAGTTTTGGCATTGGCGGCTTTGATCTTGTTGATAGCATCCCATCCTTCTTTCAGATCGGCGATCATAACCGAAAAACCGAGGTCCGTTTGCAAGGCTAGCACACGCTGTGCCTCGAGATATTTCTCTGCCTTGAAAGCAACTGGTAAACGTTTATCGATGACGGGATAAAAGGCTTCCAGCACTCTGTCGGCCGACGGGCGTTCAAGACCCGCGCGGTTTGAAGCATAAAGTGTCTCATAATTTTTTGCCAAAACAGCCTGGCGATAAAGTTCACGCCACTTCGCCATCACGGCAATGACAGTACTGGGGTAGACGCGTTGCGCGCCTGCCAGTTCTGAATAAAATGCCGATTTATTCACCAGGATCATATCATCGGCGGTCTTTCCTCCAAGCAGCACGATGGCGCTGGTTCCGGGAAGCATGCCACCATAAGGGACGACCTGCGCCGTCGTAAAGCCCAGTGCACGCAATTCCTCCACCGACTTATCAGCGGGGTTTAAAAAAGTGCGCACATCGTTTTGAGGCACTATTCCAGCAAGTTCTGCTGGCGGGTTGCCCGGGTCTTTCGGACGCTCCCGATTCGGTTCTTCTTTGGGCTTGTTCACGCCTACACGCGAAAGACCATCAATAAAGCCGGCATACAAGTACATACTATCGGCTTTGATGGTAATGGCCTCGGCAGGGATAGAAATATTCCTTCCAACGGAAAGGATCAAACCGTCTTTAATAACGACAGTGCCCATATCAATTTTCCGTCCAGGACCCTGGATAATATTGACATTCGTAATAGCATACGTTCGCGAAACAGGGCGAAGGTCTCGCTCTTCCTGCGCCTGCAGCAACAGGGGCCAACTCATGGCCAATAAGAGTGCTATACTCCTGAACAAGTTTGCTTGGTAGTAATTCTTCATTCCAATGAGTTTAGGTTAAAGGCGAAAAATAGGTCAGTTAAAGTGGCCAAACAAGCCATATACACCAATGGTTAATACTTTAAGCCAGAAGCTGCGAACGTAGTTTAAAAGGCGGATTTTGGGCTTTACAACTCGCTACACTCATTCTACACTTCAATACAGAACCCTTTTCCGGGTTGAATCTTCTACCCATTATTGCACCGTACATATGCTTAGAACTAAATCTCATGGTATGATTATGAACAGATTATTGCGTTGGACACTGGCCCTGGTGATGGTGGCCTTAATTTCCGAACCGGCCCTTCCCCAGGAACAATCGGCGTCTACCGAAAAAAAATCCAGCATCAGTATTCGCTCGGAAAGAGGCGTAGAACGCTGGAGAACTTCAACCATCCTTAGTGATTTCAACATTGAACTGAGAGGCCGCATCGAAGTGACCGACGATGATAAGGACATTAAAAGTATTTCTGACGACGGCTATCTGGAGATCAATAAAACAGTTTTTGGCAGCCGGCGCACCATTTTGATAGAATC
>JBMOKS010000166.1:0-28760 GCA_049324355.1 Bacteroidota bacterium
CTTAAAGGGCCTAATTCTTACATGGCTATTAAACTCTACTTTCGGCTATAATTCGGGGCTTCGCGGGTAATGGTCACATCGTGGGGGTGGCTTTCCGCAACTCCGGCAGAAGTGATCTTGACGAATTTCGCGGTCTTGAGTTTTTCTATCGTAGACGCTCCGCAATAACCCATGCCAGCGCGAAGGCCGCCAACCATTTGATATAGAACTTCCGATACCAATCCTTTATAGGGCACGCGGCCGGAGATTCCTTCGGGAACCAGTTTCTTTACGTCATCCTCAACATCCTGGAAGTACCGATCTTTGGACCCGTCTTCCATAGCTTCAATCGAGCCCATACCGCGGTACGATTTGAACTTACGACCTTCGTAAATGATCATTTCACCGGGTGCTTCTTCTGTTCCTGCCAACAATGAACCGATCATAATGCTATCGGCGCCGGCGGCAATGGCTTTCACCAGATCACCAGAGAAACGTATACCACCATCCGCAATAACCGGCACGTCGGTTTCTTTCAGTGCCTTGGCCGCTTCATATACAGCCGAAAGCTGAGGCAATCCCACACCAGCCACAATTCTCGTTGTACAAATACTACCGGGTCCTACGCCGACCTTCACTGCATCGGCGCCTGCTTTGGCTAGCGCTTTGGCCGCTTCACCGGTAGCGATGTTGCCGACAATAAGATCGAGATCCGGATATTTTTTCTTCACTTTTTTAGCTGCATCGATCACCCCCTTCGAGTGTCCGTGTGCGGTGTCGATGCTGATCACGTCTACGCCGGCGGTCTTCAGTGCGTCGATACGGTCTAAAATATCGGGGGTCACACCCACCGCAGCTCCCACTCTCAATCGCCCGAACTGATCCTGGCAGGCGTTCGGCTTGTTCTTTTTCTTTTGAATGTCTTTGAAGGTGATGAGGCCAGTGAGTTTTCCTTTCTTGTTGACAATAGGAAGTTTTTCGATCTTATATTTTTTAAGGGTGCCTTCTGCCTGATCAAGAGTGATGCCTTCGGGCGCGGTGATCAGGTTATCTTTGGTCATGATCTTCTCCACCGGCACGTTCATGTCCTTCTGAAAACGGAGGTCGCGGTTGGTGATGATGCCCACCAGCTTGCCATTTTCATCCACCACCGGAATGCCACCAATCTTGAATTCGCGCATGATATTTTCGGCTTGCTGAACGGTGGAGTGAATATCAAGCGTTACAGGATCGAGAATGAGCCCGCTTTGTGAGCGTTTTACTTTTCGCACCTGCTCGGCCTGTTGCACGATCTTCATATTCTTGTGAATGAATCCGATTCCGCCCTCCAGCGCCATGGCGATGGCCAAGTCGGCCTCGGTCACGGTATCCATCGCGGCAGAGACGATGGGTATATTCAATTGGATGTTGCGCGTAAGCTTGCTGGAAGTATTTGTTTCACGCGGAAGTATCTCAGAATAAGCTGGAACAAGAAGCACGTCGTCGTAGGTGAGTGCTTCGAACAGGAATTTGTTAGTATCGAGCGGCATGGCAAATAATTTACGATTCATTATTTGCCGGGCAAAGGTAAGCTAATTTGGTGATTTCCCAACGCGATCCGTCGCAAATGTTTTCTCCAGCAAAATTCCATGTTCCAATTCACACATCATTGATTTTATTATCAAATTCGTGAGCAAATTCTATGTGTTAACCTCAGCTATTTATGAAAAGAATATTTTTTACCCTGCTATTCGTGAACTTTTTGATGGCTTCATTCGCTCAGGTTCAAACCGGAAAAGCTTCCTTTTACGCCGACAAATTTGAGGGCGCATCTACTGCCAGCGGAGAAAAATACAAACACAGCAAGCTTACCGCCGCACACAAAAGCCTGCCTTTCGGAACTAAAGTAAAGGTGACCAATCTCAGCAATAACGAATCAGTCGAAGTGGTCATCAACGACCGCGGACCGTATGTTGAAAACCGCATCATCGACCTTTCCAAATCGGCTGCCGAAAGATTGGGCTTCGTTAACCAGGGACTCGCAGAAGTGAAGATCGAGGTAATCGATGCTGGCGACGGAAAAACCAGCGATCCGGTAAAAACCATCGACCAGGTGATGGTAGAAGAAAAAGAATTTTATGATTTCGAAATTGCGCGGCTCAAACCAAGAGGGTATGGCGTACAAATCGGAACCTACCAGGAGTTGGTTAACCTTATGCGTTTATCCGATAACCTGAAAAACTCTTATAAGAAGCAAGTCACCGTTCAGGTAAAAGTCGTCAATGGCGTAAAATATTATGGCTTAATATTGGGACAGTTTTCAAATCGCGTGAAGGCCGAGCAATTCAGAGAGGAGCTGAAAAGAAAATTTCCTGATGCCTTCATTGTAGAGTATAACAGATTATGACGGAACGTAAAATATATAATCCTGTACAGAAAGATTACGTGACATTCATCAAGACTTCGCGTGAAACGAACGGCGAGTATACGCTGGTAGATGTAGAGCTTGCTGTAGGTGGTGGCGTAGGTCTTCATTTTCATAAAACTTATACAGAAAAATTTACTGTGACAGAAGGAGTGCTCGGCATTACGCTCGGCAAAGAAGATATAAGATTAAAACCCGGCGAGCATGCAACGGCAGAGAAAAATGTGCTCCATCGATTTTACAATCCCGAAAGCAAGCCCGTGAAATTCCAAGTGCAGCTACAACCTGCCAGCGAGGGCTTTGAACGCTCCTTGCAAGTAGCCTATGGACTGGCGCGCGACGGCAAAACCAATGCTAAAGGAATACCACTGAATATTTTTCACGTCGCTCTGTTGCTGGAGATGAGCGAAAGCAAATTGCCCGGAGCTTATTCTATTTTCGAATTTCTACTGATCACCATGGCACGTATGGCTCGCGCTTTCCGGTGGGACAAAAAACTCCATCGTTATTACCTTTCGCATTGATGGAAGTTGCCGGTTATTTTGCTTCTGTTTGTATAGGAATAATCCTTGGACTACTGGGCGGTGGGGGCTCCATTTTATCCATTCCGATCCTGGTTTATCTATTCAGGATCGACCCGATACTCGCATCTGCTTATTCACTGTTCATCGTTGGCGCTACAAGTTTTGTGGGCGCCATTCCGAAATACAAGGAACATCTGGTGAATGTGCGCACGGGCTTTCTATTTGGTATTCCCTCCATCATCAGCATTTTTATTACCCGCAAGTGGATCGTGCCGGCCATACCCGACATCATTTTTCACGTTGACTCATTTGCTTTTACAAAAAGGATCTTGGTGCTGAGCCTGTTTGCTCTGCTCATGATACTGGCATCTTTCTCGATGGTGAAAGGGCGCAAAGAAATCGAATCTGACGACCACCGGTTTAGAACATTTCTAGTCATCATTGAAGGCATGATCATTGGTTTTTTGACTGGCATGGTCGGCGCTGGCGGCGGTTTCCTCATTATACCCGCACTGGTATTGCTCACGGGACTACCCTTCAAAACCGCCGTTGGAACCTCGCTCTTCATTATCGGTATCAATTCGTTGATGGGTTTTCTTGGCGACTTGCTTAACTATTCTATGGACTGGCCATTCTTGCTCACCATCACAGCACTGGCTATCGGTGGTATTCTGGTAGGCAACAAGCTTCAGCGTAAAATCTCAGCACCGAGACTTCGAAAAGCTTTTGGATGGTTCATCCTGATCATGGGTACCTGGATACTTTTCCGAGAAATTATATTGGCTTAGGCCGCCGGAAGCGACGCAATCAATTCCTGTGAAGCACGTTCTGCAGAAAGAAGTGCTCCATTGATAGTTCCGGCTTCGCCCTGACTGTCGGTAGCTTCGCCCGCAAAAAAAACCACATTATTCAACGGAAGAGCGATCATGGCACGATCCTGTATGCTTCCTGTAGATTTTACATATGAAATACCCCCTTTGATATAAGGCTCTTTCAACCAGTCCTGGATCACAACGATCATATTGCCGGCATCGTCTTTCCTGATATTCTGTGTGGCCTTACCATCAAATATGGCATCAAGCTCCGAGAGTATCTGCTGGATCATTCCAGAACCAAGAGCTGAAAACTCCTCAGCTTTGGGGCCGTAGATCGTTACGCTAAGTGTTTTATTCAATTCACTTCGAAGTACCCCGGTGTTAAAATATTCCGGTGCTTGTGTGCCGCCATACAAATACGCCGAGCCTGTTCCCCAAAAGTTCTGTTTAAAATCCATCAGTACGCGAATGGCGGCATCCATGCCGACCCTCGACAGCGCCGTATTTTTAGCCACAGGCACCGCCGGATTAAAGACGATATCGTTGCCCTTCAGTACCGACACCGGAACGGCCACGATCACTTTACTAACTTCTTCAAAAAAACTTTCTATTCCCCCACCTGATAATTTTCGTTCGCCTTCGATCCTGATCTTCTCACCTCCATAATCGATGCGCTTCACCACCATGTTGAACTCGACCTTCGGAATGATTTTATTAAATCGCGACGCTAGCACATCCTGCATCGGATTACTTTCCAATAATCTTTCCTTGTTGTTTCGTGTAAGCTTGGTGAGTCCTTCGGCAAGGGGTCTTACGCCAAGGCGATCGTTGGATGTTCCGTACTTATTTCCGATCCACGAGTTGAGAATGGCATTTGTTCTGGTGTTTAGTCCGGCTGCCTGAATGGCTTGTTGAACGGAAGAGCTGCCGGCGTTGCTGGCCAGGTTATTCAAAAAATTTCGCGCCGAAACAAAATCAGCGTCGGCCTGCGCGTCGTTCTCTGATTTAAATGCGTTGTCGAGAATAAAATTATTCGTGGTATTGTCGGTCAGATCAACAACGGGTATTTTCAGCTCAGAGATGATCTTAGCCCACAACGAATCGGTTCCGGCAATGCGGTCGGCGCCTAACTCTACCGGGAAATCCGGCTCGATAGGCAGATCATCAAATATCCGTGCAGACCTGATTCTTCCGCCTACACGATCAGATGCCTCAAAAATCCTGACCTTAAGTCCTTTGGTTTGAAGGTAGTCGGCGGCATATAGACCGGCGGCGCCGGCGCCTATAATGGCTATCACACCGTCGTATTGAATTTCGGGGCCGGGACCTTCTTCCTTGCATGCGCTCAACCACGCTGGCATCGTAAGTCCCGCCGAGAGACCTAAACCGATATTTTTTAATGCCTTCCTGCGTCTCACTTCGAATGAATTGAACAGGAAAGATACTTATCCTTGACCGCATGGAAAAATCTCAAAAGGTAGAATGGGCATCCCGGCGTTTGTATTTACTTTACACATTTATTTTATGGACCTCAGAAGAGTAGCGATCATTGGACCCGAATGCACTGGCAAGTCTGACCTTTCGCAGTATTTGGCAGAGCATTTTAAAACAGCATGGGTACCCGAATACGCTCGCGGGTATATCGACAACCTCACCCGCCATTACCAGCAGCATGATCTTTTGACCATCGCACACGGACAAATTCGTTTGGAGGATGAATCGGCGCGCGACGCTAGCCATATTTTGATTTGCGACACGAATTTATACGTCATCAAAGTCTGGAGTGAATTTAAATTCGGCAATTGTGATCCGGAAATTCTGCAGACGATTGCAACCCGTCGATACGATCTGTATTTGCTGACATACATCGACATTCCCTGGGAAGCAGATTCACAACGCGAACATCCACACCATCGCGAAAAGTTATTTGAAATTTATCGGAACGAAATGATACACCAGTCCGTTCCATGTGTTGAAATAAGCGGAGAACGTGACGTAAGGAGAAGAATGGCAGTGGAGGCCATCGAAAGAATTTTAAAAGTCAAAACTCCGAGTTGATGCTAATCGCGAAACTAATCGAATGAGTAACTCTTTACCCGCAGGTCCATACGCTGCCCTTAAGATCCCCGACTTCAGACTGTTTATCTCCTCGCGGTTTTGTGTTACCCTGGCCATTCAGATCCAGTCCGTCGTCGTGGCTTGGCAGGTTTATGAGATCACCAGAGACCCACTTTCTTTGGGATTGATAGGCTTGGCAGAAGCCATTCCCTCTATCGGTGTTTCGCTCTACGCTGGTCACGTCGCCGATATCTTGTCGCGTAAAAAGATAATTGTTGCCTGCATCAGCACCCTGCTGGTATGTTCCACTGCATTATTATTCTTTACGCTGGAGCCCGGCAAGTTCTTATTGAGCTATGGCGTATTTCCGATTTATACTGTCATATTCGCCAGCGGTATCGCCCGTGGATTTATATCCCCTGCCAATTTTGCTTTCATGCCCCAACTCGTTCCTCGCGAATTGTACACCAACGCTATTTCATGGAACAGCACACTTTGGGAAACCGCCACGATCGCCGGGCTCGCACTCGGAGGCTTACTGTACGGCTTCTTCGGCATCACTGCGGCATATTCGGTCGATGTGGCCCTCACTTTAATCGGCTTGTTCTTCGCCAGCTCAGTGTCGAAGAAGCCATTGCCACCTGTGACTGACGAGGAAGGTGTTGCAGAAAAAATAAAAGCCGGCCTCCGGTTTGTATTCCACAACAAACTGGTACTTAGTGCGATTTCGCTGGACCTTTTTGCTGTACTTTTCGGCGGCGCCGTGGCCCTGCTGCCGATCTTCGCAGAAGAGATTTTACATGTAGGCCCGGTGGGTTTAGGAATTCTTCGCGCCGCTCCATCCATCGGCGCGCTGCTGATGGCTTTTTATATCACTCATAATCCTATCACGAAAAACGCTGGTAAAACACTGCTTTATTGCGTTGCTGGGTTCGGCGTGTGTATGATACTCTTTGCTTTATCTACCAACTTTTGGATCTCCTTGTTCCTGCTCATCCTCAGCGGAGCTTTCGATTGCGTGAGTGTCATCATCCGCATGACGTTATTGCAGACGTTGACTCCGGAAAATATGAAGGGGCGTGTGTCTGCGGTCAATCATATTTTTGTGGGGTCTTCTAATGAGATCGGGATGTTCGAATCAGGTGTTGCAGCCAAGTTTTTGGGCACGAAACCGTCTGTCATCCTTGGTGGATTTCTGACACTCGCCGTAGTCGGGGTCACCGGCTGGGTATCTAAATCCCTTCGCACATTGCAGCACCTTCATTAAATTTGATCATGCAAATTTCCATCAACACCCCTGCGCTCCTCTTCCCGGCCATCACCCTACTCATGCTCGCCTATACCAACAGGTTTCTGGCAATGGCCACGCTGATCAGAAATCTGCACGCCAAATACAAGCAGGTTGGTGAAGACCGCGAGACCATAAAGGACCAGATAAAGAATCTTCGGCGCCGGCTTACACTCATCAAACAGATGCAAGCCAGCGGCATCATCAGCTTTTTCTTCTGCGTGCTATGCATGCTCTTCTTTTACCTGCAGCATGAAGTGTGGGCTTATAGTATTTTCGGACTCAGCCTTGGATTCCTCATGCTCTCCCTTATACTCTCATTGAACGAAATCTACATCAGCACCAAAGCATTGGAGATCGAGCTGAGAGACATGCAGGAAGATTAGCAAACCCATTGATCAAAAAAATCAAGCGAATAGGCTGCGGAATATGTATATTCCATGACTCATTAACCCTTGCTTATGAACAGTCGTCGATCGTTTTTCCGAAGAAGTTTTGGTGTCGCGGGCGCGCTTTCACTTTCTCCTCTCATTAGCCAAGCTATGGCAGAAGATGTTTCAGATGCATTGATCTCACTGAACCAGATATCGCCGGCAGTGGCGGCAAATGATGAAGAACTGTGGGCACGCATTGCACAAGCCTTTACAGTTTCACCCAACATGTTAAACCTCAATAATGGAGGTGTAAGTCCACAACCCAAAGTTGTGCAGGATGCTGTTGACCGTTATTATCACATGAGCAACGAGGCGCCGACCTACTTCATGTGGCAGATACTGGACAAGGGGCGTGAAGGTATGCGCCGTAAGCTCGCTGATCTGGCAGGAACGCCGCCCGAAACTGTTGCTGTAAACCGAAACGCAACCGAAGCGCTGGCCACTATCACGTGGGGGCTCACGCTGAACAAAGGTGAGGAGGTCATCATGACCAAACAAGACTATCCCAACATGATCAACGCGTGGAAACAAAAAGAACTACGCGAAGGCATCAAGATCAAGTGGTTGAATCTTACATTGCCCGTTGAAAATGAAGAAACGATCGTCAAAGCTTTTGTAGATGCTACTACGGCAAAGACCAAAGTGTGGCACATCACTCACATGATCAACTGGACCGGTCAGATCATGCCGGTAAAAAAACTTTGTGAAGAAGCCCGAAAGAGGAACATCATTTCTGTCGTCGATGGCGCTCACACCTTTGCGCACATGGATTTTAAAATCCCAGATTTCGATCCTGATTATTTTGGCACTAGCCTGCACAAGTGGTTGTGCGCTCCGTTTGGAACGGGAATGTTGTATGTAAGGAAGGAAAATATTGGCGGACTATGGCCCCTGTTCCCAAACGACAAACCACAAGCCGCCGATATCAGAAAATTTGAAACATTGGGAACCCGGTCTTTCGCGCCCGAGCAGGCCATTGGTCAAGCCGTGGATTTTCACAATGCCATCGGTAGCAAACGGAAGGAGGAGCGGCTTAGACTCTTGAAAAACACATGGTGCGAAAAGGTAAAGAATCATCCCCGTGTAAAATTACATGTATCCTTGAAGCCTGAATTTGCCTGTGCGCTGGGTAATTTTTCAATCGACGGCTTGGAACCAGAAGAGATCTCGGCCAAATTATTTATTGATCACCAGATCCACGTCGTGGCCATCAAATGGGAAAACATCAGTGGCGTAAGGGTGACTCCTCACGTGTACACGTCGGTCAAAGACATGGAACGATTCGCCGAGGCGGTGATAAAAATCGCAACATCCTGATAGGCGATTTGTAATAAAGTAAAAGCCCGGCCATCGCGTGACCAGGCCTTACTCAAGCTAAATTCAAATCGAGGATTTCGATTTGTGCTTTTTGGTTGTTCTCACCATGGTGTTTGGCAATTGAACGTCGCGCATCATACCATTTAATATCTTCTGATACCTTCGTTTTGTGATATCGACTTTTATTCCTTTCATCTTTACTTCCTGAACCAATTGGTGGTTGGCATCGTAAAACTTTACAATCGCATTCCTGGGTTGATGAATGTTCGATTCAACTACCCAATATTGTGGGATAGATTTCGCTTGCTGCGCTAGGGTCGGCGACTGACTGATCGCCAACGACAGAACGGTAAAAACGGCATAGATCTCTTTTTTCATAACAATAGCTTTATAAATCGAATTACGAACAACGAAGAGAGAGATTTTCGGAGCCCGCCCACATGATCGGGATTCGTAGCCCGGGAAAGGATTCCAGGCGATAAATGATTTAGTCGACGATATTTCACTTTCCGTCTACAAATTGCCCATGCAGCAACTTTTTAGCAGCGGTCTCAGTACGTGAATCTATGGAGGAATTTTTTTCGCAAGTGGTGCTATCAAACCAAACGCCTTACCGGGTTGCCCGGCACGTTGCATTCTGGATAGTTTGTTGGGTATTTTTTGGGTTTATTTATGGATTTTACTCACGGGGCAGCAACCAGTTTTTTAACTTCGTCATATCGTTTACCAACGCCGCGTTGTTTATGCCCTTGCATATCCTGTTGAGCTACGGTATCATGTATTTTATTCTGCCAAAATTCATTTTTAAGAATCGATATGCCCTTGGCATCTTGATGATGCTGACGCTGATGGCCATTACGGCGGCGCTCTCGCCTTTGATTTCGAAATGGATCATAGCACCCTTGTGGAAATACGAGCCCCCTCACATCAAGGACAAATACTTCTACGGGTTCATGGCAGGATTACGAGGCTCAACCACCATAGCGGGCTTCGCCACGGCACTGAAACTCATCAAGCAGCGATATCTGAAAAAAGAAGAAAGTTCGCAACTCGAAAAGGAGAAACTAAAAGCCGAGCTGCAAGTATTGAAGGGCCAGCTGCACCCGCATTTTATGTTCAACACCTTAAACAGTCTCTACGCGCTATCGCTGAAACATTCTGATCAGACGCCCGCAGTCATATTGAAGTTGTCGGAATTTATGCGATACATGATCACCGATTGCAACGATACAGTCATCCCACTCAAGAAGGAGGTGCAAATGCTGCTCAACTACGTAGAGCTTGAGCGAAGCCGTTTTGGCGAACGACTCGATATCAGCCTGAACATCGAAGGCGATGTTGAGGATCAAAAGATCATCCCGCTACTGTTTCTTCCATTTCTGGAAAACAGTTTTAAGTACGGCACGCACGAAATGCTCGAACAGGCCTGGATCAGTCTTGACCTTATCACGCAGAAAAATATTTTGAAGTTCAAGATCATTAATGGACGAGCCAGCCGAACTGAAAATGGTTCAGGAATCGGCCTTCAAAACGTGAGAAAGAGATTGGAAATGTTATATCCCTCGGCGCACGAACTGCGTATCAGTGAAAACCCCGATACTTTTGTCGTTACGCTCACCGTGCAACTCGACAGACTGAAATTACCTTAAATACCGACATGAAAATACGCTGTCTGCTTGTTGATGATGAACCCCCGGCACTGGAAGTGTTGCGCACTTACATTTCCAACACACCCATGCTCGAGGTGGCCGGTGAATGTAGTCATGCCATCGCCGCATTCGAATTTCTTCAGGAACAGTCGGTAGATCTCATATTCCTGGATGTGAACATGCCCCGGCTTCCGGGCACCGATTTTCTGAAGACCCTTACTCACCCACCCAAAGTGATCTTCACCACGGCGCATCGCGATTTTGCCGTAGAAGGATTTGAACTTGGCGCTGTGGACTATCTGCTGAAACCTTATTCACTCGAAAGATTCTTACGAGCTGTGCATCGCGCTACGGACATCACACAACAAGAAGTAAAAACACCAGCCGAAAAAATATCCACCGAAAATGATCGGTTCTTGTACGTGCGCGCCGAAAGAAAAATGATGAAAGTGATGATTAGCGAAATCCAGTATATAGAGAGCTTGAAAGACTACGTGAGAATATTTTTACCCGGCAGACAGGTGATCACGAAACAAACTATTACCTCGTTGCAGGAAATGCTCCCGGAATATGATTTTCTTAGGATACACCGCTCGTTCATAGTCCCCATTCAGAAAATTGAATCTTATAATCAGAACACTGTTTTTATTGGCAAGGCCGAGATTCCGATAGGCCCTTTATACCGGCAGCAGTTTCAGCAACGCATTGCTAAAAATGTTTAGTTCTCCAACACCAGCGATTTCAGGCATTTGATCCACGCCGGGTGGTCGTTCAGGCTTTCGACCAACTGAACTTTTTCGCCGCCGTGGCTATGGAAGATCTCTTGATATTCTTCGCCGATCTCGATCACGGTTTCTAAACAGTCGGCGGTAAACGCCGGAGAAAAGACCAATATCTTTTTCATTCCTTTTTTCGCGCATTCCTTTACCACTACATCTGAAAAGGGTTTCACCCATTTCTCATCAAGCCGCGATTGAAAACATACCGTATATTTCTCCTGGGGAATGTTGAGGCGCGACGCCAACAAACGGCTGGTGGCATAACACGTTGCCTTGTAGCAAAACTTGTTTTCTTCCGTGAGTTCTTTCTCGCAATGATGATCATCACAAATCCCTTCGACGTAAACCTTGTCGAGTTGACGCTGCGGAAGGCCGTGGTACGAAAATAAAACGTGATCGTATGCAGTTATGTCGTATGATTTGCCACGCTGCACAAAGGCTTCGATATAGTCTGGATGATCGAAGTACTGAGAAATCAATTTCACTTCCGGTATCACCCACCAGCGGCTAATTACCCGCATAACCTCTTCAAGCGCAGAGCCGGTAGAAGCCGACGCGTATTGAGGAAACATCGGAAGCACGATGATCCTGGCGTAGTTCTTTTTTCGCATCATCTCCAGCACATTGGAAATAGAAGGATTTTTATAACGCATGGCAAGATGCACATCGTAGTCCTCACCAAGCGACTGTTGCAACAATTCCTGCGCACGCTGGCTATGGTATAATAGTGGAGAACCTTTGTCGGTCCAAAGCTTCTGATAAATCTTGGCAGATTTGGGCGCACGAAACGGCACGATGATCAGGTTCACCAGCATTTTGCGCATCAACCAGGGGATATCAATAACCCGAGGATCGTTCAAAAATTGGGAAAGATAAGGGCGCACATTCTTAACAGCGGGGCTATCAGGGGTGCCCAGGTTGATTAACAAAACTCCGGTTTTCTTCTTCATAACATCATTCGCGGTGCGAAAATAGTTGTAAAAATGACGAATTACCAGCCAGCAGGCAGGCGAATGACGAGTGACGAATTCAATGGAAAAACTCCGAAGGCTGAGCCAATTTGCCTATGTCCATTGACTAATGGCCATTAGTGACTATTGACTAAAAATTAATGTAGAATGGGAGCCCGCCTAAAAGGTTTTGTTTCGTCAAATAATTTGCGGTAGGTAGCATGTTTTTTTGCTACCCTGGCGCCTACCTGCTCGACAACGGTGATCATTCGGGGATTAAAATCGCCGATCCAATTCATTTCATACTCATCATAGCGCTTGTATTCGTCCTGCAGCACGACACGAGACGCTAATACCATGGCTCCGTCAAGGCCTTTTCCCTGGTGTTCGGGCACTACACCAAATAAGATCCCAAAAGCCTTGCGATTGGTTTTCCGGAAAGTGTGCCATAAGAATTTAAGTTTGCCGAGAAGGTCAAGCTTACCATTAACGTGTTTAAAGATTTGATTGATTTCGGGAAGTGAGAGGAAGAATGAAACCGGCTCGCCTTTGTAAAATCCAAAATACAACAACTTCTCATCCATTATCGGCTTCATTTGTTTAACGATGAGCTGAGCCTGTGCCATGGAGATTTCGGGGTTCTCGCTCCGATTGGCCCACGCTTTATTGTAAACTTTCATCAGATACTCCGGAAGTTTATTAAGTTCCGATTTCCGCAGATGCCGGAATTCATAGTCCGGGTCTTTAGTCATCATCTGAGCCTTGTAATGCAACCGCTCCGATAGTGGCTCCATGATCTCGCGGAAGAATGTAAATTGATAAAAATAAACCTGGAAGCCGTATGCTTCGAAGAAATCTTTGTAGTACGGAAAGTTGTAATTACACTGGTAGTTGGGCTCGCGATCAAAACCTTCGATCAACAATCCCCACCAGCGATCGCGACTGCCGAAATTAATTGGGCCGTCCATTGCTTCCATTCCCCGGGTCTGCAGCCATTGTTTACATTGATCGAAAAGCATAAAGGCCGCTTTTTGATCGTTGATGCATTCGAAGAAGCCCATGCCCCCTGTAGGCTGATCGTTTCCTTTTGAAACAGTTTTTTGATTGACAAAGGCCGCTACTCGGCCAATGGTCTCGTTCTGGTCGTTGAGCAGAAGCCATCGTACGCACTCACCGTGACGAAACGTTTTATTTTTATCCTTGTCGAAAACGGATTCAATGTCCTTATCGAGCGGGCGAATCCAACAAGGTTCCTTCTTGTATAATCTTACGGGCAGATTTAAAAATTCCTGAATGTGCTTTTGGGTCGTTACCTCCTGGATCTTCATTGCTGTTCAACGACAAGGGATGATGTTTTGGTAATAGAGCTGTTAATTCGATTGGGTAATAGAATATTAAAGCGGGTGCCCTGACCGATCTTGCTGGATACGGAGATCTGTCCGCCCAGTTTGTCAACCGCATTCTTCACAATGTATAAACCTATACCAGAACCATCAGATTGTTCGGTGGCGCGGTAGAACATTTCAAAGATCTTGGAAAGGTTCGAATCGTCGATACCTATGCCATTATCAGAAAAACTGATATCGGCCCGCATATGGTCGACATGTATTTTGATCACGATCTCCGGATTGTCCGCATATAACTGGCGGTATTTGATGGCATTGGATATCAGGTTCCGGAAAATTTCCGATATGCGCCAATGGTCACTATGAAAATCTATTCCCTCGATTTTCACACTTCGCTTCATATTTTTTGCACCTTCCAGGTAGCCAAGGTCGGTAAAAGTCTGATCGATGATCTTGCACAGGTCTACCTTGCCGATGTTTACTTCCATTTTCAAATTCTTCGAATGGCTCAGCACATCACCAATGAAATGATCGAGTGCTTCTACTTTCTCGCCTATGATTTCAATGTAATCCAAAGGATTATCATTGTTACCCGGCAATCGGGAAAGGTTCACGAGACCAAGTATCGACGATAGCGGTGCCCTGAGGTCATGCGAAACTTTATAAACGAAATTATCCAATTCAGTATTCCTGATCTTAAGTTCCTCTTCCACTCTTTTCCGGTCAGTAATGTCAACATATACGCCATAGATGCCAATGGTTTGATTTTCCATCATCACGGGCACGCCGCAGAGAATAACATTGACCAAGTCTCCGTTGCGATGTTTGCGTATTGTTTCAATGCTCACCACCTGATTGGCCGCAATGAGGTTATTGAGATCGATCCCTTCATTGCGAAGTTCTTCGGGTACAATAAAATCGTTTAGGTTGCGGCCACGAAGTTCATGTTTTTCATAGCCAAACATTTTCTGAAACCCATTGTTTACCTGATATACTTTACCGGTCTCGTCGAGCATCACCACAGCCATAGGCACATTCTGAAAAAGCTGGGTGAACATGGTCTCGTTTTTCTTGATACGGGTTTCGGTTTGTTTTTTCTCTGTAATGTCGCGGAAAATAACTTGTATAGCGGGCTCGCCCTTAAAGGAAAAGGGGAAGGCCATGGCTTCTACGTCAACAATTCTTCCATCGGTACGCACATATTGTTGTTCCATCATAGGCGCGGGAACACCGGAAGCAACTTCTTTCATTCGTTTAGCGATCTTCTCACGAAAATCAGGATGAACAAAATTTAAAACGTCAGTGCCGATAAGGTCTTTTGATTTTTTGGCGCCGAGAATAAGGTGCGCTTGCGCATTTGCAAAAATAAGTTTACCCTGGCTGTGAATGACGATGCCGATGGGCAACCGCTCCACCAACGCCTGATACCGCACTTCACTTTCTTTAGCTGTTTCCCTGCGCGCGGTGATATCCTGAATGATGCCGCGACGAATGATCACGCCGTCGGCGCGCAGTTCGTGATTGGATCGGAACTCTACCCATTTAATGTTTTCGCCATGACGAATGCGACCTTGCCAATACCATTCCGCTGAGTTTTCACGACTCTCTGAAGATGTGTCTTGTAATGAAAGCAGGTCGTCTTCGTGTATGATATCATAAAGGGCCTGCTCATCGCGCAGTATCGCTTCTGGTTTTAAACCTAAAATGTTTTCGCTGGCAGGACTGACGTAATGAAAGCATTTTTTACCATCCGGATGAATAGCATACTCGTAGATTACTGCGGGTAAATGCCTAAAAAGATCCTGCATGATATGTCAAGGAATGAGCTTGGCGGTTTAAGGTTTTTGGATCTGTTATAGAACCGAACAATTGTGCAAGTTAGCCTTTAAGCCTTATAAAACAAGGGGTTGTAAGGTTTTTGACGAAGTTTATTTGCCCTGTAACCCTACCGTCGAAGCTTTGTTAGGAAATTCAATTACGTTGTTAAAAAGCAACTTTAAATAATGCTGCAAGCCCGACGCTTCATAAATTTAGACTAGAGTTTAAAAAACAATACATGCGCATTTTAAAAATCATTTCGGTCATTCTAGCCGTGTTAATTCTCCTTTTTGTGTCCGTTGGCCTGATCTACCCCGACTTCGAGTATGGCAATTCGGTAACGATACAAGCTCCCCAACAAACGTGCTGGAATACCTATCATGACACAACGAACCAAAAGCAATGGATGAAGGGTTTCGAATCGCTTACCTTGATACAAGGCGAACACATGACACCAGGTGCCGTATATGAAATTATTATCAAAGAAGAGGGTGGTGAGCCTATGGTGATGACAGAGAAACTTGTTGCCCTCGAAGAGCCTCAACGTATCACCTATGAACTCAGCAACGATGTGTTGACTTCGAAGTATACTTTTTCCTTTGAAGAAAGGGGTTCACAAACTATTGTAACCTCTCATTACCACGTGCGGGGCAATAATATTTTTATGCAGTCGCTATTATTTTTATCGAAATCGTATTTTAATTCGGAAGACCGTGAATTGCTGGAAGAACTGAAAAAATTCATCGAATCAAAATCGTAAGCTCATGGATGCCCAGCTGATCAGTAAACTCAAACTAAAACCCGGATATACCAGGCTGGTGATGAATAGCCCGGATGGATATCTTAAAAAATCGGATAATGCCGACACCACACCTGCTGCAAAATCAAGATACGATTTTGTACAAGTGTTTATAGCCGGCAAGGCCGAATTGAATAAGTTCGCGCCCAAGGCAATCAAAGCTTTGAAAGAAGACGGACTACTTTGGATCAGTTATCCCAAAAAAACCTCGACCGTAAAAACAGATCTCTCACGCGACTATGGGTGGGACATTCTTGAACAAGCGGGTTTCGAAGGTGTCGCATTGATCTCGATTGACGCCACATGGTCAGCTATGCGTTTCAGACCCAGAGAAAATGTTACTTCAAAAGACCAGAAAACGCCGGTTGTCAAAAAGCAGACCTTCAGCGCAGTATTGGAAAAGCCAGATGAAAAAATGGATGCCACTTTTATTTCCATTCCCTTCGACGTGGAAAAAATATTTGGCAGCAAAGGACTGGTAAAAGTAAAGGCACGTTTTGATGGCTACCCTTACCGCGGTGTGCTTGCCAACATGGGAACCGGTTGTCATGTGATCATTGTGCGAAAAGATATACGGCAAGCCATTGGAAAAAAAGCTGGAGAAAAGATCAAGATTGAAATTGAACTCGACCTCGACGAGCGTACCGTAAATGTTCCCGAAGATTTATTGGATGCGCTTGCCAACGCTCCACAGGCAAAGAAATTCTTCGATGGACTTTCTTATACAAATCGCAAGGAGTATGCCACGTGGATCACCAGCGCCAAACGCGCTGAGACGCGTGAAAAGCGTTTAACGGAAACGATCAGAAAACTATTGAAGGGATTGAAAAATCCAACTGCGAAAGAGGGCTGATTCTGATTTGTTCATCAGGTATTTCCTGGGCTGCAAGTTTAAGAATATCGTGGCAGGAGAAATATCGAAGGCTACTGAAGGTCGATCTATAAGGGTGCGCATCCAAGAACACGGAACGCTGAACCGGATACGATTAAGCGTTGGTCATCTTCCGAAGCCAGTGTCGCGCTTCACGAATGGAATCAAAATATCTTACCTGAACCACCTCCGATTGTTGGGTCATATCGCGAATGGTTAGCTGAGTGAATTTATTGCTTGGCATTACAATGGCCAGGCAGCGTATGCCGGCCTTCTCCATTTCGGGTAAGACACGATTCTTAAAATGTTCCACGTCTTCGTCAAGCACGGGGCCTGCTGCGCGGCTGTCGGTGAGCATGTGTAGTTTAGGATAATTTTTGATCTCCTGGTGCATCAGTTCCAGCCGCTTGGCCTGGACAAGGTTATAATGCTCGCTATAACGTGGAATTCCTTCGAGTTTTAATTTCACACAAGGAATAGAATCGTCAAACTCAACTGTCGCATATTCATCCTTGTAAAAGGGCTTAATCATGGTTTGTAAACTACTGAGGGTCGGTTTTGATTCTGCAAAGCTCATCATTTGCGAAGGATTTGAACTCAAATTTTTAATACTGTAAAAATATTGGTTACAATACCTATCTTAGTAATATGGAGTGTAAACTTTAATTTTACACAAATTAAAGGTGATAAATTCTCAAAAGCTATGACAGTTGAAATAGGCCATAAAATCAAAGAAGTATTTGATAACCGTAACATGAAGCTGACGGAATTTGCCGATCAATTGGGTACCGTTCGTCAAAATGTTTACCGCATCTTTAAAAAGAGGCATCTGGATACCGGTTTATTACTAAAGATCTCGCAGGTGCTGAATCATAACTTCTTCCAGTACTACGTCAGCGTACCCCCTACAGACATTGCCCAGGACAATGAAGAAATTTTGAAGCTCAAGGCTGAGACCAACGAGTCTAATCGACAGCTTGACCTGGCGAAGAAAGAAATCGACTATCTGCGCAAGATCATCAAGCTCATGGAAGAGAAGGCCGAGCTGGTGCAGCAGATCGGCAAAGACACCTTGGTGATGCATTAGCGATTTTGATCGTTTCGATAAACAGAACTTCGAATAAATCCGGAGTAGAATACCTGGGTCTTCTCTTCCCGTAGCTGATGATGCTTCAATATACTCTGCCAGTCGGGCAAGACCCTTGCTTCAACCCTGGCTATTGAGTTGAAGAACCGATACATGATCCACAACAACAAACGATGCCACCATTTTCGATCGTTCACAAAATCTGAAACCAGCCAGAAGCCGCCCTGCTTCAATTGCGACCTTACCTGTTGAACAACTTTCCGCAAAATCGTCTCGGAAAATAAGTCCAGGTAAAAGTTGGTGATCACGGCATGGAATTTTTGATCTGGTCGAAGACTTCGTTCGGTGCCGTGAATGAAATGGATCGACCGCGAAAATTGCTGTGCTTGCATTTTAGATTGACCGATCATTGCTGAAGACGCTTCAATGTATGTCACTTTACTGGCTGGTTTTCGTTGAAACAATTCTCGCAGGATCCAGCCTGTGCCACCACCGAGGATCAATATGGTGCTACCATCAGGGATCTCCGATAGAAAATGCAACTGCGCTCGTTGTATACTTCTACCGAATATAGCGCCGGCCAGCTTATCGTAATAAGGTGCTATGCTATTAAACCTATCGAGCTGCGAATTTGTCATAAGCAAAACACCGGAAACATAAACACACTATCGCCTAGCAGCCTATAACGATCGTCGTGAGCGGCCCATGTCCTGAAAATAAAAATGATCATGAGCGCCATATTCATCGTCAGCATGACCGCAAAAAAGAAATTGGTTGCCCGAAACAATAGACAGATGGTAATGGTAAAATTGATCAGCAGTAAGCTCCAGATGGTATAACGCGTTGCCCTTTCTCCCACCATCGTAACAAAAGATGATTGTTTGTCTTTTTGGTCTTTATCGCGATCGAACCATGAGAACATTAATAAGTTGATTAACGCAACGAGAGCGAATTGAACAACGAGCAACGCATGATACCAGGCAACGTCTGTCAAGGTTACCGAAAGAGAAGGCAACAATACGCCACAAGTATATAGGACTGCCACGAATATTTCTTTCATAAAACGCAGATATCGTTGCACCAGCAAGTAGATCATCACCACACCCGCCAGACCAACACCCCATTGAAATACCTGTTTTCGGATAAAGATGATCACGACGGCGTCAACGAGCATCGCTGCAATGACCACCCACAGCAACCACATAAAATATTTTTGGTGAAACCGGTGTCGCTCAGTGGAGGCATGACCCGCTATGTTCCTGGCGTCGCGCAGGTGATCAACGGTGTAAATGATCCAGACTGAAAGCCCCAACGCCAGTAGTCCGTAAGGCCTGATGTGAACCTGAAACACGCGCGAAAAGAAAAGTGCGCTAACGACCGACCCTGCCACAATGTCAAGGCTAAGGACGTTAAGGGTACGGTAGAACGTCAGCAGTTTTTGCATCATAAAAAAAGTCTTCCTGCGCAAGCGGGAAGACTTCAAATTTATCTTTAAAATTCTTTTATGCTGACTTCAACGCCTCGGCACCACCCACAATCTCCAGGATCTCTTTGGTGATCGCTGCCTGACGGCTTCTGTTGTAGCTTAGTTTAAGCTCTTTTAAGAGCTCTCCGGCGTTCTCGGTAGCCTTATCCATGGCCGTCATACGGGCGCCGTTCTCGGCTGCATTAGAATCTAATAAGGCCTTGAATAATTGTACTTTCAGCGACTTCGGAATAAGGCCGGTAATGATTTCTTCCTGGCCGGGCTGATAGATATAATCGGTCTGGTGAGCTGCCGCATCTTTATCCTGTTTTGGAGGGAGAATTGGCAGAAGTTGTTCCGTGCGAAGAATCTGTGTAGCAACGTTCTTAAACTCGTTGTAAACGATCTCCACTTTGTCAAATTTACGTTCGCGAAACGACCTCATGATCAACTCAGCAGCTTCCGAGGCGTGCTCAAAGGTGAGGTTGTGCATCAGTCCGGCGAAATCCTGGATTACGCTAAATTTGCGCTTGCCGAAAAATTCGCTGGCTTTTCGCCCGATGGGAAGAATGGTCACATTTCCTTTGGCATATTGCGACTCATACTTATCCTGTATGAGTTTCAAGACCCCTTTTTGAATACTGCTATTAAAAGATCCGCACAATCCGCGGTCAGAGCTTACGGCAACGATCAAAATCCTCTTCTCTTCACGCACGTGGCTGTACCAGTTGTCGGTATCACCGCTGGTTTGCGCAGCAGAAAGATTTTTCAGAATAGCGTTCAGCTTCTGCGCAAAGGGACGCATCTGCGTAATTCTATCCTGTGATTTACGCAACTTGGCCGCCGCCACCATTTTCATGGCTTTGGTGATCTGCTGCGTTGAGATCACTGAAGAAATTCGGCTTTTAACTTCTTTTAAGCTTGGCATATGTATTTAATGTACAAATTGCTCAATGTGAAAATGATCAAATAACAATTGACGCTTTGACACACATTGCTCAATTAATTATATCGGCTTGATAAATCTACAGCCACTTTCTTAATGGTAGCCACATCGGAGTCTTCGAACTTACCGCCGCGCAGGTTATCCAACACATCACTGTGGCTGTTACGCATCAGTTCAATGAACTCTTTCTCAAATTGTTTTACCTTGTTTACGGGCACTTTATCCATGAAACCACGTGTTGAAGCGGTGATGATCGCCACCTGCTCTTCAACAGGCACCGGTGCATACTGATCCTGCTTCAGGATCTCGGTGTTTCTTCTGCCGCGCTCGATGGTAAGTTTTGTTGCAGCGTCGAGGTCGGACCCGAACTTCGCAAAAGCTTCAAGTTCACGAAACTGAGCCTGATCAAGCTTCAAGGTACCAGCGACCTTCTTCATGGATTTGATCTGTGCTGAACCACCCACGCGAGATACCGAGATACCTACGTTGATCGCAGGGCGGATACCGGAGTTGAACAGGTTGGTTTCAAGAAATATCTGACCGTCGGTGATTGAGATCACGTTGGTAGGGATGTAAGCAGACACGTCGCCCGCCTGCGTTTCGATGATGGGAAGTGCGGTTAACGATCCTCCTCCTTTTACCATGTGCTTGATAGAAGCAGGGAGGTCATTCATGTTTTTAGCAATCTCATCGTTGTTGATGATCTTCGCCGCTCTTTCCAGAAGGCGTGAGTGCAGATAGAACACATCGCCAGGGTAAGCTTCACGTCCCGGAGGTCTTCTCAACAGAAGAGATACTTCGCGATAAGCCACCGCTTGCTTGGACAAGTCATCATAGATGACAAGTGCTGGACGACCTGTATCGCGGAAGAATTCTCCGATCGCCGCACCGGTGAAAGGCGCGAAGAACTGCATAGGGGCCGGATCAGAAGCTGATGCCGAAACGATGACCGTATAAGCCATTGCACCTGCTTTTTCCAAAGCTGCGGCCACAGTGGCTACGGTAGATGCTTTCTGACCGATCGCCACATAGATGCAAAGCACGGGTTTGCCCTTTTCGTAAAATTCTTTCTGGTTGATGATGGTATCGAGCGCCACTGCGGTTTTACCAGTCTGGCGGTCGCCGATAATCAGCTCGCGCTGACCACGGCCGATCGGAATCATTGAGTCGATGGCTTTGATACCGGTTTGAAGAGGCTCGTTTACCGGCTGACGGAAGATAACGCCGGGAGCTTTCCTCTCCAGCGGCATTTCATACAACTGACCTGCGAGAGGCCCCTTCCCGTCCACGGGATTTCCGAGGGTGTCCACCACGCGGCCGAGCATACCGTCGCCAACCTTCACGGAAGCGATCAATCCGGTACGTTTTACCGTGTCGCCTTCGCGGATGTCTTTAGATTCACCCAACAATACTGAACCTACGTTGTCTTCTTCGAGGTTTAACACCAGTGCTTTGAGTCCGTTTTCGAACTCGAGGAGTTCACCGGCTTGCGCCTGGGTAAGTCCGTAAATACGTGCTACACCGTCGCCCACGGTCAATACGGTTCCAACTTCTTCGAGTTCGGCGTCTGTGCGGGCCTGTGATAATTGTTCACGTAATATTGCTGATACTTCTTCCGGTCTGATCTCTGCCATGTTTATAAGAGATTAAAATTCTTTGATATAGGGGTTCTGACTAAATGTTACTTTTAATGCTTTCAACTTATTCTTAATAGACGCATCGATCTGGCGGTCGTCGACCTTCAGTATAAAACCTCCGATCATGTCCTGTTGTACCTTTTCGATGAGCTCTACTTTATCCTGGTGGCTGTAGCGCACAGCAAGTTTTTCGAACTCTGCCCTGAGCTTGGCATCCAGCGGAATAGCCGTGGTGATTGTAGCCTTGCCAATTCCTTTGTGTTCATTATAGGCTATGTGGAATTCTTTGGCGATGGTGGCCAGAAGAGGTTCGCGATTTTTCCTTGTAATGATGTCGAGTATTGCCATCGTCAGCGGATGAACCTTTCCCTTGAAAAGCTTCTCGAGGATAGTTCTCTTTTTATCGTGACGGATCACGGGGCTTTGAAGCATCAGGGCAAACGGCTTGTTTTCGGTGACTACGCGATCGAACAATTGCATATCGTTGTGCACTTGCTCCAATACGTTCTGCTCGATGGCCAAACCCAGCAGTGACTTTACATAACGCGACGCCGCTCTTGATTCTGTCATGGGTTAATTGACCTTTAAGTCTTTAACATAACCTTCTACCAACTCTTTCTGCGACTTGTCGTCAGACAGGTTTTTCTTCATGAGTTTTTCGGCGATCGCCAGGGAAAACATCGCTACCTGGATCTTGACTTCTTTTAAAGCCGCTTGTTTCTCAATGTTGATGGCCGCGCGCGCATCTTCGATGATCTTATCAGCGGCTTTCTTCGCCTCGGTGTGGGCTTCATCTTTTAAACGGTTAGAAACCTCGCGTGCTTCGCGCAGAATTCTGTCGCGCTCTTCACGGGCTTCTTTCAACAACTTCTCGTTATCCGATTTAAGCTGAGACATTTCCAGCCGGGCTTTGTCGGCCGTGTCGAGTGCATCCTGGATAGAACGCTCACGATCTTTTAAAGAATTGAGAATGGGTTTCCATGCCAGCTTGGACAGCAAAAAGAACAGGAGCAAGAAAACGATGAGTTGCCAAAGTATAAGGCCCGTGCCGGGGGTGAGAAGATCCATATTATATCAGTATCTGGTGTTTCAAAATAAATTAAAGAAACCTGCCCCAAGCCAAGCGCCCAGGTACAGGTTTCTAAAGCTTTAAGCTGTTCTGAACGAAATCAGCAAGCAAATAACAAGCGCGAACAGGGCAGCCACCTCGATAAGAGCGGCAATGATCAACATCGCTCCCTGAATCTTACCAGAAGCTTCAGGTTGACGTGCCATACCTTCCATCGCAGAGCCACCAATGCGGCCGATACCGATTCCAGCGCCAATTGCAGCCAGACCAGCACCGATGCCAGCGCCCATGATTGCATAGCTGATGTCCAACAAAATTGCTAATAACATAGTTATGTATTTAAGTGTGAAACAAACCCCGGCTTCGGGGTTAGCGAAACCAAGGATATCTTTAATGCCGATTAATGATGCTCGTCGTGGTCGGCTATAGCCATGCCTATGTACAACGAGGAGAACAACGTGAATACATAAGCCTGAATACCGGCAACCAATAACTCAATAAGATTTATAAACAGCACAATTAAACTCGAAACAACACCTACCGAAATGCTTTGGAAAATAAACGTCAGACTGATCAAGCTCAGCAACACAATGTGACCAGCTGTGATCGCCACAAAAAGACGAACGGTAAGAGAAAAGGGTTTGGTGAAAATGCCGATGATCTCAACCGGAAGAATTACGATGCGCAACGGGAGCGGAACGCCCGGCGTCCACAGTATGTGCGACCAATAGGCTTTATTACCTTTCACATTGGTAATGATGAAAGTCAGTACAGCCAGGGTAAGGGTAACGGCAATATTTCCAGTTAAGTTGGCAGCGCCGGGAAGCAGACCCAATAAGTTTCCGAAGAGGATAAAGAAAAACAGCGTAAGCATGTAGGGCATGTACTTATCGTAATGATGCCCGATGTTGGGTTTTACGATCTCATCGCGAACAAATACGATCACCGGCTCGAAGAACGACTGTATGCCCTTAGGCGCTTTACCTGCATTCTTCTGGTAAGCCTTGGCCACGGTCAGGAAAACGACGAGCAACAATGTCGCATTAATAAAAAGCATCGCGACGTTCTTGGTGATCGATACGTCAAACACCTGCTTCTCGGTGCCTTCCAGGTAAATATGATTATGCTTCAGCTCGTAGCCGTTGTAAGCCACTATCTGGTGATGCTCGTTGTAAAAGTTATGGGAAGAAAAAACGTCGAGGCCTTTTTCGGCAGAATAAACAATGATCGGCAGGTAAACAGTACCATATTGGCCATCCCAAAAATGCCAGATGTGGTCATCCTTAACGTGGTGAAGGATCACTTCACTGGCGTCAAATTTCTCCTCCTGTCCTTCGTGCCCCTCGCCTTCAGACGCCTTTAAAACCGAGGAAAAAGCGCAGAAAAAAATGATCATTAAAAGTGTCGAAATCCGGCTAAATCTGGTGAAAAACGCGGTCATTGGGGCTATTTACAAGGTTTTTTAAATCCGACCGCAAAGGTATTAATTATAGCTCCAGAAAAAAATGTTTTGAAAAATTTTTGCCCGATTTTCAGGGCTTCGGATGGCGCGAAATCTTTTCGTATAAGAAGGCGATCTCCAGCCAGGTAAAAACAAAATACATGACCATAAAAAGTGTGACGTTGCCCAACGCGCCCTTGCGGTCAGTCATGATCATAAAGAAGTTGTAACCGCCATACGCGATAAGCTTCACCACCATGGAAAGCAGGTAGAGTTGAACGAATATCTGATGGTTGACACGGTAGAGATAAACGAAAACCACACTGGTGCCAAAAAACAGGAATACTGTAGTTTCAAAGAGAAAAGTAGGCTTGTTGATCATTTCCCGGGTTGTACCGAGAAACACCAGAGCAACGATCACCGCGCTCGCGATGAGGAGAGAAATAAAAAACTTTCCCAAAGATTAAGGTTTGTTAATTGACCGATAAACCTGATACATCGTCCCTGCAAATCCTAACAAACCCAATAATAGCATAAAAGCCGGAAACTTTATTCCAAGCCATTGATCAAGTTTATAGCCTACCCAACCGCACACGCCAATGCTGGCCAGCAGTTGAAGCCCGAGGCCGCTGTACTTTAGATAGTTATTATACTGATTTAATTTCCTGTTGGGACGGGATGGATCGGGTGACTCCGCCATTGGTATCCGCTATTTTGATTTCTTTTACTGCCGCGCCCATTTTGCAAGAACCATTGAATACAGCTCCTGTTTCGACGATCAGTTTTCCGGTAACAATATCGCCGTTTATCACTGCCGTAGATTTTAGCACCAGCAATTCAGAGATCTCGATCTTGCCTTTTACCTCGCCCTCGATATCGGCATTTTGCGCGATGATGTTCCCCTGCACATGTGAAGATGGCCCAAGTGCTACCTTAGATTTTGATTTTACATTTCCGGTCACTTTGCCTTCAATGCGAATGTTACCGTAAGTTTCTACGTTTCCTTCGAGGTAAGTTCCCTTGCCGATGGTGTTGCTCGAGTTGCTGATCTCTTCGGCTACACGTTTTTCTTCTTTTGAAGTGAACATAATTTTCTAAAGTTTAAAAAGTGACAAATTCTTCGGGATTGAGCGAATTGCCGTTGTACCACAGTTCAAAATGCAAGTGCGGTCCGTTCGTCATTTCACCACTGTTGCCAACTATGGAGATTATTTCACCTGCGTTTACAAATGTACCAACTTTTTTATAAAGTTCGGCATTGTGCTTATAAGCCGAAATCAGATTTCCGCTATGCTGAATAACGAGCACATAGCCTGCGTCCTGTGTCCAAGCTGAGAATACCACTGTACCGTCGGCGATGCATTTAACCGGCTCGTTAGACTTGGCAACAATGTCTACCCCATAATGGCCTTTCTTCACATCATAGTGGTCTGAAATAAATCCATTTACGGGAGAAAAGAAAAAAGTTTCCTGCATCTCGCTATATTTTGCGCTCGTTAGAGAGATAAGCGGAAGATTCAATTTTTCGAAGTCCCTCCGAAAAGCCGAATCAGATTCGTCCAGTTTCAATGTAGCAGGTTTGTTAAGGGGCTGATTTTCCCCACGCAACACTTCTGCCGGGTCCTGAAAATTAGCAGTGTCGCCACTCAGCACCCGTTGAAAATTGCCGATGAAACGGTCTTTGCGATCAACCTCGAGGCTTAATGAATCAACCTTCTGTGCCAAGCCCAAAAGCTGTTGATTCAGCACCATCTGTTCATAACGAGGATCAAACCATTTTTCTAAAACCGTTTCCACCAGAAAGAGGCTGATCAGAAAAACGACTGCAAACAGAATCACCGAAAAAAGAATTATTTTCGAGTAGGTAAAGCCTACACTGGTTTTTTCAGCAAAGTTCTCTTCATTGCGGATGATCAGCTGATACCGTGTGGTAAGCCAATTGGATAATGTCTTCTTTGGTTTCAAAATATTCCGCTTTTTTGTACAAAATTAGATATTCTGCCTGATTATAATATGGAATGTAGGTTTTTTGCGTTTTGTAATAATTAACGATCGCTTCTTGAAAAACGTCGCACTATATTTTTTGTTCATCTTCATATGGCTGTCGAGCTGCTCTTCCGAAAGAAATACGTTAACGAGCAAAGCTTTTCACAATACCACCGCGCACTACAACGGTTATTTCTACGCCCTGGAGGAGATCCGGAAGATCGAGCTCACGCACCAGAAAAACATGGTCGACGACTATAATCGCATTCTCCGGTTATACCCCACATTCGATTCATCTTTGGCCAAAGGATACGACAAAGAAATTCAGGAAGCCGTTAAGATGGCCTCTATTGCCATACAGCGCCACCCCAACAGCAAATGGGTAGACGACAGTTATATACTCGTGGGCAAAGCCCGCTTGTATAGCCTCGACTGGGGCAACGCCATCCAGACTTTTAAACACGTTAACACCAAGAGCAAAGACCTCGACACTAAACACCTGGCCATCATCAACCTCATCAGGACCTACACAGAACACAAAGAGTATAATAACGCCCAGGCTGCAATAGATTACCTGCAAAAACAGGTAGACGCGATGAGCAAAAGTAACCGCAAAAAACTCTACCTGGAGAAAGCCTACTTTTACCAGGAGCAAATGGATTACGACAACATGGTGAGAAATCTTACGGCGGCCGAACCCATGCTGAAGAAGAGAGACAAACGAGGTAGGATCTATTTCATCATCGGTCAGGTGTATCAGAAACTGGGCTTCGAAGCAGAAGCATACAACTACTATGAAAAATGCCTGTCCACCAACCCTGAATACGAGGTAGATTTTTATGCGCGGCTTTACATGGCCCAGGTTACGGAGATCTCGCGCAGCAAAGATGTGAACACAGCACGCAAGTCATTCAAAAAATTATTAAAGGACAACAAAAACCGAGAGTTTCAAGATAAGATCTATTATGAAATGGGGGTTTTTGAATTCAAACAAAAGAACCTCCGCGAGGCCATCGATAATTTTAATCTCTCCGTTCGCATCGGCACAAACAAACGAATCGACGGTGAAGCCTATTTGAGAATGGGTGAGATTTATTACGAGTCACTCAAAGATTACGAGAAGTCACAGGCTTATTACGATAGCGCCATCAGCGCGCTGCCCACAGATTATGATGGCTACGCCAAAATCAAAGCGCGACAGGAAATTTTGAATGAATTTGTAAAACACATTAAGACCATCCAATGGCAGGACAGTTTATTGGCGCTCGCGTCGCTGGATTCTGTCCAACTGCGAACCCTCATCTATCAGGAACTAGCGGAAAGAAAAAAAGAAGAAGAGAAAAATAAACGAAAGCAAAAAAAACAGCGTAATCGAGTCGAGATCAGCTCCAACACCAATAGCAATATCTTCAACACAGAAGAAAAGGAAGGAAGTGCGGAAGGCGCAGATTGGTATTTTGGTAACTCATCGGCACTAGCGCTCGGCCAGAATGAATTTCAAAGGGTTTGGGGAAATATCGTGTTGGAAGACAACTGGCGACGTTCCCAAAAACTAGCAGCCGCTGCCAACTTAGGCAATGGCAATAACAATTCTGCCGACAGCACGTCTTCGACTGCAGTCACCGCGGCCACGCAGCCCAATGTTGATCCGGCAGACGCCGAATACGGTCGCCTCAGCAAAGAGATACCGAAAACGGAAAAAGACAAACAGGAAGCGTTACATAAAATTGAGGAGGCCTATTTTAACCTCGGCGATATCTATTACTTCAAGCTGCTGGAAACGGAAAATGCTAAGTCGACCTATTTGAAGTTATTAGGCCGCTTTCCGGAAACGGAGCACGAACCTGAAGTTCTCTACAAACTTTATCTTATCACAAAAGATTCTATCCCGGCAGAGTCAGAGCAATACGCTGCGCGGCTAAAAACCAAATATCCCGGTTCGACTTTTACAAAGATCCTGCTTAATCCCAACTACCTGCAAGCGTCCAGTCAGGCGGCTGAGAAACAAAAGTCCCTGTATAAAGCCGCTTATGAACTTTATCAGAGCGGTCGCTACGACTCGGCAACCCATATTATTACAACGGCCCTGGCGATCGAC
>JBMOKS010000167.1:0-3124 GCA_049324355.1 Bacteroidota bacterium
AAACCCAAGGTTGTAATACTGACTACGATAAGTGGAATAAAAAACGCCAGGTTGAGATACAATTGAATTCTGGCAGAGAAGAACATTCGTTCACCTTTGCTGTAACTCCAGAGGCCCTGAACAAAAACCATGACCAGTATGATGGATAGTCCCATCACCAGCAAAAAAGAAAAATTGGCTAAAACGAACACCAGTGGCATCGTCCGCGACGATACCACCGCTACCCTTCCGCTCTGATCTTCCTGTCCGATGTGTACGTAACCGTCCTGCGTCACACCGCGGGTGTACAACCGGGGGTCACCCAACAGCTGACGATCGAAAAACTTTTCGTAGTTGAATTCTCCGGAGGTAAAGATCAGCGTGCGGGTGGCAAATACGGAATAGCTCAGGTCCTGCGTACGATAAAATTGCTGAAAGCGGTTGTCAACCAACAGTTCAGGGTAAACGTTTTCGGGAATGATCTTCTTCAGTGACAGCTCCACAACGAGGTAACCGGAAATGATCTTCAGACGTTTGAGCGACGTGATGATAAGATATTTTTGGGTTACATCTGCTTCGGGACTATTGACGAAATAAACACCATCATATTCAGTGCGAAAGGCGTCCTGGTCATACAGGTTGACAACTTCCGAAAAAGTTTCGGGGCTGTTGTTCTCTAACGGCGCGCCGAGCGCGTTGAAGATTGAAATATTGACATCATACTTGTTAAAATAGCTAGGCAAGAACACTTGGCGGATCTTTTGGCGGATCACATCTTTTGTCAAAAAAGGACTCGCCATTCGTGTTTGGATAAAAACATCGCTGGAAATCTTATGCAGTGCTTCATGAAGCAGGTTCTCGCCGAAGTTATCGCGGTCGATTAAAAAGTTGCTGGCAAACCGGAACTGATTACTGATCTTTTCACGGTGACTAAAATGCTGGATGGCAAACGCACCGATCGCTGAAAGAAAAAAGATATTTACAAACAGATAACCAAAGGTAGCATAACTGAGTCGCTTCAAACTTCCATATAGATCCAAAAAATAAACGAGGGCGAAATACGCCAATGAGATCACCATCGGAAAGATATATTCCTGACCTGTATACTCGTTGAGCGTTATAAACGCCACCACGGCGAGTGCGAAGGAAAGTACGATCCGGCTTTTTCGGTTATCTGCTGCCAGCATCCTGACGAAGGCATGTGAAAATAAAAAGGCACAAACACCCGAGAGCAATACGATCAGCATGGCCACAAGCCTAAGTGCACTGAACTGAAGCGACTGCGCAATGTTCAGTTCAATAGAAGAGTTATTATAAATTGTTTGTATGACCACAAACGGAAAAATCCCGGCAAACAGAACGCACAATGCCGACACGCCCGATAGAATCCAGGAAAATGCTTCGCTCTTGCGGACGCGCAGGAAGTAAAATTTGTGGTAGTTTTTGAACAAGTAGAAGCACAACGCCAGCAATGCCAACACGTTGATCAACATATCACCTAACGAAGCATTGAGCGTGGATGACGCAAAGATCTGAGGGTCGAAAAGCGTTGTTTGAATCAGGGCATTAGGAAAATTCAATCCCGTCATGATGAGTCTCGTGCCCAGAAAAACGGCGTATAAAAACACAAATCCTGCTTCAGGGTATTTACGGCCTACGGCTTTCAAACGATCGTACACCAATGCGATGAAGGCTACGAGCGATAAAACGATCAACACCACGGCCACCTCGCGGCTTCGTTCGTGCGAAGGAAAATCGCCGGGATGAAAGCTGACACGGAATACACATTCACCCTGCACACAAACCGGCAAACCAATCGTAGCCCCGGATTCAAGGATACTGAGGTTGCCCGAAGGAAAAATCTCACGGTTCCATTCGGCGTGCAAATAGTTGTTGCTGATGGTATAGTGATGCTGCAGCGGAATAACAACGACTAAAAAACGATCGCCATTGATCTTCCATTTTTTTGCCAGCCGCGCCTCACTTCCGGTCTTCAATAGTTTGAACTTAAAGGCATCCGATACCGACTGATAGGGCGGCACGTAAGCATGATCGGACCAATACACTACCCCGCTCTGGTTGTAGATGTAATATGGATACTGTGTTTCTGCCGAATGAATTGTATCGGCTTTTGTCAGAATGGTTTGCATTTCCTGGTCAACCAATTCCAATTCTTCACTTAGGTTTTCAGCGATTTTGGCGGCGATGACCTGGGGCGAATCGGGTTGAATGGCAAAGTAGGTGGTCAGCAAGCCTGCCGCGAGCAGCACAACAAATGCAGTGAATAATAAAGATGGCTTTGACCTCAATCTGATCACATTTGGTGACCAATAAAGTTAAGCAATTTTCTTACCGGGATTGAGGGTCGTATTTGATCCCTCCGAAAAAATAAAGGAATAAGATGCGGGAGTAGCGGTAGTTGAGTGGAATGAGCAGTACCATCACCGAGATGACCGCGCCGATATAAACCCACTCTGAAGGATTGCCTCCAAGGTAATAGAGGATGAGGCTGATGACGACGATCACGGCGATAGTGATGGCATATCCTACATACATGGCACCCTGATAAAAGCCTGGTTCCGGCTCGAGCATAATGCCACAATGCGGACAGGTTTTATTCATGATATTAAACTTAGAGAGGTGGCTGGCCGAATGGACAAACATGTTGCCTTCGCGGCAATGCGGACACTTACCTTGAAGCAACGCGGCGATGTAACTCTTTTCGGGCATTCTTACTCGATTTATACCAAAAATATCCCAGGATCAGTACGGCGAGGTAGGGCATCACTAACAGGTAAAGAATACCGGTATTGATGCCGGCAGCAATACCGGGGCTTCCGTTACTGAAATTATTCTCCAACGTAGAACGGCACATGGCACATTGGGCCACACTCTGGCTAGCGCTCACGGTGAAGAAAAATATTAATAACAAGACTCTCATATCTTTTCTAGTTCCTTGCTTGCCCGCCGTAGTGCTCCGAAGGCGGGCCCCCCGTTGAGGTTTATTGGTAGTACGGGCTGATCATCATGTAAACGATAACACCCGTTACCGCTACGTACAACCACAGCGGGAAAGTAAATTTAGCCAACGCTTTGTGTCGCTCAAAATCGCCGGTCCCCGCCCTGACATAGGTGAACAATACAA
>JBMOKS010000168.1:0-3116 GCA_049324355.1 Bacteroidota bacterium
GTTTTTACCCCACATCAGATCGGCCCGCGCGCCGTATGTTTGTAATATCAAATCGCAAACAAAAAAACAGTGGAACAGAATCCACACTAAAAAGAAACTAAAACAAAACAACTAAAATATGGAAGCCGCACAAAAAACCAAGATCACTGTAGAAGCAACGATCAACGCGCCCGTTCAAAAAGTATGGAAGTACTGGAGCGAGCCTCAGCACATCACCAAATGGTGTCAGGCATCTGATGACTGGCATGCACCTTACGCTGAAAATGATCTCCGTACCAAAGGTAAGTTCAAGACAACCATGGCCGCCAAAGATGGAAGTTTCAGCTTCGACTTCGAAGGTGTTTACGACAGCGTTCAAGAAAACAAACTGATCGCATACACCATGAGTGATGGCCGACAGGTGCAGATCACATTTTCAAGCCAGGGCAATCAAACCAAGGTGGTAGAAACTTTTGACCCCGAAACCGAGAACTCACTTGAGCTGCAAAAGTCTGGATGGCAAGCCATACTGGACAACTTCAAGAAGTACACCGAAGCCCACTAATGGCAAAACCAAAAGGAACCCTCAGGGTCTGCAACGTCGGGCATCGCTACTACAAAAGCAGTGACTGCCCGACTTGCCCCATATGCGAGCAGGGGAGAAAACCCGAAAGTGGTTTTCTTTCTTCCCTTGCAGCTCCTGCCCGACGAGCCCTCGAGCGCGAAGGAATAAAAACGCTCACCGCGCTATCACGGCGAAGCGAAGCCGAAATTTTAGAACTCCATGGCATGGGGCCCAGCACTCTGCCCAAGCTTCGACATGCGCTGGCATCAAAAAAAATGTCGTTTCGCAAAAAATAGTCTCTTTTTCCAGTGAACCGCTGCGTTGATCAATAATCATGCGCGAGCCGGGTACGATAATTATCGCATTGTAGTCATTCTCACCAAACAGCAAAACAATATGGCAGACATGCAAAAAATCACATCGAACCTTTGGTTTGATCGTCAGGCCGAAGAAGCAGCAAAGTTTTACACTTCCATCTTCAAGAATTCAAGAATTCTGAAGATAAGTCACTACGGCAAAGAGGGTTATGAAACTCACAAGATGCCAGAAGGAACCGTGCTCACCGTTGAGTTTGTGATCGAAGGACAAAAATTTGTCGCGCTCAATGGTGGTCCGATCTTTAAATTCAATGAAGCCGTATCGTTCATTGTAAACTGCAATAGCCAGCAGGAGATCGACTACTATTGGGAAAAATTATCGCAAGGCGGCGATCCAAGTGCCCAGGTGTGCGGATGGTTGAAAGATAAATTTGGCCTCTCATGGCAGGTTGTTCCCACGCAGCTGGCTGATATGCTTCGCGATGAAGACAAAGAAAAATCAGAACGGGTCATGAAAGCGCTTCTTCAAATGAAGAAACTCGACATTCACGCACTCGAAGACGCTTACGAAGGGCATGTTGTTGCATAACTTAAGTCACTAGTCAATAGTCATTGGAAATACAATCCAAAACACCAATGACTATCCAGTGACAACTAGGTGGTGATATCGTTCAATGCGTTGAGGCATTGTGTAACCTCTTCTTCGGTATTGATCACACAAGGAGTCAGGCGAGCGTGTACTTCTTTGTATGGAGTTGTGCTGGCGAGGATCTTCTTTTCAAGAAGTTTTTTAGCTACGTCTTCAGGCTTTATGCCATTTACTTCAAAGCAATTGATTCCACACGACAGTGCGGGGTCAACGGGTGTCAGCAACCTGATCTTTTTATTTTCCATCATCCCTTGCTTGAGCATCGTGCTGAGTTGATGCGTACGTTGTTCGATCCTGGCTTTGCCGATCTTCATATGAAAGTCGAAAGCTTCGTTTAGCGACCAGCGATGCTCAAAGGCCAGAAAGCCACCTGGAGAACAAGCGTCGCTGAAAGTCAATTCTGCTTTAGGGACTACGCCCATCCACATGCTGTACGGAGCTATGCGAAAAGGAGGAATAATAGGGTCGATCATGTTCCAGGCGTCTTTTTTTCCCCATAATATTCCAGTGCCTCGCGGACCAAACATCCACTTGTGTGTTCCTGCAGCGAAGAAATCGCAGCCCAAGTCTTCCATGGTGATGTTCTCGACACCAAAACCATGAACACCGTCAACGCAAAAATATATACGCTTGTCGGCAGCCCGTTTTTCATTTACGGCCTTGATAGCATCTGCCATTTTCCGTATCGGAAGTTTTACACCGGTTACGGAGTGAACCCATGTAACCGCGATAATACGGGTTGCCGGATTAATTTTTTTGACAAGACTGTCCACAATTTCATCAGCCGTGACTGTACTTGGATCTTTGTATAAAAAAATATTACGAATGTCGGCGCCACTTTTCCACGAAGCGAACAAAAGAGATTTTTCGGTGGAGTAATGATCGTGTACGGTGCTGAGTATTTCATCGCCCGGTTTTAATTTAAATCCTGAGTACAATATTCCAAGGCTCATGGTTGTACTATCGGTAAGTACAATTTCAGACGGATCGCACTTGAGATAATTGGCAGCTGCCTGGCAAACTTTTTTTTCGGCCTCTATCCAATTATTCTCCCAATACTCAAATGGATTTTCATCGAAACTTTTCCGGTGCTTTTCAATGGCTTGTCGCACAGGCAGCGGATGAGAGGCCAGCAACATTTGTGACATATGAATCCGATCGGGCGAAAGATTGAAGCAGCTTCTAACACCCTCCCAGGTATCCAGCGAGGGTTCCTGGGCGACGGCATCTTTTGCGGGAGATTTTTCGGTAGCTGAAGTGCTGCACGACAAAACCGGCAGTGCAAGGCCTGCGCCCATGGCAAAACCGGAGTTTTGCAGGAATTTTCTTCTATCCATAAAGACTAAGTTTAGGTATTTGAATGTACGAATTTCCCTTTTACGAAGTAGTCATTGGGAGCGGGTTTGTGCGCCGGGGTGCGGAGCGAAGGATCCCCAATTTGACATCGAAGTATCTTAAGAATACTCCATTCTTAAATAAAACTTTTTTAACTTCATCACCATCTTCTTTCGGCGAATGCCTCCAGCATGTTTTGAACTTTAACAACCTCCTATGCTCAGGAACTACTTTACCATTGCCTGGCGAAATCTGATCCGCACCAAAGGCT
>JBMOKS010000169.1:0-3101 GCA_049324355.1 Bacteroidota bacterium
ATCGTTGGCCAGGAGCAGATGGTCGATCTGCTGGTAACGGCTATACTCGCTGATGGTCACGTGCTCATCGAGGGAGTTCCCGGAGTGGCGAAGACACTCACGGCAAAACTATTGTCCAAAACCATTTCTGTGAACTTCTCGCGTATCCAGTTTACGCCCGATCTTATGCCGTCAGATGTGCTCGGAACGTCAATCTACAACCTTAAGAAATCGGAATTTGAATTCAAGTCGGGCCCTATCTTCTCGAATATCGTATTGATTGACGAGATCAATCGCGCTCCCGCAAAAACACAATCCGCCCTCTTTGAGGTGATGGAAGAACGCCAGGTGACTGTCGATGGCACCACTTACAGGCTCGATCCACCTTATATCGTAGTGGCAACACAAAACCCGATCGAGCACGAAGGAACTTACAGGCTGCCTGAAGCGCAACTTGATCGTTTTCTGTTCAAGATTCAGGTCGATTATCCAACCCTCGACCAGGAAGTCGCTATTATCAATGGGCATCATCAGCGCAAGGGAACCGCTCCATTGAGTGAAGTAAATGCAGTATTGAGCGCTGCGCAGATACAAGAATATCGAAACACCGTGCAGCAGGTTTATATAGAGGAGCACCTGATCCGCTACATAGCCCAGATCATTCACGAAACGCGAAATAATCCTTCCCTCTTTTTGGGTGCCTCGCCGAGAGCTTCGATGGCGGTGCTTAACGGCGCCAAAGCCTTTGCAGCGATTAACGGTCGCGATTTTGTAACGCCCGAAGACATCAAATTCATTGCATTGCCCGTATTGCGTCACCGGGTTATTCTCACACCCGACAAAGAAATGGAAGGCATTACAACAGACGAGATCGTAAAACAGATCGTCGATAAAATTGAAATACCACGCTAAGTGAAACTGATCAGGAGCACATATCTCAATAATCGTCTTTTCGTCGCCATCGGCATTATAGTGATGGGCTTTATCATCGTGTTTATTGCCGGCAACCTGATCATTGTTCCGAAGATTTTATTCCTGGTCTTGCTGGCGGCGTTGCTAACGGATTTCATTTTATTGTTCCGCACCGCTAAGGGGCTTCATGGCCACCGGTTCACACCAGAGAAATTGTCGAACGGCGATGACAATGAATTGCGAATTTTTGTGGAGAACTTTTACCCGTTCAAAGTATCGTTGCGGGTAATCGATGAAATTCCGCATCAGTTTCAGCGCCGTGATCTTAACTTTTATCTCGAACTTTCTCCAGGACAAAGCAAGTCTATAAAATATAAACTTCGCCCTGTCAAGCGAGGTGAATACTCTTTTGGTGCCGTGAACGTGTTGGTAAGTTCTCCGCTCGGACTGCTCGCAAGACGTTTTTCGTTCTCGGCCGATAAGATGGTGCCGGTTTATCCGTCATATATTCAAATGCGCAAGTATGAATTGCTCGCCATCTCCAACAGGCTAACCGAAACGGGCATCAAGAAGATCAGGCGTATTGGCCACAACATGGAGTTTGAACTCATCAAAGAATATGTTACCGGCGATGATTTCAGAACGGTGAACTGGAAAGCCACTGCCCGCAAAACACACCTCATGGTGAATCACTACCAGGACGAACGTTCTCAACAAGTATATAGTCTGATTGACAAAGGTCGTGTGATGCAAATGCCTTTTCAGGGCATGAGCCTGCTCGACTACGCCATCAATGCATGTCTGGTCATCTCCAATATTGCCATCAAAAAGTCAGACAAAGCAGGTTTGCTTACTTTTCAGGATAAGATTGGCACGCTTTTGCCCGCAAGCCGCACCAACAACCAGATGTCGCAGATCATGGAGGTATTGTACAACCAAAAGACTGCCTACCGTGAAACAGATTTTTCGGTGGTGTATACGTTTATCCGTCGCAAGATCACACAACGAAGCTTGTTGCTTCTGTATACCAACTTTGAATCGATCTACGCTTTGCATCGCGAGCTTCGTTACTTGAAAAATCTCGCCCGCCAACATCTGCTGGTCGTGATCTTTTTCGAGAATACTGAAATGAAATCGCTCATCGCGGAGCCGGCGCGCGATTTAAAAGAAGTGTATTACAAAGCCGTAGCCGAAAAATTTGCCTACGAAAAAAAACTTATTGTTAAGGAGTTGGCCAAGCACGGCATTCAGGCAGTGCTCACATCGCCGGAAAATCTTACGGTCAATACCATCAACAAGTACCTGGAGCTTAAATCGCGCGGTCTGATCTGACGTAAGTCGTTTCCCCCCAACACAAACTACTGTTGTGCTCTGCCATAAACCGCAAAACGATGCAGAATAGAAATTCAATTGCGAAACAGGCTCAATTTCAACCCCAAAAATCCCGGGCAAATCCTGCTAACAAGTGATAGGTTAGATTTTTCCTTTTATTACCTTTGAGATTCGAATTAACCTGTATGAGCAAATTTTTTGTTGGACTTGCCCTGTTGAGTGCCGGTGTATTATCGCTGAAAGCGCAGGATCTTGTGCCCGAAAGCAGAAAACCAAAGAAGCCTATCATATGCTACGCTCTTCAAGGCGACCAGCATACCCTTGTAGACGCGCCCGCCCACTATCGGGAAATGAAAAAGAACGGCACTGCGCGCACGAAGGCCGCGGTGTTTGAAGTAGAATATATTGGATTTTCACCTGCAGCTCAAACTGCTTTTCAGGAAGCTGTAGACATCTGGGAAAGTTTGATCACATCTCCTGTGAAGATCCGGGTAAGAGCCGAGTGGCAACCCCTGGGCACAGGCGTATTGGGTTCCGCGATATGGGGGTCTGTGTTTAGAAATTTTCAGGGGGCACAACGCGCTAATACCTGGTATCCGGTGGCACTCGCAGAAAAAATTGCGGGCAAAGATCTCAACGCCAGTACCGACCCCGACATCTTCGCAAACTTCAACAGTGAGTTTAATTGGTATCTTGGAACCGATGGATCGCCATCATCAGGTCAATATGACTTTGTCACAGTAGTCATGCACGAGCTGGGACATGGCTTGGGCTTTGTGGATTCATATTCGGTACAGGGCGATCTGGGCGTGGTGGGCATTCAGGATACGGGCTTCCCGATCATCTATGACCAGCAACTTGAGAATGGCCAGGATCAA
>JBMOKS010000170.1:0-959 GCA_049324355.1 Bacteroidota bacterium
GTCCTTCATTCTCGGCGGTCGTTACGCGTACCCCGACTGGGTCATAAAAAGAGTACCCGACCTCGACATTCAGCGAAGCTCGGGTATGTTCTACGATGTGACCGCCAAATTCCATCATGAATTCAACGAGAAGAATAACCTCTCCCTTTCCGCTTTCCTCAGCGAAGATCAGTTCAAACTCGCCGGCGACACGCTCTACGGATGGAACACCAAAAACATGACCTTCAAGTGGAATTCCGTTCTCTCAAAAAAAATCTTCGTGGGTTTTACCGCCCTATACAGCAACTACGAATACTACATCAACGGCCAACGCGCACCCGATTTATACACCGCCACTTTCGGCGTGCTTACACGCGGCGCAAAAGTGGATTTTACCTATGCTCCTGACCTCGATCACAAAGTTGAATTTGGCGCATCGGCCAATCGCTATGATTTCTCGCCCGGAAAAATGGATGTTGCTGAAAACTCAGCGATCAATTCAGTTTCCCTTCCACTTGAGCAGTCTGACGAAAGCGCGCTGTACGTAAGCGACGAGATCAAACTCCATCAAAACGTCACAGTTTCAGCCGGAGTTCGCCTGTCGCATTACCGAAATATCGGCCCGGGAAATGTTTTTATTTATCAGGAGGGCGCACCACAAAGTGTTTCAACCATCGTTGACACGGTATCGTTCTCATCCGGAAAACCAATTCGCCAATACTCAGGTGTTGAGCCCAGGCTCTCGGTAAGGCTAGCACTCGACGATCAGAGCTCAATCAAGGCTAGCTACAATCGCAATATTCAGTATCTCCACCTGATCTCAAACACGGCGGCGATCAGTCCGCTGGACCTATGGAAATCGAGCAACTATCATATCAAACCGGAAACCGGAAATCAGTTTGCCGTTGGTTATTTCCGGAATCTTAAAAACAACATGATCGAAACATCGCTCGAGATCTATTATAAAGAAGTGGAGAACA
>JBMOKS010000170.1:969-3101 GCA_049324355.1 Bacteroidota bacterium
AGTATAAGGATGGAGCGGACTTATTCCTGAATCCAGCGATTGAGTCTGCCCTGCTACCGGCTTTTGGAAAGGCTTACGGAGCCGAGCTACTTGTCAGAAAGAATGCCGGCAAACTTACCGGTTGGGTGGGCTACACTTATTCAAGAACATTGCGGCAAGTGCAGAAAAATACGGGGGCCGAAACCATCAACAAAGGTAAATTCTACCCGTCTAACGTCGACAAACCGCACGACCTCGCTGTGGTCGCCAATTACAAGTTCACGCGAAGAATCAGTATGTCGGCTAATTTTACATACAATACAGGCCGACCCATCACGTATCCGGATGAAGTTTATGTGATCGATGGATACACCTTCACCCAGTTTTCAGATCGCAACCAGGGACGAACTCCCGATTACCACAGGCTCGACATTTCTTTCACCCTGGAAGGGAATCTGAAGCAAGCTCAGAAGTACAAGGGAAGCTGGACCCTTTCGATCTTTAACGTTTACCGACGGAAAAACGCATACTCCATTTTCTTCAAACCCGAGTATCGCGGAGCGCGGCCACAGGCGTATCGCTTGTCAGTGTTGGGAAGCGTTTTCCCGTCGTTAACTTATAATTTTAAAATCAACTAGGATCATGAAAAGGTTCACATTGTTCATATTGATCGTCATCACTTTTTCATGCATCGACGCGGTGGATCTGTCGTTGCCGTCTTCCTATGACAAACTGGTGATTGACGGATTGGTCACTAATGAACCGGGCCCCTACACCATCAGGATCGGCCGCAGCCTTCCGTTCGACAACACAAAAGTATTGCCAGCATATTTCAATCCGGAGGCGAATGCCATAGTTTCTATAGACGACAATTTAGGCAACTCGTTTGCGCTGACAGAAACTGGCCCGGGCCTGTATGTAACACCAGCCCATTTTACCGGAGGCATCGGTGTCACGTATACATTGAAGATCAGAACAGCCGACGGAAAAAAATATCAGTCAGATCCGGAGCTTATGCGCGATGTGCCCGCTATCGACAGTTTAATATACACATACATAACGTACCAGCGCCTCACTGAAAGCGGATCGGGAAATATTGTAGAAACAACTTCGACCGGATTCCAGTTAACTGTCAAAAGCAACGATCCGAATGGACTGAAAAACTATTATCGATGGAAAGTGAGCGGCATATTCGAGTATTTCAGCATAAACGACAATCCTGAAATAAAACAATGCTGGGCGCCCGTTTTCAGATTGGAGACCCACGTAAAAGTGAATAACGACCACTACTTCGATGGCAATTCGTTTTTAGAAGACGTCGCCATCATTCCGTATGAAAGGCCTTCTTATTACCTCGCTGCGGTAAAACAATATTCCATATCAGCGCGCGCTTATGAATTCTGGAATCAATTTAAAAATCAACAATTGAATACCGGAAGTATTTTCGATCCTCCACCCGTTGCCATTCGGGGCAACATGAAAAATATTGATGACGACAGCGATATGGTGCTAGGCTATTTTGGCGTTTCAGCTGTGTATGAAAAATCGGTATTAATCAATAGATTTATCGCTTCGGGTCGTGTTTCGCCCTCTCCATACATAATGCCCATAGGTGGAGATTGCAGAGATCACGAGCCTCGGGGCACTAATATTAAACCACCCGGTTTTCCGTGATGATGTACAAAAAAATCGCACCCTTCGTAGTGGCGCTAGTCGCCGCATTGCCATCGTATGCACAAGACAAAATACTGGCAGATCGGCTCCTCGCTTTCCACGAGCATGCCCGGCCGGAATTTATTGACGTTCACGTCGATAAGACTTGCTATTCACGTAAAGAGACCCTGTGGTACAAAGTGTATCTGCACAACGCGTCGTACGATAAAAATAAACTGAGCACAATTGCTTATGTAGAATTTGCTGATGAAAAGAACAATATTTTACTACGCCACAAACTAAAATGCACAGCAGGTTTGGCTCATGGCCAGATCGATCTGCCGTCAACACTTCCCAGTGGAGTCTATTTTATCCGGGCATACACCGCATGGATGCAAGCGAACGGTGAATCGCTTTCGTTCAAAAAACAGATCTTCATAGAAAACAACCGGGGTGATGTAATCGCCGAACATCAATCGCCGGTACAGACCTCTTTGGTT
>JBMOKS010000171.1:0-3096 GCA_049324355.1 Bacteroidota bacterium
TTCGTGATTTCCAGCCATTGGCATAATTTTTTTATTCCCATTTAATCTAGCTGTTTTATTCTGTTTGAGGGGAAAAGATTTTCGTGAACGAGGGGGCTATTCACCTGGTAGTCCCTGATCACCTCCATCAATCCTGTTAAATACATGAAAACTGATTCGGCAGACTTACAATCACCAGAAGAAAATTTACAGGAGATTTCTGCGTCGAAAGTGGGACTTGGTAAGCTGAGGCAGGAGAGTTTCCTGCGCCTCATTGAGGAGTTTGAGGATTACGCTATTTTTTTACTGGACCCTGGCGGCATCGTCACCACCTGCAACAAAGGCGTAGAGAGTATCGAGGGCTATTTGCCGGAAGAAGTAGCCGGAAAAAATTTTAGGATATTTTATTCGCCTGAAGATCGTGCGTCAGCCTTGCCTGATTCGCTGCTTGCTACCGCCAGCAGGAACGGCAAGGTCAATCATGAAGGCTGGCGATTGAAAAAAGACGGTTCTAAGTTTTGGAGTAAGGTGGTCATTGCTGCCATTCACGATGACGAAGGTGAGTTAGGGGGATTTTTAATGATCACCCGCGATCTCACCATTCGGAAATTGGAAGATGAACAACTGACCAACCTCGCCGAAGAACTCACCGTCAGGAACGAGGAATTGCGCCAAAGCGAAGAGCGCTACCATAGAATGATCTCGGAGATACAGGACTATGCCATCATATTGCTGAACGAAGCTGGCGAAATACAAAACTGGAATACCGGCGCCGAGTACATTAATGGTTATAAAGCATTTGAGGTCATCGGCCAAAGCTTTAAGATCTTTTATACCCATGAAGATCGGCAGAGTGGACTAGGTAACGCTATTCATGAAGGCTGGAGAGTACGGAAAGACGGATCTAAATTCTGGGGAAGTGTTGTGATCACTGCCCTTCACAATGATGAGAACAGGGTTATTGGATTTTCTAAAGTAACACGAGATCTCACCGATAAGAAGCGGGCAGAAGATTCCCTGCGAGCCAATGCCATTGAACTTGATCGAAAAAACAAATCTCTCGAACAACTTAATCTTGAAGTCTCGTCTTTTGCCTACGTTGCGAGCCATGATCTGAAAGAACCGCTGCGCAAAATCCAAACCTACATTTCACGACTGGAAGAGGTAGAGTCGCCCGAGAAGGGAAAGGACTTTATCGAAAAGATCATGAGCAGCGCCGTACGCATGCAAAACCTTATTGACGACTTGCTCGAATACTCGATGATCGACAACGATCTCGGTAAGTTTCAAATGGTGGATCTCAACCAAATATTAGCGGCAGTCATGAACGAATTGGAGGTGACCATAACGGAGAAGAATGCTATCATTGAATCGGCTCAACTTCCGGTGATCGAAGGTATTTCCTTTCAACTGCATCAGCTGTTCTTGAATTTAATCACCAATTCGATAAAGTTTGCTCGGCGCGGACAACGGCCGTTGGTCAACATAGATTATCGCTGCATCGAAAGCCAAGGTGTGCCGGGGGTTACCATCAGTAGTAACACTTATCATCACATTTCCGTACGCGACAACGGTATTGGCTTTGAATCGATATTCGCAGCCAAGATCTTTGCACCGTTTCAGCGGCTTCATCCCAAAAATATTTACTCAGGCACCGGTATCGGTCTGGCTATTGTCAAGAAGGTTGTCGAAAATCACGCCGGAATTGTTGTGGCTGAAGGAAAACCCAATCAAGGGGCTGTTTTTCATTTATACCTTCCAGCCGCGCCTGTAGAATATCCCTTATAACCATTTCGTGGATCTTTGCGGAAAATCGTAAATTGGGGTGTGTAAACCCCAAACCTCACATCTCATGAATGCATTCTCCAGAAGCTGGATGATCACTAAGTTGACATTTGGCGTCATCAACAAGGACCGGGAGCTACTGTGGTTCGCCCTGATGTCGTTTATTTTTTCGACACTCTACGCTGTCGCTATGATTTTTCCGTCAGTTGTGGCAGCCCTGATGGATAGGGGGTTATCTAAAGATTCGCTTCATGTGTTTGAATATGTCATGGTCTTTCTGACCTACTTTGGCTTGGCGTTCATCGCTACATTCTTCAATGTTTGCGTTGTATATACTACCAAGATCAGATTTGAGGGCGGAAACGCCACATTCGGCGAAAGTATCAGGTTTGCTTTCAGCAGACTGGGGCTGATCGTTCAGTGGAGTTTATTATCCGCAACGGTCGGACTGATCCTTCGTATCCTTCATCACCTTGCCTCCAACCTCGGAAAGATCGGTCAGGTAGTGGCTAATGTCATCATCGGCTTGATGGGGATGGCGTGGAGTATTGTCACACTCTTTGTTGTTCCGGCACTGGTCTACGAAGGACTTGGCCCCATCGATGCTCTCAAAAAATCTACTAAGGTGATCAAAGCAACCTGGGGCGAAAGCCTCATCAAAGCCATTGGCCTTGGACTTGTTCAGCTGTTGGTATTCGTTACGATCATATTATTCTCGGCGGTGCTTACCTATTTGTTGTCGATCACATTTGGTTCCACCGGTGTGCTCATCGGTATTGGTATCGGTATCCTTTTGATGCTCCTGAGTGGGCTGGTTTTCGCCGTTGCCAGCATGATCTTCAACACAGCGCTTTATGTATATGCGAGTAGCCATCTGATCGCTTCCGGTTTTAATGAAGAGATTGTAAAGGGGGCGTTCAAGCAGAAATGAGTTGCAGGACGCTGTGAGATCTTTGAATGTCGAACGACGAACAATGGATTTCGAAGCAGGCCAGATTTAAATCTACGGCTTATATTCCACGATAGTGGGTGCATTGGCATTGGCGAAACCTTGTTTTGAACCGAGGCTAGCTTCGGTATTCGTTATTCGTCTGCAAGGCCTCCGAAGGTGAGTTCGATATTTCAAATACCTTCTACCATCTCTTTCTTCCTGTTCAAATAATATTCTCGTTGTTTCGGTGTGAGGCGCTCGATAGCGTAACGGAGCGCCGTTCTGGGCATGGTGGCGGCATACTGGTCCAGGAATTTGATGAGCCGCATGGGATCTTTTTTTCCCGCTTCTCTCAACCATCCGCCGGTAGCTTTGTGAATCAGGTCGTGTTTATCGTGGAT
>JBMOKS010000172.1:0-3083 GCA_049324355.1 Bacteroidota bacterium
GCATGTTTCACCAGAAAATCTTCCAGGTTGATCTCCTCGATTTTGCCGGCTACATCGGGCAACACAATTTGATTTTTTGCGCCACAATATTCACACATCAGGTGATGTGTGCCGGGTTTAAATTTTAAGATCGCTCCACATCCTGAACACGCCAATTCTTCACTGACGGCCTGAGTGGCTTCAATAAATTCTGCCATGCATCGATCGTTTTCTAAAAGAATGTTATGATTGTGGTGGAAGCGGCGGTGGCACCGCATCGAAAATAGAATTTAACTCCGCCGTATCTGCGGCCTTGGCCCAATTTGCCATGCCCTGTTTCCATACCAGCGTATCGCGCGTCAGCGTACCCTGTTGTACCATAGCCTGGAGTGTTTGTAACGTGTACGGGCCTTGTTGCTGACCGTTAACCGCGATAAAATATTGCACGTTGCCCCCCGGTATTGGTGGTGGGCCTTGCTGCGATTGCTGACTCTGCTGATTAAGCATTTGACTCATTTGTTGCGCCATACCGAAACCCATACCCAAACCCAAACCTTCGTTGGCACCGCCACCGGGATTTTTGGCCGCAGCTTCAATGGCGTTGGCAGTTTGAAATTGCGTGTATTGGTTGAGATTACCCAGAATGCCCATACTGCTGCGCTTGTCGAGCATCTGCTCTACTTCAGTAGGCAAGGAGATATTTTCGACCAGCAATTTTGTTACTTCCAATCCGTATTCGCCGAACTCAGGATTTATTTTTCCGGAGATGAACTTTGAAAGCTCGTCGTAATTTGCGGCGAGATCGAGTATGGGTATTTTGCTTTCGCCTACCGTGTCTGTGAAACGGGTGACGATGAGATTGCGCAGTTGCTCGGTAACTTCTTCTGTGGTAAAGTGTGCTTGTGTGCCGGCGATCTCTTTGATGAATTTTCCGGGATCGGCAACGCGCAAGGCATATGTTCCAAAAGCGCGTAGTCGTATCGGACCAAACTCGGCATCGCGCATCATAATAGGATTCTTAGTGCCCCACTTCTGATCTGTGAAGTTCTTGGTGTTCACAAAATAGACCTCGGCTTTGAAGGGCGAATCGAAGCCGTATTTCCAGCCTTTCAGCGTGGTGAGGATGGGCATGTTTTGAGTAGTCAGTGTATATAGCCCGGGTTTATACACATCGGCAATCTGGCCCTCATTCACGAACACGGCAGCCTGACTTTCGCGCACAGTAAGTTTGGCGCCGTACTTGATCTCATTCTGATATCGCGGAAAGCGCCATACCATGGTGTTGCTGCTGTCGTCGGTCCACTCAATGATGTCGATGAGCTCCGCTTTAAGTTTATCCCAAAGGCCCATGATGATAATGATTAAATTTGAGCTGAGAAGTTAGGAAAAATATTGGGGAGAGCGTATTAAAACTTAGCGAATCGCAAGGTCTTCCAGGAATTTCTGAAACTCATCATTGTCGTAGTTCGCGGCGCCTACTTTTTTACTCACGATTTTTCCATCTTCGTCGATCACGAACGTGGTGGGGATGGATGACACCTGAAGTTGCGACGGTAAGCCTCCCGATCGCATATAAACTGGGAAACTGAATGCCTTATCGTTCACATACTTCATCACCTTGTTAGTATTTTGCGAGTCGTCCAACGAAAGCATCACAAAGGCGATTGAATCGTGATCAACTCTTTTGTAAAGAGCCTGAATAGAGGGCATTTCGGCCCGGCATGGTCCGCACCACGTTGCCCAAAGATTCAGAAAGATCACCTTGCCTCTGAATTGGTTGAAATCGACGGTGTTACCTTCCAGGTCCTGGATCTTAAAATTGTAATTAAAGGAGCGCTTGGTGCTGGCGTCAGCGTCGGGGGTGTAGTCCATAAGGCCGCTTTTCATCAGCGCTGAACCGGCGGCACCAGAGATGCTGCTGAGAAGGCCGGTGTACTTCAGGATTCCCCAGATACCGAAAACGACGATCCACGGCCGCAACGTGCGCCAGATTTTCATAACTTTTTGATTTTGAACTGATTTTGCCATTTTGGCTCGGCAACGCTACTCAAATCTCATGAATTTATTTAATTTCGAAGGATAATAAGTTACCAAGATGACAAAAGTTGGCCTGATCAAGTTCATCACATTATTTTTTCTGTCTTCCGTCGTGTCCGTGGCTTATGGCCAAAAGGTTAAATATAAGGACATCTTCGGCCTTTTGAGCACTAAACAGTATGAGCAAGCCGAGCCTTTTCTGAAAAGATACCTTAAGGAGAACGATGACAATCCGAATGCCTATCTGTTCATGGGCGTTATTTACCAGGAAAAATCCGCTAAGAACGACTTACTCAAGCAAACTTCGCTGGCTGTTGCCAATATGGATTCGGCCATCCAATTTTTCGATAAGGCTTATAAGACCATCGATGATCGCGAGGTTAGACGTAATAAAGAATATTATCAGAATTATAATCGCAGAGACCTGAGAACAGGAGAGTTTGGAGTAAAGCTTTCCGATATACAGTTTGACATTGAAAAAAAAATCGAAGGTTTGCGCGAGCGTATCGACCGGGTGAAAATGGTCAAATATTATTTCACGCTGGCCGACACCATGTATAAAAAATCAAATGCGCAATACCGCGCCCTGCAAAAGAAATATGCCAAAGAACAGGCGCTTTACCTCCGCGCAGATGAAAATACCTTAAAAGGCCTGGAGTTGTTATCGGCACGATATGATTCTTGCACCAAAGCCTTTGAAAATTACAAGGCGAGTTCATCCAACCTGGGCAAAACAGGGTACAATCAAACACTGACCCCTATGGCCGTCAGCGATTTTAGTAAAGACGGTGCTACATCAGCGAATTTTTACCAGGACGACCTCAGTGTTTGGGACTACAAAAAGTTTGCGGAGAAGTCAAAAGAGATTATCGAAAAGGAAATTATGCCCATGCGTGATCACCTGGTGCAATACGACATCGAAATCAACAAGTTAAGAGAGCGTTTGAATACTGATTCGGTTTCGGTCCGTAATGATCTTACCCGTTTGATCGACAAGTTGCTCTACGATAAACTGAAGAAATTTGATCCGGACCCACTGCCCATGGCAGTTTTCAGCCTCAAGATCT
>JBMOKS010000172.1:3093-28389 GCA_049324355.1 Bacteroidota bacterium
TCCGACCTCGAATATCGGTCATCGTTGCTGGAGCATAAAACGGTCAGCGACACTACCGATGTCCATTTAAGATTAAACGCAGTAAAAACAGAGATAAAATTCCTGAACCGTCTGGACAGCATTGCCAGCAAACTTAGCGGTGAAGACATGGACAAGGAAGCGTTAGACTACGATCACTTTATTGTGAACACTTACAGTAATACCGTTGTGTTGAAAAGTTATGTAAAAGCATTGAAGGAATATGCCATTCGCGAACGTAGAAAGAAGGATGCACAACTTACGGTGCGCCTGAAGGCCATGGATTGGATCATTGATCAGTCAGACTCCGTGCCGTTGATAGCTGAAAATGCCAATGATAAGTTCAAACCGCTCTTCTCGGCAACTGAATTATATACAGCGGGGTTGACCTACGCAGACTCAACTAATGTCGAAGGATATTTCTACACCATTACACCTTCGCGCATACCTTCATTAAAAGTGAAATTTCCGGTAGACAAGGCCGCCTTCAAGCATTCGAAATTGGCGAATACAAAAGCGCTAACCTATTCAGATGACGGCGGACAGATCTATTTCGTTCTGATCTATTCGGATAAACCGCTGAAAGAGAAATACCCCGTAACGCTTGCGAAGATCTATCGCTCCGACGGTTTGGCCTGGAGCAGCAACATGGCATTGGCGTTTGCGCCCAAAGAAATATTCTTCAAACCTGATGCAGGCGAAGTGACCATTAAAAATGACGGTCAGACGACCGTGATCGATAAGAATGGGAAGGTCTTAAGGTAAGTCGGAGCTGGTTACTGCTGGCCGACGAGTTTTTTCCAATCCTGGAATCGCATGTCGATGCGATTCTTGATCTTCTCGTAGTTTTCCCAGCTGTCGATCACATGGTAAATCGATGGCAGTGCTTTCACCAGGATCTCGTCGTAATCGTTGCGATAAAGACCGCCGCCGTAGTAGTAATAAGTAAACATGTTGCCTTGGCGATTGAAAAGCTCGTAACCCAGGTAACCATCCCATATTTCGCTGAGAATGGTGCACGAAATTTCTCTTCTCTTAAATCTGAAGATCTGGTTCGACGCCTCATCTTCGAAGTATTCGGAGTACAGCCCTGAATCTATGATCCATCCTAAGTACATTCCGATGTGAACATAGGCTTGTTCGATCGGCAATGAATCAGGAAAATTTCCCAGGAAATGACTCTTCGCGTTGTCATAGATGGTTTTTTGGATGTCCGCTTTTCTTTCCATAGACAAATGATTGATGATTAAAGCTACAAAATAATATATACTTTAATATCGCACTTTGATTTCAATTATGCCAGCATTGGTAGAATTTTCTCTGATTAGAATAGTCGGTAATTACATGAATTCAATTGTGTTGCGCCGCAACTCAGTGAAAGAAAAGATAACCTGCAAAAATCCCTCCCAGAACGCCGAAGAGATCGGCGATCAAACCGCCGGTCACAGCGTAACGTGTTTTGCGGACGTTGACCGAGCCGAAGTACAACGCCAATACATAGAATGTTGTTTCTGCGCATCCACGAAAAATGCTGGCTACGTTTCCGACAAATGAGTCCACGCCATATTTCTCAGAAACAATGATCATCATTCCTCTCGCGCTTTGTCCGCTCAAAGGTTTTAGGTAGGCCACCGGCAATGCATCTACAAAAGCTGTATTGAGACCCAATGATGACAAGGTCCATCGCACACCGTCGTTGAAGTAATCCAACGCGCCAGCGCTTTGAAAAACACCGATTCCAACCAGAATGGCGACCAGGTAAGGAATAATCTTGATTGATGTTTCAAAACCTTCCTTAGCCCCTTCTATAAACGTTTCGAACACAGGTATTTTTCGATACAACCCAAGCGCAAGAAAGGAGATGATGATAGACAAGATCGCCACGCTGGTGAACAGTAACGATTGTTTTTGAAGCGCTTCACGGTCTAAAGATGAAAAGTACCATACAAAAAGTCCGATAAAGACGAGGCCGCCTATCAGATAAGCCATGACTATGCGATCGAATAAATTGATTCGCTGGCGAATGCTGATATAAATCAGTCCTGCCAGCGTTGAGCACGCTGTGGCAATGAGAGTGGGTATAAAAATACTGGTTGGATTGGCTGATCCCAGTGTAACGCGATCGGCAATAATTGAAAGGGGTATGATTGAAAGCCCGGATGCATTAAGCACCAGGAACATAATCTGTGCATTTGAGGCCGTGTCTTTGTCCGGGTTGATTTCCTGAAGATCCTTCATCGCTTTCAGACCCAGAGGCGTGGCGGCGTTGTCGAGGCCCAGAATATTGGCGCTGAAGTTCATGATGATCGAACCCGTGGCCGGATGATTCTTGGGAATTTCGGGAAACAATCTCGCAAAGAAAGGACCCACCAGTTTTGACAGGATGGGAATAATGCCGCCTCGCTCGCCGATCTTCATAAGTCCTAACCACAGCGTCATCACGCCGGTTAGACCGATTGAGATCTCAAACCCTTTCCTGGCCATGTCGAAGCTGGACTGCATCATCGAAGGAAACACAGTGGTGTCGTGAAAGAACACGAACTTGATCAACGCCACCACAAATGCCACGAGAAAAAAAGCTACCCAGATGTAATTCAAAACCATAGGTTACTGACGGCTTAATAGCTTAAGAATAAGGAAAGTAACGAAGCTAAGCAAATACGATTGACAATTTCAGTTTAGAACACGCCAGCTTAGTAGCATGCTCCCCATTTGTTAAATGCCACATTCGTCAGTAATTCATTTATATCATAGCCGCTTATAAACAAACTGGTGCCTGCGCTTGCATGACTGGTACTATGTGCAAGAAGTATGTCGGGCACGCCATCATAGTTCAGATCACCTATGAATTTGATTTGTGGCAAGCCCTCGTAGATAACGGGCTTTTCAAGATCTTCTGTTAAATCTTTTGTTATTTTTAACTGCTGGTCTTTTACTTGAACCATTCTGATTTTGTAGTCTTTAATCCTAAAAACCGGCTGAACAAAATCGGTAGCAGAGCTGCCCGATTCTTGTGAGACATTTCCATAAGCCTCGAGGTAGTATGCGTGTTTAGGTTGAGCGGTAGTATTGCCTATATAAAAGTGCTGCCCCGGGTAGATTCCGTAATCCCTAGAGTATTCTTTCAGATGTGATTGAGAACGTGTGAACTCGCATGGTTCAAATTCGTAGTCCGGCAGGCTGTCAGGAAGGCCAACTAAAAAAATCGGTTTATTCGGATTGTCGATGCCAATTCGTAGATACTTATCATACATCTTGTCACTCCAATTCTCCTTTTTTACGGAGAACTCGACCTTGACTCGAGAAACCTTAAATTTGTCACCCATATCAAAAACGCCGTACCAATAGAAATCGGAATTGAAATATTGGTCCTCGCCACAAACAGCGCTAAGCGTAAAATATTGAGGGTAGTTCTTCGGGAACTTTTTATCCTGTTTCCGGAAATTTCCCAAATAAGCGTCGAAGACGTATCCTGTAACGCCGTTATATTTTGCTTTGAACCATTCGCCGGTCATTCCGTCTACAGTGTCAGGAGTGCTCGGTTCCTGGTGGTCTATTAACAGAACCATTTCTCCAAACTTAACTGAACCTACTGATTTGGCTTTGGTGGTTGCAGACTCACGAATGGCTATACCTGATTTTGCCACCACCATCATTTCGGTTTGAGCAATACAAAACAGATTTGAGAATGCAAGGACGGATGCAAGAAGGTATATTTTAGTTTTCATCATGGATCGTCATTGAGGTTTTGACGCCTACGTCGTCTTGTTGGAATTGACCAGGTTCAATATGTGGCATGCCGCCAAGCCTGCGGTTTCAGTGCGAAGGCGATTTTGACCTAGGCTTACTTTCTTAAAACCGGATTGTACAGCGGCCTCGAGTTCTTCTTTAGTGAAATCGCCTTCGGGACCGATCAGTACCAGGGTAGATTGGCCAGGTGTAGCGGCTTCTTTGAGATGGATTGGATTTGATTGATCTACATAGGCGATGAACTTGCCTTGATGCAGGCAATTTTTGACAACGTCGTGAACCTTCGTGAGCGGATTGAGCTGCGGCAATGTTGCTTGCAGGGATTGCTTCATGGCACTGATAGCCATTTTCTCCAGTCGCTCGGTTTTCAGGTGCGACCGTTCCGTGTTTTTACATGCCAAAAAAGTAATGGAATCCACGCCAAACTCTACGGCTTTTTCTACAAACCATTCCGTGCGGTCTGGATTTTTCGTGGGCGAAATACCGATATGTATTGAATATTTTTTTGGAGGTACCAACGTTTTGCTGCGAATATCGAAATGACATCTGTCAGGGAGCGCGTTGGTGATCACAGCCTCATAAAGGGAACCTCTTCCATCGGTCAGCCGGATGGTGTCGCCCGGCTTCATTCGTAACACCTTTACACAGTGTCTGGACTCTTCTGCGTCCAGATATTGTATTCCTTCACCGACGCCTGGCTGGTAAAAGAGATTCACGGTCAGGCATATTGTTGATGCAGCTTATCCACCAGGCTGATGTACTCCTTCATGGCAATATCTTTCGATTTGCCCTTCTGGTCGGCCCACGCATCGTGTTTGGCGATGGCTTTGAAATCAAACCCGCCTGGTCTTTCTTCAGTAACATCTCCTTCGGTAGACTGTTTGTATAAGGCGTAAAGCGCCAGCAGCTCTTCATTGCTTGGACGTTTGGTAAGCTCTTTGGATCTGGTGACTGCGCTTTCGAATTGTTGTTGTAATTCCATTGGATTTTAGTCATTAGTCCGTGGTCATTGGTCAATGACGATTTTGTTATTTACGTTTAGCTAAGTCTACGTAAGGTCTCAGTTTCTGGCCGGTGTAGATCTGTCTTGGCCTGCCGATAGGTTCTTTGTTCTCGCGCATTTCTTTCCACTGTGCGATCCATCCTGGCATACGGCCCATGGCAAACATTACGGTGAACAAATCAACCGGGATACCCAGCGCACGGTAAATTATACCCGAATAGAAGTCAACGTTGGGATAGAGTTTTCTTTCTACGAAGTAAGGATCTTTTAGAGCGATCTCTTCGAGTTTCTTGGCGATGTCGAGTACGGGATCGTTGACGCCCAGTTTCTCTAATACATCGTCTGCAGCTTTTTTGATGATCTTGGCGCGTGGGTCGAAGTTTTTATAGACGCGGTGACCGAAGCCCATCAGACGGAAACCACTGTTCTTGTCTTTTGCTTTGTTGATCCATTTTTCTGTGTCGCCGCCATCTTTCTTGATGTTTTCGAGCATCACGATGACTTCCTGGTTGGCACCGCCATGAAGCGGCCCCCAGAGTGCGTTGATACCGGCAGAGATAGAAGAGTAGATGCTAGCCTTGGACGAGCCCACAATGCGAACGGTAGAAGTAGAGCAGTTCTGTTCGTGATCGGCGTGAAGGATCAATAGCTTATCCAGGGCGCTGGCCACTACGGGATCCACTTGGTAATCTTCTGCGGGAAGGGCAAACATCATCTTGAGGAATCTTGAGCAATAGTCCAGCGAATTGTCGGGATAGTTTACGGGATGTCCAACGGCATTTTTATAGGCCCAGGCAGCGAACGTTGGCATTTTGGCCAGCGATCTCACGATGCTGAGGTAAACCCCTTCGACCGATCTGTTGGGGTCTAATGATTCCGGATAAAATGCCGTTTGTGAACAGAAGAGAGAAGCCAATACCCCCATCGGGTGGGCGGTGGAAGGAAAGCCATCCAGAATTTTCTTGACGTCTTCGTGCACCAGGGTATGGGTTTTGATATCGTGCGTGAACTTGTCTAGCTGTGCTTTGTTGGGCAGCTCGCCGAAGATAAGCAGGTAAGCCACTTCGATAAAAGTAGATTTTTCTGCCAGCTCTTCGATACCATAACCGCGGTAACGTAAAATACCCTGGTCGCCGTCCAAAAAGGTAATTGCACTTGTGGTTGAGCCTGTGTTTTTGTAACCCAGATCTATCGTGATAGCCCCTGTATTCTCTCGAAGATCACTTATATCGATTGCAATTTCATTTTCTGTTCCTTCTACGACAGGTAGTTGGTATGACTTTCCGTTAATGATCAGTTCCGCGGTTTTCGACATGTTGATTTGAAGTTTATAACATCGGTTTTAAATATACAGGGTATATTCTGTTTGAGGAAAAAATGCTCAAGATTTATGTTCCCCTCAATTGTTGCCCAAGATGAGTGGCATGCCATCTTTGCCGGAGCCTACGATCACAACTTTTGAATTGGGAGACTTAGACAATTCGAGGGTGGCTTCAATGCCTCTCATTTTCAATAGTTTATCGGTCAGACTGCTATTCACGATATTGTTGGCCCGGGCTTCACCCTCGGCCGCGATCCTTTTTCTTTCTGCTTCACTTTTTTCCTTGTCAAGTCTGTACTGATAGGCGAATGCTTCCTGCTGTTGCTGGAGCTTGCTTTCAATGGCGATCCTGATCTGGTCAGGAAGTTTAATGGAACGGATCAGCATGGCGGTGGCGTTGACATAATTGGCGTTCAAAACTTTTTCCGTTTCCGATTTAATAGAATTCTCTACTTCCGCCCGTTTGGTTGAATAGATCTCTTCGGCAGTATACTTGGCCATCACCTGCCGGGCTACTGACCTCACTTCGGGTATTACCAGACGACTGGCAAAATCACCTTTAAATTTTTCGTAGATATATCCGATCTTATCGTGCATCGGATAGTAGCGAACCGTGACATCAACATGAATGGGTAAGCCATTTTTATCATTGATGTCCATGTTCTCATCGGTTGAGATTTCTGATACTTCGTAAGTAATGAGCTCATTCCAGGGCGCTTTCATATGAAACCCTGGCTGAATAACATGGTCTTTGTCCAGACCTTCACCGAATTTGTAGAAGATGATTGCCCGTTCTGTGGGGCCCAGGGTATAAAATATACTGGAGGAGATGCCCATTAATACGAATAAGGCAATAACACCCAGGATGATAAAGGGGAGAAGTCTTCGGTTGTTCATAAAGATTTATGGTTAGTAAGGTTTATTCTGCTTCGTTACCCTCGCTTCCCTCGTTAGCCTCGGCTTTAGGTGGGCGCGGTAAACCCATGAGTTTACCAATAATCAAAACTACAAATAAATTTGCCCATACCGCCTCCAGTATGCTAATGTTTCTGATCAGCCTGGAGGCATTCGGATGCCCGGGATCCATACCACCGAGGACGCTGAGGCTGTAGGTAGCACATTCGGAGTAATTGGGTATGCCGGCTTCGTAAACTTCACCCAGGCTTCCCGGCTGCACAATACAGATCAGGTCATACAAACTTCCAAAACACATCCCGGTCATCAGGAAAATACTGGCGGAGCCCCACAGTTTATCGGGTGTCAGGAATTCTCCGGAGAAGATATCGCGGATGGCGAAGCCGATCACGGTGACTTCGATGGGGAATACCAGGCTGTGAATGGTGAGCAGGTACAATTGGCGGTTGGGAACTTTCAGTATCTGATAATAGGGGAATTCAACCAAAGTGCCCACCACAACGATCGTCAAAAGCACGATGAGGATTGTATTGATCAGTATTCTGTTTTGACTAAAATCCCGAAGCAGATCCCATAGCACAAACGCATATACGGCGCCGAAAAAAGAGAATAAGGTAAGCACCAGTTTTCCGGCCGGCGTATGACTTCCGTTGATGATAAATTCCGATAGGGTGACGCAAAGAACGATCACAATGATCTGCACAATGACCACGTTGCGATAATCTTTCTGTTTTTCGCGCTGTAGTTCGAATTTATTTCTGAAAATCAGGTTTCTAAACATGGGGAAACAGTAGTTTTTTTTGAAATTTAAGGACTTGACCTGAATTTTTTGGAAAAAATAGGTTTGATTACCACAACCCACTTGGCAAAGAGAGACTTTTTGATCGCGATGTTTGTGTTGGTGTTCCTGTGGGGAGGTTATACCACCGCGGGAGCGCAGGCTAATCCATTCGACAGTTTAAAACATATCCTGAAGGCCGCGCCCAGTGATGAGGCGCGAGTAGATATTTTGATCAGCTTTGCCGACGACCTTTACGACTCCGAACAGGACACGGCGTTTTATTTCACTAAACAGGCGCATGAGCTGGCAACCGCCATTAAATACAAAAAAGGTATCAAGCATGCACTGATCTTTTTGGGATACCGCTTTGGCATCTTGGGGGAGTTTCAAAAATCCTTGCATTACCACCGCCAGGCAGAAAGAGTTGCTCCTGGCGAGGCCGACCTGCAGGGTTATAACTATGTGATGATGGGCAATATCTATAGAGACCTGGGTCATTACGATTCGTCCGAATTTTTTTACAAGAAAGCCATCGCTGTGCTCTCAGAGAAAGATTCACCGCGCCGGCTAGCCTATGTCTACAAAAATTTCGGCAATGTGAACATGATCCAGTGGAAAACCGAAGCAGCCCTACTGTACCTTAATAAAGCCTTGATGATATACCGGAAGCTTAACGAGATAGGGGGCGTGGCCGACATCTTAAACGCTAAAGGCTCGGTTTATCTTAATCAATCTGACTTTAAAAATGCAAAACTCTATTGCGATTCGGCGTTGCGACTGGCCATTCATGTGAATGACGAAACACTGCTGGCCCGCTGCTATCAGAATCATGGTGAACTTTATTTCAAAGCCTCTAATTATTCCAAGTCACTCGAAATGTTGTTTTTGTCTCTCGATTTCGCCGAGAAACTTCAGCATAAACAAATGATGGCCTCCACATTGATGAAAATCGGAGAAGTTTACGAGGAACCGGGGCAAAACGAAATATCCCTCCAGTATTTTTTTCTTGGGCTCAAGCTTGCCGAGCAGATAGGTGCGAAGCTGGAGATTGGCAGAGCGCTTAGTGAAGTAGCGTGGATTTATAAAAACCTAGGCCGCTATGATCTGGCCATGCACTACATCGAGCGATCGTTCAAAGTCAGAAACGAGATCGGCGATTCGCACGGCCTTTCCAATTGTTATAACATCAGGGGCCTGATTCATTATGCTAGAAAAAATTATCCGGAGGCCCTGCGTGATTTTGAAAAAGCCATTTCCATCCGTGAAAGCATCAATCATTTTGGCGGCGTTACTGCATCAACTTACAACATGGCGCTCGTGTATGAAGATCTCGGACAGTTGGATAGAGCTTACGAATATCAGGTCATGGGCATGGAGGCTGAAAAGAAGGTGGGTAATACCTATGGCCTGGGCGTGTCGTACAACAGCCTGGGGAGCCTGTGCATCAAGATGGGAAAAACCAACGAAGCTTTCCGGTATCTGCAACTGGCAAAAGAGATTGGTGAAAAGACATCATCTAAAAATATCCTGCGATATAATATGGAATACTTTTCTGTCTATTATGAAAAGCTGGGCAACCTTAAAAAAGCGATCGAATATCAAAAGCTTACAAATTCCCTGAAGGATAGCCTGTATAGCGAAGCCAGCATTTTGAAATTTGCCGAGATGCAGGCATTGTATCAGCTTGAAAAGAAGGATCAGGAGATCAAACTGTTGAATCAGAACCAGGAAATTCAAGACAACAAACTCAAACTTCAGCAGTCCAGGATCAGGCAGCAGGGCATTGTCATCGCGGCGGTTATTATAGGCTTTGTGCTGGTGTCAGCACTGTCGGTGATTACCTATCGGTACACGAAGAAAATCAAAAAAGCGAATCAGGAGATCACCGAAAAGCAGGAGGAGATACAAGCCCAATCAGAAGAGTTGATCGAAGCCAACCAAACCATTGCGCGCATCAACAAAAATCTGGAGGCCAAGATTGATGAACGAACGTCGGCGCTGCAGCAAGCCTACAAAGAGCTGGATATTTTCTTCTATCGCTCTTCTCATGATTTCCGCAGACCGCTCACTACTTTTCTGGGATTATCGGAGGTAGCCAAGATCACCGTAAAAGACCCCAATGCGCTGGAGCTGTTTGCCAAAGTGAAGGAGACGGCCACGAACCTCGACAAGATGTTGGTTAAACTGCAGTCGATCAGTGACGTAGGTGCTCAGCAACTCGTGTACAAAGAAGTGCTTATCAAAGAGATCGTCGATAATGTTTATCAGGATTTTCACGACGAGCTTCAGCTCAAAAAGATCAAAACTACCTGTGAAGTGAAATTGAAGAACACGTTCATATCCTATCCGGCAATGGTGAAGCTGATCGTTGAAAATCTGGTGGAAAATGCCATTCACTTTTCAGGTGTACATGATCCATACGTGCACGTGGAGGCCGTGCAGCAAGGCGATCAATTAAAATTAAGTGTTCAGGACAATGGCCAGGGCATTCGCGACGAATATCACGACAAAATATTTGAAATGTATTTCCGCGCCAACGAACGATCAAAGGGTAATGGCCTGGGTCTGTACATCGCCAAAAAAGCAGTTGAAAAGCTCAATGGGGTGATCCTTGTCAATAGCCTGCTTGGCGCCGGCACCACCTTTACCATTCTGTTACCGCTGGAGAATCATCACCATCATTCAAGCTAAGAGAGGTGTTGTTTTATTCATCCGGTGCCAAGGCCCTACACAACCACAGCTTTTTCCGGATCCCATTGGATGATCTTTTTCTCGAAATAACTTTTGTTGCTCGCCAGCGCAGGGCCGGCCGCCCGCATACCGAAGAGGGCGTCTTCTTTAACCGGTATATTTTCGCGGATGCCTTTATAAAAGTTCACATGGTGATCGAAGTTGGCGTCGTATCCTTCGGGTGCCTTGTAGATTGTTTCAGGCTGTTGCATCTCAAATTTTTCGGGCGGGAAGTTGGCTTTATACCATTGTTCGTATTCCTTCTGCTGTGCTGCCGTGAAGGTATCGAACGAATCCCATCCGCCATATCCCGGATACTTGGGCGTCTTGTTCCGCTCAACTTTCACTTGTCCCCATCCCATGGTGATCACGCCATCGGTTCCCACCAGTCTCAGCATCTCGCCACCGCCGCTGCCATCCACAAAGTTAACCCGCATTTGAAGGGTAAAGGCCGGATGCTTATCGGTAGCCGGATAGTCGTACAGGCCGGTGATGATATCGGGAACATCACGGCCGTCTTTCCAGTAGCGGAGTCCTCCGGTGGCGTAGATCCGGTTAGGGCCTTTGGAGCTGGTAACTGTGTGAAGCCCTGAGAATAGATGTACAAAAAGATCGCCCGCGATACCCGTTCCATAGTCCTGGTAATTCCGCCAGCGAAAGAAGCGGACCGGGTCATAGGGTACTTTGGGTGCATCGCCTACGAACTTATCCCAATCAACAGTGCCCGCTCTGGCATCGGTAGGAATAGAATATTGCCAGGCTCCGTTGCCGCCCTGACGGTCCATCCAGGTTTCCACCAGCACCAGGTCGCCGATAATTTTTGATTCGAAGATCTCACGTGTTTTTTCAGTGACGATCGAACTCACCCGCTGACTTCCGATTTGTAAAACTTTACCGGTCTTCTTTTGGGTAGCGATCATCTCAGCACCCTCCTCCAGCTTGTGCACCATCGGCTTCTCACAGTACACGTGTTTGCCTTTGTTCATGGCGTCAATGGAAATGCGGTCGTGCCAATGGTCTGATGTGGCCACAATGACTGCATCGATGTCTTTACGATCGAGAATTTCCTGATAGTTCTTTGTGGTGAAGATGTTGCTGCCGAAGCGCTCTTTGGTACGCTCAAGTCTTCCCGTATAAAGGTCACACACGCCTACCAGCTTAACACCCGGCACTTTTAGCGAAGTTTCCAGGTTGCTGAACCCCATAATGCCCATGCCGATGATGGCGATGTTCACCTGGTCGTTTGCAGAAAATTTTTTATTGAATTTTCCATAGGGGAGGGTGATCATCTGGTTGGCCGCAGATGCCAGCAGGGAGGGCGACGCAGAGCCGATGATGGCTGTGCTCAAAGCTTTCTTTAGAAAATTTCTTCTCGATCCGGACATACAGGTTAAGGATTAGTAAGACGTTTTGGAAGTTACGATATTTGACTATAAAGCAAAATCAAATTTATGTCCGCGCCTCACGTCAGTTTCTTTCGGAATAAAAGCTTTGGCATGTTCCCCGGCACCAATATCCCGATCGTAAGCGATGCCGACCAGATCTTAATTTTGCAATCGTATTATATTCCTTTCGAGGCCGATCATCGGCAGTTTGAGGTTGTTGGCGATGGAGCCTATCTCATGTTTGAAAAGACACACTTCGAACAGAAGCCAATAAAACCTTTAAGAGGCGGGGGTGATTGCCGGCTACGGTTCCGCTGTCACGACGATCTATGAGCTGATGCGCCGCACTTTCCGGCGAGAATATCAGACGACGGTTGGGGCCTAAGATTGCCAGGCAGATCAAGATACAGGAGGTTGTTATCAACGCATTGAGTGTGAGCCTAAAAAGCCTGCAGGTGCTATTCGAATAAAAAGATGAAATATTTCTGGAAGTTATTTCTGGCTTCAAAGGGATGGAATACGGAGGTCCAATATCCGTATCATCATCTCAAAAAGTGTGTCATCATTGTGGCGCCCCATACCAGCAACTGGGACTTTATCATCGGCCTGGGCTACCGAAGTTTGGTTGGGTTGGGCGCTGCCAGGTTTCTCGGCAAGAAAGAGTTGTTCAGGCCCCCGCTGGGATTCATCTTTCGGTGGATAGGGGGGACCCCGGTAGATCGCAAAAGCAGTCACGACCTGGTTGATCAGGTGGCGACGATCTTCAAAAATCGTGACCGATTTGTGCTGGCCTTGGCACCTGAGGGTACGCGCAGCAGGGTGGAGAAACTTCGGACGGGATTTTACTTCATCGCCAGGGCGGCAAATGTTCCGATCGTGATGGTGGGGCTGGACTGGCGTTACAAGACGCTGAGGTTTTCAGAGCCATTATACCCAACAAATCAGGAAAAGGACTTTGCTACGATACACAACTTCTTCAGGCCGATCGAAGGGAAGCACCCGGGGCAAGGGCTTGAGCACCTTTGATAAAACGAAAAAGCGATAACATGGGAGTCATCGCCTTTCCATAGGTTTGGGTATTAATTATATCAATTGTCCAGGTAGCGGACTCTATTCTTCTGAGTCATTGCTACTGCCGCTCTCGCCCATGCCAAATAGAGAGGGCTGAGCTGCTGGCGCTGCTGCGGGCATCACAGGTGTAGAGGGTGCTGCAGGAGCTGAGACAGGCTTCGAAGCCGGCTTGGCTGCTCTTGGAGCTGCCTTGCGGGTAGCTTTCCGCGGAGCAGATTTTTTGGCTGCCTTCTTCTTAGGAGCTGCTTTTTTTGCAGCTTTCTTAGCTGACTTCTTTACTGCTTTCTTAGGTGCTTTTTTGGCTGCCTTCTTAGCGGATTTCTTAGCCGATTTTTTGGCAGCTTTCTTGGCTGCCTTTTTTGGCTTGGATTTCTTTGCAGCCTTCTTCGCTTTTTTTGCCATAGCTTAAAGTGGTTTTAGGTTATTCTCATTTGGTTTAATGTACCCCTCCACAAGAGAAGCGCACATGTTCATGCACTAAATTTAAAGAACAGATTTACTTTACAATAGTAAGCGATGAAATATTTTTGCAAATCATCGACGAAATAAACCTGTCAACCTTCGACACATCACGCGCAACACATCGTTAATATCGCAAATTCTCCTCTGATTTTTATAGGTCAAGTCAATTATCTTAAAGGTTGTGACATCAAATCTTACCGAGCGTCAACGCTTGGCCATGCGTGGTGAGATGCCGAACTTTTTCTTGAAGGCACTACTAAAGTGCTGGGGAGAAGAATAACCCAGCTCGTAAGCTATGTCGCTGATTGACTTATTTTGGTCGTGCAACGCCTGTTTAGCCTGTTCGAGCCGATAGTCTGCCAGGTAGCCAAAGGCAGTCTTATGGAACACGTCCTTAAAACCACGTTTAAGCTTGTACTCGTTGACTCCCACAATACGGGCTAATTGTGATAGGCTGGGTGGTGACTGAACGTTCTTGATCAAATAATCCCGGGCAAATGATATCCGTTCCTGGTCGTCGTTTTTGCTAACAAGCGATTCAGATGCTTGCTGCGCCCGGTGGTAGGCCTCTGCTTGCAGTACCAGAACCTCGATACATTTAGAAAGGAAGAACAACTTCTTAAGACCGCCCTGGAACTGGCAATGCAGGAGGTCGTGAATGGCACGGTGAAGTTCTACGGTGAGCGCCAGTGACGTTGGCGATATCACTACCGGCTTGCCCTCCATCATCTTGCCGGCAAACCGCTTGAGTGTATCGTTGCTGTCTTCCACGATCCGAAGAAAGACCTCGGGCAGAAACTGTATTTTGAAGTTCTCACCCTCCAGTTCCACGTTCTCGAAGGTATTATTGACCCCAGGCGTGTAGATAATGTTGTGACGCTGGCTTTGCGTGCGGTAGACCTGGCCTACGTGCCTGATCACATAGGTGCCTCTCAAATTGAATTCGAGGCTCACCACGTTGAGGTCGTTGACCTTGTTAAAGGAGAATTGCTTGTGATAAAAATGCAGGGCATGCCAGATACGGATGCCATCGAAATACCACTGCTTCCATTCTACCCTGCCATAAGGCTGCGTAATCGTGCCCGACTGCTCTATGAACTCCGAATTGTGGATGTCCTGAACGGTTATGTTGGGTTCATAAAATGTGAACTGAGCCGTATTTCCAATGATCATGGTCTGCGAATATCAAAAAACAAGATCACTGTCTGAAACGGTTTCGCTTCAAAGTGGTTGTGTACACCGGCTACCGGCTAGCCGCACTGCCTCATGAAGGTGCGGGGATACGTTAATATCTCTGACAAGGCCCTGCACAACGAAGAAAACTCGTTTGGCTTCACCAGAAAGCCCATAGCGCCCAGGCGCTGGTATTCGGCAATCTCTTCGGCCAGCGAGGTGGTTGAATACATGATCACCGGTATACGCTTTAGGCGATCATCCTTCATGATCTCCATCAGGCAACTCTTGCCATCCATGATGTGCATGTTAATGTCGAGAAAGATCAGATGCGGCAATTGTAGCGTGTTGCGAAGTACGACCAATCCTTCCTCACCGTTGCTTGCCGTGAGATAGGTGATCGTCGGGTCTATCTGCTTGATCGCTTCAGAAAAGAAAGCGATATCTTCTGCATCGTCATCAATACTTAAGATTACCATAGCATAAGGTTTATAATTTTAAATAGCGACGACTCTAACGGCCTCTTGTCAAGAGCTAATATGACCTGAGTTTTTTTAAAATCCATCTCTTTTCAGATTAGTATTGGATATAGCCGACAAGGCCTCGTGAATGACTTTAATTGGTCATACCGCCGGTGAAAAAAATCATCGGAAACCACAGATTATCAAATCATTAACTGTGGAATTATTCCACAGGAGAGGCCTTTCTGCCGACGATAAAAAGTGTACCGTTAAGGGTTGAAAGCGAGCTTCAGCTTTTCCAAATGACTGCGATGTATTCAGGTGCAGAGAGCCTGAACATAGGGAGGTTGTACTTCGAATGAACAGCGAGTTAAGGATTATTCCAATCGAACGGCCTCAATTGTTCTTCAAAAAACAAGTTGGTGCGTGTCGTCTTTGTTTCGGCGTCATACCATTGACAATTGAGTATAACGTTCTTTGTTCGCCGCGACACTTCGATGCGTAAGACCACCATCAAGGGGCCTCCTTCATACTCCTGAACTGTATCACCTTCTTTGAATTTTGTTTTCGGGCCGAACGCCCATTTCTTAAGTTCACTTATCAGAGCCATATAGCAACAACGTTACGTTTTGATCCGTAGTGTACCAATTGCAGCTATGTACCTGGGCTCTTAATACATTTGCTTGAATAAAGATACCAAAACGCACGGTATAATTTGCCGGACAGCTGGTTATTATTTTTTGCAAAGCAGTAAGCTCACGGTTGGTTTCGTTAAATTATTTGCCCGGATTTTTTTCAAACGAGCTTAAATAATACCGACATCTCCGGATATAAAAATTACATTTGCCTATCATTCAGAATTTAAAACGTATATGATCAGATCGTTAGCACTTGTTTTGACAGTTCTCGCTTTTCATGCTGTGGCCCAGAAAAAAAATGATTCTCCAAAATGGATTCAGCTTTTTAATGGAAAAGACCTAAACGACTGGCAGGTTAAAATCACGGGTCACCCACTGGCCGACAACTATGCTAATACCTTCAGGGTTGAAGATGGAAAACTGAAAGTTGGCTACGACCAGTACGACAACTTTAACGATCGCTTCGGTCATATTTTTCATAAACAAAAGTTTTCGTCTTATCTCCTGGCCATGGAGTACCGCTTTACGGGTGATCAGGTAAAAGGTGGGCCCGGTTGGGCTTTTCGAAACAGTGGCGCCATGATTCACTCACAATCGCCAGAATCGATGGGCGTTCAGCAGGATTTTCCGATCTCCATCGAAGTACAGTTGTTGGGCGGAAATGGTCAAGAAGAACGGCACAATGCCAACCTGTGCACCCCCGGAACTAATGTTGTCATGAACGGCCAACTGGTAACCGATCATTGTATCGACTCACGATCCAAAACCTATCATGGCGATCAGTGGGTGCGGGTGGAAGTGCTGGTTGTGGGCGATCATATAAAACATATTATACAGGGCGATACCGTGTTAGTTTATGAAAAGCCGCAGATCGGCGGCGGTAATGTTGCCAACCATAGTGCAGCTGAAAAGACCGATGGAAAGTTGCTAACGGAAGGTTATATCGCCTTGCAAAGCGAAAGCCACCCAATAGAATTCCGCAAAGTTGAACTCGTTGACCTGTCGCCCTATATACATGATGCCGGGAAATTGAAAGCGGTGCTGAAAAGTTTGGCACGCGTAGAAAACAAAAAACCGGAGAAGAAAAAGAAGAAAGGCTAAGGGTTATTCGATCAGTATTCTTTCGGCTACCTGATGGCTGAGAATCATCTCTTTTTTTGATTTGTGTACCACGGTGATGGAACCGTCGAACAATTCTTTTTTCTTGACCTTTACCGTGTCGCCGATTTTGAGCCCCTTGGCGTTGAGGTGGTCGAGGAATTTTTTCTCGTCGTTAGATACGGCAGAGATGCGGGCTATAGCGCCTTCGGGAACTTGAGCCAGGCTGATCCTGTCTTTAGCAGCAATCTTACCTTGCGCGTCGGGAATAGGCTCGCCGTGCGGATCTACTTTCGGATAATTCAGCAATTCGTCGATACGTTGATAGAACCGCTCCGAGTTAACATGCTCCAGTTGTTCGGCGATATCGTGAACTTCTTCCCAACCCAGCCCCATCACTTCAACCAAAAACAGTTCGGCCAGTCGGTGCTTCCGGATAATGGACAATGCTTCTTTTTTGCCGTTCTCCGTAAGTTTTATACCCTGGTAGGGTGCGTAGGATACCAGCTTTTTGGCAGCCAGCTTTTTCACCATGCTGTTAACAGTCGGCAACTTGACGGCCAGTTTTTTGGCTAGATCTGACACGGCAACATCCTTACTTTCCTGCGACAGGCCATAGATCGATTTGATATAATTTTCCTCTGTTAAGGACCCCATCCTTCAAATTTTAATAAAAAATAAGGATAGGAATTAAATTATTCAAATTTATATGTTAGAGTTATCTAACTTTTTAATTTTGCCAATCATATATTGTAATTATGAGACGACTAAACTTGACGATCGCGACCGGATTAGCGGTGATGATGCTGGCGTGCGAGAATTTCGAACCCGCCGCACCGGCGGATCAAGATCTGCTCGACGGTCCGGTAGAAGGGCTTACACCAGCCGAAAACCGGCAATTCCTGAGTGGCGACGTGGCCTTCAACGACGAGATCTTTATTCCCGAAACCGGGTTGGGCCCATTGTTCGTGGCCAACTCGTGCGGCAGTTGCCACCCGGGTGATGGCAAGGGACATCCGTTCACCACGCTCACACGCTTCGGCCAAAATGACGAAACGGGCAATCAATATTTGCACGCAGGCGGCCCCCAACTGCAGAATCGCGCCATCCCTGGTTTTATGCCGGAGCAACTTCCTGCTGGCGTGGGTTTTTCGAAACTCACACCACCAGCCAACACCGGCCTCGGCTTCCTCGACGCCGTGTCGGATGACGACATACTTTCTTACGCCGATCCATTGGATCTTAATGGTGACGGAGTGAGCGGTGTGCCCAATTGGGTTGCCATGAAAGATTATCTGTCGCCGCGACCCGGCAGCGCCGAATTGAATGGAAAATATATTGGCAGGTTTGGCAAAAAAGCTGCGGCCTATGACCTTCACCAACAAACAGCTTCGGCTTATAACCAGGATATAGGCATAACGTCTACCTACGAACCTATCGATCCGCATTCCGGTGTTGCCGTTGATCCTGAGGTTTCCGATAAAACGATCCAGGACGTAGTTTTTTACCTGAAAACACTAAAAGCTCCGGTTCAACGCCATGCCGATCATCCTGACGTGACCTCCGGAAAGCAGATATTTATGACCATAGGCTGTGGAAAGTGTCATCGGGCCGCGTGGACTTCGACCAACTCTTCCATTGGCGCATTGGCGAACAAAACATTTTACCCTTATACCGATCTGCTGCTTCACGACATGGGTCCCGGACTGGATGATGGCTATACAGAAGGTACTGCCAAGACCTACGAATGGCGTACACCACCGCTATGGGGATTAGGTCTATCAGGTGCATCGCAGGGAGGCGAAGTTTTCCTGATGCACGATGGTCGGGCCAGAAGTATTGAGGAAGCCATTCTCTTGCACGGCGGCGAGGGGCAAAGCAGCAAAGAAGGTTATCAGTCCCTTTCTGAAACTGAAAAACGCCAACTCATTAAGTTCCTCGAAAGCTTATGAACCGAAGGACTTTTACCAAAAGAGCATGTATGGTTTGCCTGGGTCCCGCGATCGCGTCGCTGGTGGCGAGTTGCCAGGCAACGCATTACGCTGAAGGCCTGCTCGAGCCGAATGGGCTTTCAATACCCGCTTCCGAATTCCTGTATACTAAGAACAATGAGCAACGCCTTCGTGAGTTTATCATCGTGCGCCACGAGAAACTCGAGTTTCCCATTTATCTTTTCCGGCTGTCGGATCAAAGTTATTCGGCATTGCTTATGAAATGTACACACCAGGGAGCGGAGTTGAGCGCCTCGGGTGATCACCTGCATTGCCCCAGCCATGGAAGTGAATACAACAACAAAGGATTGGTAACACAAGGGCCCGCGGAGAAAAATCTCCGGTCGTTCCCGGTTTCCGTCAACAACGAAAAGATCTTTATCGACTTAAGGTCATGAAAACATCGAAGAATTTTACCATCGCCATCGTTTTATTAATGTCCGTAACGGCTACCGCACAAGTGGATAGCACATTGTTGCGCAGAACTGCGCGCGATTCGTCCAAGGTGCTGTTGAATATGGATGCGGTTTATAATCGCCCCTTTCTTTCTGTTGGAAAATTACCGGTAGCCCTGGGCGGCTACGTGGAAGCAAACTGGCAACATCTTGGCACGGACGGACTGTCGGAAGGGCACCAATTCCAGATGAGACGGTTAACGCTGTTCATTGCTTCCAGCATTTACAAGCGAATCAAGTTCTTGTCGGAGATAGAATTCGAAGACGGCACCAAGGAGATCAATATTGAATTTGCGTCGATAGATTTTGAATTTCACCCTTTGTTGAATTTAAGGGGTGGTGTGATCATGAATCCGATTGGAGCCTTCAACCAAAATCACGACGGCCCCAAGTGGGAATTTACCGATCGGCCTGTATCGGCTACGCAGTTGCTGCCGGCAACATGGAGCAATGTTGGCTTCGGAATATATGGTAAGTTATATCGTAATCATTGGGTATATGCTTACGAGGCTTATGTTACCAACGGTTTTGACGATCAGATCATTTTAAACTCAGAAAACAAAACATTTCTTCCAGCTTCGAAGCTGAACACAGACCGGTTTGAAGAGAGCTTTAACGGGCAACCGTTGTTGACTTTGAAAGCTGCGTTGCGGCACAAACAGATTGGTGAGCTCGGACTCTCCTATATGGGCGGTGTTTACAACAAATTCCAGGAAGACGGCCTGGTGTTTGACGAAAAAAGAAGGGTAGATGTTATGGCCGTTGATTTTAATACCACGTTGCCCACAGGCACTTATGTAACAACAGAATGGGCCCTGATCAAAGTGAACACTCCCGATACCTACAGCCAGCAATTTGGCCGAAAACAGGCCGGTGGGTTTGTTGACGTTGTTCAACCGGTTATGAAAAGAAGTATTTTAGGTTTTGAGCGATCGGTGATCAACGCGGCATGCCGTTTTGAATATGTAGATTGGAACATCGGACGTTTTTATGAAACAGGTGCCAATATTCACGAGGATTTTGTGTCGGTGATGCCGGGCTTCAGTTGGAGACCCAACACACAAACAGTGATCCGTTTTAACTATCGCTATAACTGGCAAACGGATATTTTAGGAAATGCTCCTTCAAAAACCGCTGGGTTTCTGTTTGGATTCTCATCGTATTTCTGATCACATCGTGGCTGCACGAATAGAAAAAGCCATTGCGATGAAAATTCGCAATGGCTTTCGATTTTAAAGGGGGCAAATTAGTAGCCTTGGTTTTGCACTAGATATCCGGGAATATTCGATGCGCCGTCGACCGCTGTCTGCGGAATCGGGAACAGGCGTTTGGTCTTGTCGTTGTTTGTTTTTTCCGTCCAGGTTCCCTCGTATTTTCCGAATCGGATCATATCAGTTCTGCGCTGCATCTCCCAATAGAATTCAAATCCACGCTCTCTGAACAGCACGTCAAGGTCCATTGAAACCAGGGCTGGGGGAGGCGTTGTCAATGTGCGTGATGCTCTAACGGTGTTGACTTCGGCCAGGGCACCGGACGCATCACCTTTGCGAAGTTTAGCCTCGGCTTTCATCATGAAGATATCTGCCAGTCTAAGGAAGATAATGTCGGCTTCACCTTTATTTCGTCCGCTGTCTGACTTGCGGCTGAACTCGTATTTTTCAACGCGATAGCCGGTACTATAGTCACTTCCGGCGACGGTGAAGTCGACTTGTTCGGTGAAATTTACCGGTAGCGCTGGCTTGTTGCGGGTAGCGTTGTAGAGCATATCCACTTTGAAGTCCCCATTCGGACATTTTACAAATGCGCCGCCAACCCTGAGCAGTCCGTACTGCTGTCCGCGGAGAATACCACGATTGATCTTGTAGTTGGCCGCCGTGTAACATCCGGGCGCCGGAGGTAAATTTTGCTGGTGGAAGCGCGGATCGGCAACCGCAGGGTCTACCACACCATAAGCGTCGGTCCACGACTTGTAGAACGTGGGGGTGATGGCGGGACCGTCAGTTCCGTTTGCGTTCGGGAAAGCTGTAAGCGGGAATTGATCGCCCGACAGTGAAAAGTACGACATCCTGTTGTGTGCGCCAGGGATATCGAAGCGCTGATCCAACGCAAAGATCAATTCGGGATTGGTATGATTATCATTGCCGAATACAGCGAAGTAATCCGGCGACAGCGAATACTGTCCTGTGGCCAGGACCTTGTCGCAATATTCAATAACCTTGTCCATATCTTCGGATGTGAAATTGTGGCTGTCGGCATACACGTCGCGGTAAACTGCGGCATTGAGATGCAATCTTGCCAGCAAGCCCCATGCGGCCGCTTTTGTCATTCGGCCGGGCCCCACACTGGTGCTCAGGTTAGGCTCAGCGGCGAGTAATTCTTTCTTAATGTGTTCAACCGCTTCGTTGCCGCGGAGAATTTTTGATGTTGCCGCCAGATCGTCTTTCACAAAGATGAGCCCAAAGAGGTCAAGCGAGAGCATGGAATAGAATGCGATCATGCCCCTCGCTTCGGCCAGGTATGTTGACACGTTGGGATCTTTATTAGCGGGTAGTTCGTTGAGTGCAACTAAACCTCTGGCGATTCCTTGCGCAATAAAATTCCAGCTATTGCGAAGGTTGGGATCGGTGCTGGTGTATGTATGCTGGTGCATGGCGATATAAATGCCATTGTCACCCCAGTCTGTTCCGCCGCGATACGGCAGGATCGCTTCGTCGGTAGAAATTTCCTGAATGGCGAAATAGTTGGTGTGGTTGAAGAGATCGAACAACCTGCCATAAACCGGAGCCATGATGCCGTCTGCAGCTTGTTTCTCAGAGAGACCGACAGCAGAGGTTTCATCCAGAATTTCTTCCTCAAGATCGGAGCAACCAATGGTAAGGCTCAGAAAAAGTGCAAGTGATAATATCTTTCTTTTCATAGAATCTCTCATTTAAAATGAAACGTTTAGTCCGAAAATAACTGACCTGGCTTTGGGATAGCTCTGATAGTCGATGCCGTATGAAGAAATGGCATAATTTCCAACAGAGTTAATCCCTTTATCGGCGTTCACTTCGGGGTCATAACCGTCATAATCAGTGATCACGAATAGATTTTGACCGGTTACAGACAATCTGAGTCCATTGATCCATTGATCCAGGCCGATGCTCTTAGGCGAAAAGTTATATCCCAGCGCTAAATTGTTAAGACGCAGGAAAGCACCATTTTTCAAATAGCGAGTGGAGACCGGCGCCGCGTTGGCAATAGACTCCTGTGGAGACAAGCCTTCGTCGGTTACGTTCAAGCCTTTGGAGATCCTCAACTTATAAAAGTTCGCGTTGGCGGTATTGTCATACACTTTGTTTCCGGATACTCCATTGAAGTTGACAGTCAGATCAAAACCTTTAAAGGCAACGTTTCCGTAGAAATTGTACATTTTTGTTGGAAGGGCGCTGCCAGCTGCGATCCGGTCCTTGTCAGTGATAATACCATCGGCGTCGGTATCGCGGTATGCGCTCATTCCGCTTTCGTCAAAGCCGATGAAATCCTTAAGAAAAAATGTACCGATCGGTTCGCCATTGATGTAGCCATTGATGGTCTGCGAAGTAAGTCCTGATCCGGTTGCGGATCCTGAAGGAATAACAGTGTACGGTGATTTTTCGATGTCGTTGTTAATGAACGTTGTGTTTCCGCCAATATTAAACGTTAGCCCATTTCCGCCGGTAAACTGATAGTTCAAGGCAATTTCTACACCGCTGTTGTTGATTTTCATATCCGGAATATTGGCGATGTAGACAGATACCGGCTGAACAGGGTCTGATGCGGGAACTTCAAGCAAAATTTTGCTGCTTACCTTTCTGAAGTAATCTACCGAACCACTCAGGGCGCCACTTAATAATCCAAAGTCGAGACCGATATTGGTTTGGGTTGATACTTCCCATTGAAGATCGGGATTCGCTAAGCGTTGATAAACTGTTCCGGCCGGATAGGTTGACCCATCAAGTGGATAGGTGTTGCCTGCGCCTTGTGATGTGAGAAACAACGCCTGTGTTTGTTTGCGTATAATTTCCTGATTTCCCGTTTGCCCCCAACCGACACGCAATTTCAAATTGCTGACGGGTATCGACTGCATGAAGGGTTCTTCGGAAATCCTCCATCCGAAAGAAAAGGAGGGAAACGTTCCGTATTTTTTGTTTTCTCCAAATTTTGTTGATCCATCAGCGCGGACAGTGGCCGTCAACAAGTAGCGATCTTTGAATTGGTATGTAGCGCGAGCAAAGAATGATTGCAGTTCATCTTTACCGGCTTCGCCGGTGGGCCTGTTGTTGGCTAAAGTCAAGTCAGTGCCGGTTCCGGGAACGTAGCTCGGGTCGAGGTCATTAACAGGGAATTTATTGATACTGAACGAGCGTCGTTGCTGCGTGAATTTCTGGTAGGAATGACCCGCGAGAATCGTAGTGACATGATCGCCTTTGGTAAACGAATACGTGAGGTAGTTTTCGATGAGGTTATTGTTATTGTACCAATTGATCACCTCGAGGCGGCCATCTTGCAGCGGCACGAGGCTCGGGTACGAAACGATGTCACGTGTGGCATTCGAATTGTCTATTCCGAAATTCAGCTTATATACCAGACCTTTGATGATCTCAAACGATGGAGTGATGTTACCGATGAGGCGGTTGATCGTGGTCACGTCTTTGTTTAGCTCAAGCGTTCTTAATGGGTTGGTGCCGCTGGGATATTTTGACGGCGTGCCGTCACTTCCATAAACGGGATAGGTCGGGTTGGTCACCAGCGCCGTTCCAAGAATGGAGATAGAAGTGCCATTGTTACCTTCAGAGGGCGGTCTCTTGTTGATGGTCTGTGATGCGCTCAAGTTGACTTCAATGTTCAGCTTATCGTCAATCAGTTTTTGATTAATGTTGATACGCCCGGAGTAACGTTTCATGTTACTGTTGATGATAATGCCGTCCTGGTCTTGGAGGCCTAATGATGCAAAGTAGCTAAGTTTTTCTGCTCCACCCCCTAACGTGAGATTGTGGGTTTGCGTTGGTGCGGTTCGCGTGATGACGTCTTGCCAATCGGTGTTGGCCAGTGAGTCTTCGAGCACGCCGCCAACTTCAACTACTTTTTGCCGGTACTCATCTGCTGAAAGCACATCTATTTTACGGGCTAGTTTTGAAAAACCGAATCCAGCAGAGTAACTCATGGAGCTCTTTCCAGCCTTGCCTCTTTTAGTCGTGACAATGATCACACCATTGGCACCGCGGGCTCCATATATAGCGGTAGCCGACGCATCTTTCAATACGTCGATGTCCTGGGGATTCAAAAAATTCAAAGGGTTGGTCGAACCTCCCGTGGTTGAGTTATCAAGCGGCAACCCGTCGACAACAAAAAGGGGAGTGTTGTTAGACCGAACACCACCGGGCCCACGTACGGTAATGGAGAGCGGACCACCGGGCTCCCCACTCGCCGACGTCACGTTTACGCCCGCAACTTTTCCTTGCAATAGCTGCTCAGGAGATGCAATGATACCCCTGTTGAAGTCTTCGGTTTTCAGGGAAGTTACTGCGCCGGTTATATCTTTCTTTTCCTGCGTTCCGTATCCGACTACAACAACTTCGTCGAGTGTGGAAACATCAGTGATCAATTGAACATTGATCTCAGACTGTTCGGCCACGGCTATTTGTTGCGTCCGTGTTCCTACGAAGGTGAAGACAACTACGGCGTCGCGCGAGCTTACGGTTAGTTTATAGTTGCCATCGGCATCGGTTGCCGTGCCGTTTGTTGTTCCTTTCTCCAGCACGCTCACTCCGGGCAAGGGCATATCACCATCGTCGGTCACTTTTCCTGTGATGGTAACCCCTTGGAAATTGTTTTCTGAAATTGGCGAGGGTTTCGAAACAGCAGGCGCATAAAATGAAACAAAAACGCATATAGCCAAACACGTCAGAATAAATTTCGATGGTTCGGGTGGTATGAGCTTTCTTTCAGATGCGATTTGATAGTTGTTTTGCATAGGCGAAAATTTATTGTTTAAGTTTGGATAGGTTAATCGATTCAAGACG
>JBMOKS010000173.1:0-3082 GCA_049324355.1 Bacteroidota bacterium
CAATGAAGATGCTACGCGATCCCTCAATTGAATGCCGGAGTTATTCAACTCGTTTCCATTGACGGAAATGGTTGATGTTGAAATGTCTGTAAAAGCACTGCCGGTGTTAGCGAACAAGTTCTTCAACTTGTTGGCGCTGATTTCGGTCTTAGCAGAAACTGATGACGTAGAGTAATAATTGAGTGCCTGGAACATTTTGTGACGCTGGTTTCCTGTGGTCAGATCTACAGTTGAGCTTCCATTAACATCAACAAAAAGCTGAGAATACGGAGTCTCAGGGGTCAAGATGTTGTAGTCGATTTTGGCACGAAGGCTGGGTGTTTCGTCGTCGCTGCAAGAAAAAAGGCCTAAAACGGCCCCGAAAAGCAACATTTTAGGGCTATATAACTTATGGGTCATTGATGAAATAGGTTTAAAAATCCCTGCAAATATATTTATTTAGATTAATTCTAAACATAATATTTAGAATATTTCTAAACAATTTCAAACACCGAACCATCGGCGTGAAAATGTCCTTTTTCAAACCCAAAAGGGGATTTTTATCGCTTTCTTTAACGTAGAGCAGACCATGACCAAAACACACACAGAAGACCAAAACTTCAACGGAATAGATTTCCGGAAAGAACCTCTTCCGGCCCGGGAATTTGATTATTGTATTTTCACCAACTGTATTCTTTCAGAGCTCGACCTTTCAGGCATCAGTTTCTCAGAATGCAAATTTCACGGCTGCGACCTGAGCATGGCCAAACTGAAGAACACTTCCCTAAAAGATGTTCAGTTCATTCAGTGTAAACTGTTGGGTTTGCGTTTTGACGAGTGCAATGCTTTTCTATTGTCTTTAGCGTTTGATACTTGCGTGCTCAATTTTTCGTCGTTCTATAAGCTTAAACTAAAAAACATTGCTTTTAAGAACTGCCAGTTGCAGGAGGTTGATTTTGTTGAGTCAGATCTAACACATTCGACTTTTAGTCTATGCAATCTCGACAGAGCGGTTTTTGAAAATTCAATCCTCGACAGCGCCGACTTCAGAACAGCTCATAATTTTTCGATTGATCCCGAAAAAAATCGGATGGCCAAAGCCATGTTCTCGCTGGCAGGTATACCGGGTTTACTGGATAAGTATAATATCAAAATAGAATAACCGGGGGTTTCTCCATCAAACACGGTCGTTTCAGGCAGCTGATCCTGTGTGAACAGTCTTTGATACGGGGATTGCTGTTTTGTATCACAACCTGCTAGGTACTCCTGGTTTAAAATTGTTATATTTAAGGTAATGTATAAGTTGGTGGCCATATTAATGTTTTCAACTTTGCTCGTTGGCAGCATTGGATCAAAGGCATTTTATATTCCACCCGTCGTCCAATCTACTGATCAAACAGTGGAGCATGCGGGCCTGATTCATGGAGGTTTGGAAACAGGTGTGATCCTGTTGAAAGAAGTTATGCCCGACAATTCATCGCAATCTGACCCACTGGAAGAAGAGTCGGAAGATGAAGACAATACATCCAAAGAAAATGTAGTTGCTAAAACAACATCCATCTACCTTTCACTGGTTCTGCAACAGCGATTTTCAAGGCAGAATGCTTTGTTCAAAGAACTTCATCTCGACACGGAAACGCCGCCGCCCCGGCGTTGACACGGTCTGCCATCTCCGGCGACCATTTCTCCACACATTCTGAAAACTGCTGACCGGAAGCATACAGCGATTTACTTACTGTGAGAATTGCTGTTGTCATGCTACGGTACTTCCGTTGTTACATAATCTTTCATGAGTCCGATGATTTTGAATTTTACACTATGATCCACAACGACAAAAGTCTAAAAGACAGACTGCTGTTTTATATGAATCCAATGGATGGGCGATATGAGGATCTGGGAAAAGGAAATTGGAAATTAAATGTTGTACGTGACCTGACCGCCGGACTTGTTGTGGCGATGGTCGCTATTCCGCTTGCCATGGGTTTTGCGATGGCTTCAGGCTTGCGGCCCGAACAGGGTATCGTGGGCGGAGCGGTGGCCGGATTGATGGGCGCGTTGTTTGGCGGCTCCAAGTATCAAGTGTATGGACCAACGGCGGCGTTCATCCCCGTGATTGCCGGATTGATGGCCACTTATAATCATAGCTTCCTGGTATTGGCTTCAATCATCGCCGGGGTGGTGCTCATGCTCTGCGGCGTGTTTAAGCTGGGGCGCATCGTAGCACTGGTGCCTCAATCTATTGTGGTAGGTTTTACCATCGGTATAGCCATTGTCATTGCCTTTTCACAGATCGGTGATGTGCTGGGTATTACACATCACCTGGGTTACAACATTACCGAGCAGGTGCCGCGAATCTTCATTCACTTCAGCGACATGAACCTGTATGCTCTGCTTCTGGCGATCATGACCTTTGTGGTTTGCAAAACGTTGTTGAAAGTTTCGTCTTTTATACCAGCTCCGCTGATCGCCCTCGGATTCGGATTGTTGATGGCCGAAACGCTTTGGGCAGACAAAGGTTTGATCTCCATTAAAGATGAATACGGCGCGATTCCAACCGACTTCCTCGTTTTTACTTTACCGGCCTTACCCGAAATGACAGCCGCCGTGATCGGGGACCTCGCGTATTATGTGGTGGCTATTTTTCTGGTAGCCTCAATCGAAAGTTTGCTGTGCTCGCGCATGGCTGACCGCATTGCCAACAACAAGGGCTTGCCTTTTAACCCTAACAAAGAATTGTGGGGTCAGGGAATTGTCAACATAGTTACACCGTTGTTCAATGGCTTTCCGCACACTGGCGCATTGGCCCGCACCGCCGTAAACATTAAAGTGGGTGCTATCTCTCCCCTGGCAGGGATTGCCAAGTTTACCTTCAAACTTTTGCTGGCCGCATACCTGGCAGTTTACCTGGAACATGTTCCCATGGCGTGCATCGGTGGCATTCTCATGTATGTGGCACATGGCATGGTGAAGGTGAAAGAGATCCGTGAGATCCTGGCACAAAGCAGGTTTCATATCGTGATGATGGTCTATACCGCTATAATGGTTCCGATGATAGGCTTCATGTGGGCTGTAGTATCAGCGATCGCGATTTATGCAATTCTCA
>JBMOKS010000174.1:0-3079 GCA_049324355.1 Bacteroidota bacterium
GATCGCAACTGTGCCTAACCATCATATTCTTCGTGAGTTGCGGTTGTATGGATCAAATATGCCTAAAAAGCTACAGAAAAACCTCAGCTCAATCACGTAGGTAATTATACCTATCCGGAAGGTTTGTGTTTTTTTCTTGCTGAGGGGCCAAAGGACATTACAAGATTTTTCGTCCTCCTTTTTCATTAAAAAAATTTGTAGGGATGCAAAATTTCGCATCCCTACAAATTTTGCGCGCCAACACGACGCCTTATTCGTATTTCAGGGTATCGGCGGGATTGATCCATGCGGCGCGTAAGGAATGATAACTCACCGTGATCCAAGCGATGACGAGGCTCATAAAAACAGAAGCACCAAAGACCCAGAATTGTAAGTTCGTTCGATAGGCAAATCCTTCGAGCCAACGCGTTGCGATAAATATTGAAACCGGTACTGCCACCACCACAGCGACCAAAACCAACCGTGTAAAATTCCGGTTGAGCATCATCATGATGTTATAGGTTGTGGCACCCAATACCTTTCTGATTCCGATCTCGCGGGTCCTTTGTTCGGCTGTGAACGCCGCAAGTCCATAAAGTCCGAGGCAGGAAATAAAGATCGCGAGCATTGTAAAAAAGGTCATGGCTTTTCCAAATACTTTTTCCTTCTTCAACAGCTCGCCGAAGTTATCATCGACAAAATGATAACGGAAAGGTGAATCGGGGGCTAGTTTTTTCCACTGCGCTTCGGCTGCGCTCACAATATCAAGCCCATTGTTGCCTTCAAACCTCAAAGCAAGTTGAAGATATTCTTTCTTCAACAAGATAGCCACGGGGGCAATGTCGTTGCGCAAGCTTTCCCAATGAAAATCTTTTATGACACCAATAACATATTGACCTTCATTTACTTTAGCTCCGATCGGATTCTCCCCTAACCCCAATGCCTCTACGGCCGACTCATTTAAAATAACCGACGAAGTGTCAGAAGCCAGATCGGCCGAGAAGTTTCTACCCTTGATGAGTTCGTAACCCATCACATCGAGATACTGATTATCGCCGAAATAAGTATTGATGGTGAGCTCTTTTGGCATTTCAGGTGTCTTAAAGACATTAAACGTCATCACAAGCTTGCTCGCCGGTTCGCCGGTGTGAAGGCTGGACGACACCACACCGGGTTGCCTGATGAGTTCGTTTCTAAAGACATCTACTGATGTTTTCAAATCGTCAATGTGGTCAATGGTAACGATGTTTTCCTGGTTAAAACCGAGGTCCTTCGTTCTAATAAAATTGAGCTGTTGCAAGATGATAACAGTGCAAATGATCAGGCATATAGAGATGGCAAACTGAAATACCACCAGGAAATTTCTAAAGCCCTCGCCTCCGGAACGCAGCACATTCCCTTTCAGAACTTTAACGGGCATGAATGACGTAAGATAAAGTGCCGGGTACAGCCCGGATAAAACACCAACTACTACGGCAAACAGCAGGAAGTATAACACAGTAATTCCACTGGCTTCGAGTACTATCGGCAATCTGTCGCCGGTAATGAACTCGAACGCCGACAGGCAGACGCTTGCCAATACCAAAGCGCCCATGAGCGCTACAGCGCTAAGCAAAACCGATTCGGTGAGAAATTGTATAATAAGCTTACCGCGCGAAGTGCCCATGGTCTTGCGGATACCTATCTCTTTGGCGCGTCTTGATGCCCGGGCGGTGGTGAGATTGATAAAGTTTACGGCAGCCAGCAATAGAATAAAAAATGCCAATACCGAAAAAATATAAATATTGGTTTCGTTGCCGCCTGGCGAAAGCTCGAGGTTAAGCTTCGACTTAAGATAGATGTCAGTGAGGGGATGCACGTAGAATTTTACAGCGTTCTCGTTGTTCTTGTACGCTTCGAGGGTGAGATCGGGCTGATAGCTCTTCGCTGCCGGAAATACCTCGGCTTCGATGATCTTATCAAGGGCCATCCTAAGATCAGCTTCGGTGTTATTGGGGTTAAGCTTTACATAGTTATAAAAAGATGCCGACGTCCAAACAGGGTCGTTGGTGATCATGGTCTCGTTAGAGATCCAGATAGAAGACTTGAGGTGTGAGTTTTTCTTTTCGTCTTTCACCACACCGGTGATGGCGTAGGGCGCCTTGTCTTTATTGAGCAATAAAATTTTTCCAAGCACACGGGTGTCGTTGAAATACTTTTCGGCTATGCTCTCGGTGATCACGATACTGCCTGGGTTTTTCAGGGCATTTTTCGCATCACCTTCAATAAATTGATAAGAGAACACCTGGAAGAACCCGGAGTCGGCATAATAAACAAGGGGTTCTTTAAAAGACTTGTCGCCGGCGACGATCATGGTTTCGCGATCGCGGCGGAAGCGGGTGCCGGCCTCGATGCCTTCAAACGTTTTGGGAAGGTGGTCCATAAGCCTTTCGGGACCGTTGGCGAACTGGCCCATATTGAAAAAGGATATGCCGATCCGATAGATCTTATCGGCGTCTTTAAAATGGCGATCGTAGCTCCACTCGCCATACACATATAAAAAGATCACCAGGCTACACGCTATGCCGATAGACAAGCCCAATACATTAATAATAGAATAAGTAAGCTGCCGGTTGAAGTTACGAACGGCGACGAGGAGGTAGTTTTTGATCATAAGGCAAGGGTAATTATGCTTAAGACGAAGGTCGGGAGTATAAAGTTTTAACTCAAAGTGGAAAGTTCAAATGGGAAAGGGCGGAAGTTCAAAGCGAAAATCTAAAGAAATCCCACTCTTTGTCCCGTGGATATCAGCTATCATTGTTTCCGGCATACACGCATTACAACCCATCGGGTGGTCTCCGTGCACAGATGCGATTCATTGAATTGGTGAATTGGGGACATCATTGTTCAATAGCGTGTAACCTTGCACCCGATATCCGCATCCAACGGATTAAATCAACCTTACTTATGATGATACGCGTAATTTTCATACTAAGCCTGTTCTGTTACCGTTCAACACCGGCTCAGAACAATGTTCGATTTAATCATATTTTGATTACCAACGATGACGGCATTGAAGATGCTGATCGTTTGTTTGCGCTGGCAAAAAATGTAAAGACAG
>JBMOKS010000175.1:0-3079 GCA_049324355.1 Bacteroidota bacterium
AACTTTTACTTTTATACCAGGTGAAGTTGATTTAATTTTATAATTCATCGGCGAAAGAAAAAGATGTTTGACCAGCAAAAAATCGAAGTCATAAAGAAGCTTATTCTCGAAGCGGCCAGAGGCAACTACGATTACAAAATCCCTGGAGCGGGAGATGGCACCGCCGATGAACTCGATGATATTCTAACCGGCATTTATATGCTGGTGGAGCAATTAAAAGGGATCAATAACCTCGCGCAGGAATTGAAGCGCACTACGGTATCGCGCGACTACATGGACAGCATTTGCCGTGGTGTGGTTGATATCCTTTTTGTCTTGAATTCAGATATGGCTGTTCAGGATAGTAATCAGGCAGCCACACGAATCTTGCTTTTTCCAAAGAGGGAGTTGTTAAACAATCCGATATATAATTTTTTAACAAACGACTCGGCTGTATTGCTGCAGAACGCAATGACTCATTTACAACACACCTACAGAAGTAATGTCTACCTTCAGTTTTATGACCGCCAACAAAATATTATCCCCACATCATGCACAATTTCAGTGTTAACCGGCGATGATCAAAAGGAGAGTGGAGTACTTCTGATCGCGAAAGACATAACCCAGCTGAAAAAGGCGGAGGAGGATCTTATACGCGCCAAAGAGAAGGCGGAGACCGCCAATAAGGCGAAAAGTGTTTTCCTGGCAACAATGAGTCATGAGATCAGGACACCACTCAATGGTATCATTGGAATGACAGGTTTGCTGAGTCAGACCACACTCACGCCCGAGCAGCGTCAGTTCTGCGATATTATTGTGAACTGCAGTGAAAATCTACTGACCATCATCAATGACATCCTTGACTTTTCAAAGATCGAGTCCTCCAAATTTGAAATTGAACACAAAGAATTTGACTTGCGCAATTGTGTAGAAGACGTGTTGAAATCAGTTGCGCCAAGAATTTTTGAAAAAGGCCTGCAACTTAAATGTGGCATTAAAGAAGATGTCCCTATTAACATTACGGGCGATTGCGCGCGCCTAAAGCAAGTGCTCGCGAACCTGGTTGGCAATGCCATTAAATTTACGGATAAAGGAGAGATTGCCGTGAACGCCGCGATGAAAGCCAATAAAAACGACTCGCCGGAGGTTGAATTTAAGGTCACGGATACTGGTATAGGCATACCGGCAGATAAAATGGAATTTCTTTTTAAAGCATTTTCACAAATCGATTCATTTACCACACGGAAACAGGGCGGCATGGGGTTAGGGTTGGCCATCTGTAAAAAACTTGTTGGTTTAATGGGAGGCACGATCGGTGTTGAAAGCGTACCTGGGAAAGGAACCACGTTTTGGTTCACGGTCGCCGCTACCAAAGGTAAAGAGCAATTTCGTTCGGCATTGGGGGCATGATATATGGCAAAAATCGGCAAGCCGAAAAAGCTTTGTTGAAAAAATGGTGTTACACAATAATATCAGAAAAAAGAACTATGCACGGCATTATCTACACACAGTTGCAACAATTTATTGTCAGCCAATATGACTATCAAACATGGTTTCAGATTCTGGATATGGCTGGGCTTAAGAACCGTAGCTATTATCCGGCTCAAATCTACCACGACATGGAAGCACAGGCTATCGTGGCTGCGATCTGTAAAAAATTTGATCTATCTGAAAGCAGGGTTTTAGAAAATTTTGGACTATACATATCAGCCAACCTCCTTAAAATTTATTCATCGTCTATCAATCCCAGTTGGAAATTATTAGACTTGCTGGAGCACACAGAAGATGAAATGCACAAAGCCGTCCGATTTGCCGACAAGAACGCATCGCCACCGGCGCTGGTGTGCCGGCGTACATCACCCGATCAGGTAATTTTAGAGTACTCTTCGCCCCGGAAAATGATAGACCTCGGCATCGGAATCATCAAAGGCTTTGCAGATCACTATAAGGAAAATATCATTATCGACAGACTGGAAACAGATGGCAAAGTCATTCTTACTATCACATTGGCCAGGTTTTGACCTTGGTAGGTGGTGTCTTGTCACTTAATTCTTTTTTGCAAAGAATTTTAGACGTTCACTTAACTTATCCTCAACCATTTTGAATCGCCTGTTTTTATTTGTTTTAAGTTTTATGAATTCTTCCGTCTATCTGATCAAGGTATACCACCATGCCGTTCTGAAACAGTTTCAGGCGGCAACTTTCGTACAACAATTGTCAGGCAAAGCCCCGCAGACTTCTTTAAATAATTGAAACATATCTTATTCATTTCTAAGGGAGTCTACAGGATTGGCCATCGCCGAGCGAATCGAATGAAAGCTTACCGTGATAGCAGCAATAAGTAAAGCGATGACCCCGGCCAGCACAAAACTATTCCAATCGAGATTAATGCGATAGGCGAAACCGTTGAGCCAGCTATCCATAAACTGATAAGCCAAAGGCCACGCAACGATGTTGGCCAGCAACACGATGACGAGAAATTCAACCGAAACCATCCAGGTAATTTGCGGAACTGATGCACCCAACACCTTGCGGATTCCTATTTCTTTGGTTCGACGTTTGATGAAGAATGAGGCCACGGCAAATAATCCGGAACAGGCAATGTAAATGGCCAGCCCGGTGAGCGCTGAGAATATGACCTTGAAGTTTTCTTCGGCTTTATAAAGTTTGTCGAAAGTTTCGTCCAGGAAGAAGTATTCGAATGGACGGTCGGGTTGTACCGTTTGCCATGCGCTCTTTAAACCGTTCAGCGTGCCCTGAACGGCGGTGGTGTTGATCTTTACTACAAAGTTGTTGGCATTGTCTTCGTCCAACAGAAAGAGATAGGGTTTGATCTCGTTGTGCAGATTGGCGAAGTGAAAGTCTTTGATCACGCCAATAATAGTGTAATAAGGAATGGTATCCGCCTCGGGGTCGTCGGTGATCAACGCACCGATCGGATCGCCAGTAATGCCAAGGTCTTTTAAAGCGGTTTCATTGATGATCACAGTCCTTAGTGTATCCGACGGAAATTCGCGCGAGAAATTGCGGCCTTGTATAATTTTAAGATCCATCGCCGGTATATAATCATAGTCTACCACTGTAAAGTTGATGAGCGACG
>JBMOKS010000176.1:0-3059 GCA_049324355.1 Bacteroidota bacterium
CAACATTTCATATAACGGAAGGATGGACTATTCGGATGTTAAGCGAATTGATATAGCTGACCCTGACAGGCCAAAATACCTTGTGAGAAAGGGAGACTTATTATTTAACAGAACTAACTCACGAGAATTGGTTGGCAAAACCGGCATCGTTAACCACGATTCTGAAATGGTTATTGCCGGCTATCTAATTCGCGTGCGTACAAACGAAAGGGCGAATCCTTGGTACGTTTGGGGCTACTTGAATTCTGATCACGGTAAGAAAACGCTCTTTAGTATGTCTAAGGCAATTGTCGGAATGGCAAATATCAACGCTCAGGAATTCCAGGACATACGCGTACTCATCCCACCTCGTAGCTTGCAGGACAACTTCGCTAAGATCATACAGGAGACTGAAGTAATCAGGGATGGATATCTGGCCAGTCTTTCTCACCTTAACAACTTGCTAGGCGCACTTAACCTAGAAGTGTTCGGAGGAACGCGGAAAAGGGAAACAGAGGAAGTTGAATTGTTAAAGGTCGATGCAAGCAAAGAGGACGACCATTTCAAAAAACGAAAGGCCCTTGCATGCTACATTATCAATCGGTCACTTGATGATGAAAAATTTGGCGACACGAAGTTTGAAAAGCTCCTGTTCCTTTCTGACTACGATGCAATAAGGAGGAACTTAGGCCAGAACTACTATCAGAAGGTTGCTGGCCCCTATGACAATACCTTCACCAACACATTTTATCTTCAGATTCAAAAATCAAAATGGTTTAAGAGGAAGCGTAGTGCTGGACAGACTGTTTTCGCTGCAGGTGTCAATCACAACAAATCTTTTACAGCTAAGGACTATTTCTCCCACGAGGAATTGAAACGTGTGGATGCTCTAGTCCGGACATTTAAAAATTCGGACTATGAAAAACCGGAAATCATTGCTACTCTTTATGCAGTGTGGAATAATCGCATTATTCGACAACAGCCAATCACGGATGAGCTATTGAAAGATGATTTTTTGAAGTGGGATGTAAAAAAGGCAAAATACAAGGGTCGACTGGATAACGCACTCGCTTGGATGCGGAAGGAGGGACTCATCCCCAACGGTTGGGGTAAGGCAGTTGAACTGCCACGTGTCAGGTCAAAAAAACGTTGATTTTCGTGTCTCAAGCAAAAAATTCTTGCCAGTTTGGCAGAAATTGGAACTTGGTCTAATCTTTGATCGTTAATTACATGCCCTCGGAAGAGTCCGAGGGGTAAGGTGTTTGACCGGAGACAGTCGATCGGGTTGGGCAATACCCATGCCAGAAGAGCTGTTTCTGCCAGCAAAGTTAACCAATTTCCTGATGCTATATTCATATATATAGTTGATAGATTGCTTAATAATGTTGTTAAGGTCAAGAGACCTTTGTTGTTCATTTCCCTCTTAAGGCTTACGTTAAGTGAGCGCATTAATGCCGCGAAAGTAATTTCGGGTTAGGTTGTTCAAAGCGATTAACCTCGCAATGTTGCGACCTGAAGTGCTGCACTGGATAGGTTTTTCTGGTGATCAGCCAGGGTTGGAGATAGGGCTCCTTGAGGTGATAAGTCCTCAATGGATTGGAGGGCGGAACTTAATTGTCCGGTACACTAACAATGTATGTCCATAGCTCACTCTCCCACTGAAAAATCTTCGCTTTTCACCGAAGAGACTTGGAAACAGTTTGCCAACAGAATTGAGGATAACTTCGAACTGAAGAAGTATCCACAATTTGATCCATACTTCAATTTTCCTAAGGAGAAGAACAGACTAAAAGAAGTTCTTGCGGGTCATTCCGGAAAAAGCGTAGCCAATCACAGCTTCCTTCCATTTGTAAAGATTATTGTCAAGACGCCACGGTTCAAATACCAAGAAGACCAGGGTGGCGAAAAGATGAACTTGACTGCAAAGCAACGCGAGCAATTCCACGAATTCGAGATCAAACCCAGACCCATCTCATTTGCTTCTCATTTTGACACCTACCTGTATGCTTACTATTCATTCGTACTGACAGAAAAGTACCAGCTAAAGATACGAGAGAAGGGTTTCGATGAATGCGTTCTGGCATACCGAACAGATCTTGATGGAAAAAGTAATATCCAATTTGCAAAAGAGGCGTTCGAACAGGTAAAGGCCCTAATGGCTAAGGGGCCTTGCACGACAATTGCTCTCGACATTAAGGGGTACTTTGATTCAATTGATCACCAGTTGCTGAAGAAGAGGTGGTGCGATTTGATAAACAGACATGAATTGCCGGCAGATCAGTACAAGGTGTACAGATCTTTGACAAATTATAGTTACGCCAGTAAAAATAGTTTGCTGAAGCACTTTGGCGTTGACCTGGCCAAAAGGAAAAGCAAGGAAGAACACTGGAGGACGTTACTTGATCTTATACCAGATGAAATTGCTGGAAAAGGCTTTAAAGAAAAATTCGGCCTTTTAAGAGAACGCGACCTCATTGTAACAAATAAACCTAAGGAGGAAGGTGAACACCTTACTAGAAAAGGTATCCCTCAAGGCTCTTCAATAAGTGCGTTTTTATCTAATCTTTACCTGTTCGACTTTGATCAGCATTTCCACTCGTTGAGTAAGACGATGGGTTTTGTATACAGACGCTATTGCGATGATTTGCTATTCATTTGTCCATCGGCCATGTCAAAAGAAATTCAAAAAGAGGTACTCACTGAAATTGACAAATGCGGCCTGAAAATCCAGACTAATAAGACCGAGCTAATTGAATTCAAAAAGAACTCCAAAGGGGTGATACGGGCATTCGATCGTAAAAAGATCGAATACAAATCGGCTGAGTTGAACAGTGCGAATGAGGGTTCTTTTTACAAGAACCTTCAATATCTGGGCTTTGAATTTAACGGCACCAACGTTTATATCAGGCCAGGTAGTCTCTCTCGATACTTCAGGAAAATGAGGGGTCGGATAACAAAGACAATAATGATGGCACGGGGAAAGAATTCAAAATCGAACGAGATTTTTAGAGCGCAGCTCTATCACCGCTACACACACTTAGGTAAAAAGAACTTCCTAACATACGCACACAGGGCCTCGA
>JBMOKS010000177.1:0-3050 GCA_049324355.1 Bacteroidota bacterium
CGCATCAAAATCGAAAATGAAGCCGAGATCCTCGATTTTAAAGTATTGAAAATTGCGCGGGAAGTTTCGGGAATATCGGTTCTAAAAGATACGTTGACCAGCGAGCTGGTCGTGGACTTTAAAGCGCTCGAAAAATACGACGGGTTTGCCGGGCAACTCATATTCGAAGGAAATAAAGAATCGAGAATCCTGATGGAGGGGGGCATCGACGGCGTCATCTCTTTTGAAGACGAACTGGCGAGCATCGATCCTCTATATTTTATCATCGCCATATTTATCTTCCTGATCGCAAGTTACATCTTTCTTATCGTCAGCCGCCGGCGAAGCATGAGAATCGTTCCTAAATTTTTATTCTATTTCTCCGCGCTTCCAATCTTCTATCTATTGCTCATGCTGTACAAGACGGAATGGTTCATCGATCACAAAGTTCCTGAGACGCTGCGCATTGAACATTACGTTCAACAAACCAAAAAACAGATGATCGACCTGCCGTCGTGGCTTAAGTAAGATTTCTTTTGGAATCGAATAAGGGAATTTCGAAGCGTGTCGTTCATTCACTTCGAAATTCGATATTCCTTGTTCGGCCCGATTGATATCGGATTCTACAGTTTGGCAAGATAGGCTTCGAGTTTATCCATCGATTGTTTGTTGCCCTCTATCGCGCCATATTTGTCAACCACCATGTCACGTGCTTCCTTCGACTTGAAGGTCATTCGCATTACGATTTCGGTTTTTTTTCCTCGCGCAATAAAGTTGACGCTTACGTCGAACTGGTTCGGGTCGTTTTCGTCGCCTGTGCCATGTGACCAAGCCAGGCGTTCGGGTTTAATGACTTCCTTATAAACGATCTTGTTCGGATAATCAACGCCATCGGGCCCATGCATGGTAAGGCTCCAAACGCCACCGGGTCTCACATCCATAGTATGAACAGTGTTGGTAAAGCCCTTGGGCCCCCACCACTGAACAACATGCCGGGGGTCAGTCCACACTTCAAATACCAGTTCGCGGGGAGCATTTACAGTCCGGGTCATCAAAAGCTCGCGGTCCGCCGGTTGCACATCGAACACCTGATCGGATAAATTTTTCTTTGCCATATCATTATTTAATGCCTTGGGCTGATCTTATTTTGCTACCATCAACGTCGCGTAGTTTCTTCTATAGGCATACGCCAAAAATAAATTGCCAAGCAACAGGAAGATGGCCACTGGCAATCCTTCCGGAGCCAGGAACGCATGTACCATTACTATATTCACCACAATGGGAAATATTACAACCGTGGCCAGAGGAACAAATCTTCCGGAAAGAAAAGCGAGCGCGCAAATAAGTTCGATCACTTTTATCATCGGCATCAGATAACCGGAGGCGATCACACCTTCGTTGAAAAGTTTCATATTGCCCGTTAATGCGGGCTGAGGCACAAGATTGAATAGAACAACGACGGACGAGAATAGGAAGAGTAATCCCATCAATACTCGAATAATAACAATTACGATTTTCATATAGATTTTAATTATGATAGTGATGCTGCAAGTTTGTCAAAAGATTCATTCCAACCGGCATTGGTCATGTCGCCCATTTCACCGGCCGGAATACCGATATGCTGCAGGGTCAATTTCGTTTTAGACGGGTTGCTCTGAACTTCTTCAAGCGTAACAATCACCAGCAATTCCTTTGGCCAGTCTCCTGTTATTCCATATTGAGAAGCCGGAACGATATTACCTTTTTCGTCGGCAAAATTATCAGTGAACGAAAGCCGGGTCTTCGGCGTGATCTCCCGAAATACGCCCGTACTCCAGAATTCCTGTCCCTCGTTGTTGCGCATGCAAAAAAGATATTTGCCGCCCACCCGAAAATCCATTTTGCAGGTGGGGCAAACAAAATCCTTGGGGCCCCACCACTTCATGAAGTGTTCGGGTTTCGTCCAGGCATCCCACACCAAAGTTTGAGGGGCATCAAAGTGCCGCACAATCACAAGGCCGCCTTTTCCGGAAACTGACGGCGCAGACTCGGCTGCGGAATCATTTCTTTTTTCCATAACTTTTCTTTTTAGTTTGTATCTTCTTTAAGTAATCCTCCAGGGAATCGAATCGGGCAGTCCAGATCTTTCGATACTGCTCTACCCAGTCCGACACTTCTGCTAATTTTTCCAGCCTTGCCTCACAAAACCGCTCCCGCCCTTGCTGTTGAACGACCACCAGGCCACATTCCGACAGGATCTTGAGATGTTTGTAGATCGCCGTCCGCGTAACGTCAAAATTCTCGGCTACCGAATTAACATTAAGCGGCTTATGAGCGATCATATTCAGAATCTCCCGGCGGGTTGGATCAGCAATCCCTTGAAATACATCTCTTCGCATAATTGAAATGAAACCTTTTGGTTTCATAAAAGTATATGAAACCAAAAGGTTTCACAAGTTTTATTTTCATTTTTTTTGAGATAAGACCGGCAAAGGCCGGCCATTGCAACTAACCCATCGCTTGTACAAGCTCATTCATGATCCGCTCCAGCTCTTTTTTACAGGTCTTCACTTCTTTCATCTGTTTAAAATCTTATATCCGCTTGGTCCACATGTCATAAGAGCATCAAACTTTCGGACTTTTTGAGATAGTACCGATGTAATGCCCATGTTAATCATCGCGCTGGGTCTGCTCTTTGCTGATGGGCATTTCATATTATTAAAAAACACCATTCGGCGGTCTTTATAGTCCCCTTGCAGCAATGGCGACTGTATCTTGGTAACAGCCGCATGGTGGAACACCAGGTGAACATGCTGAAGTGCTCTTGGGTTAAAAGTCACCAGGTCTTCTTTATAATAATAACTCGGTGCATTCCACTTCATTCGCTCATTGATCTTTTTGTTGGCATTCCTGATGATCTTGCGCACGCCTCCCAGCTCGACTTTTAAAGGGTGTTGAAGCCTGGCCATGAATTCCTCAACTTCATCGTGTGGAGGTTTCGAAGTCGAAGCCGTTGAAATTTTCTCCTTCGACTGGGCATGGGTTGCTTTAAGAGGGGTCTTTGCCATGGCTTTTACATTAAGCGTTATTGG
>JBMOKS010000178.1:0-3045 GCA_049324355.1 Bacteroidota bacterium
GTCGTAGGTCATCAGCTTATCGATAAAGCCATTGGGCGTAAGTTCGATGATGCGGTTGGCCACGGTTTGTGTAAACTCGTGATCGTGCGATGTAAACAATACGGTGCCCGGGAAATCTTTCAGCGCGTTGTTGAAGGCTGTGATCGATTCGAGGTCTAGGTGGTTGGTAGGTTCGTCGAGAATGAGCAGGTTGGCACCGGCCAGCATCATGCGGGCTGTCATGCAGCGCACTTTTTCTCCTCCCGAAAGTACATTGGCTTTTTTGAAAACCTCTTCACCGGAGAAAAGCATCTTACCCAAAAATCCACGGATAAAAATTTCATCCTTCTCTCCTTCAGCGGAAAACTGGCGCAACCAGTCGATAAGGTTATCGTCTGACTGGAAGTATTGTTCATTGTTCACGGGCAGGTAGGCCGTGGTAATGGTTTGCCCGAACTTGAATTCGCCCGACTCGGGTGTGAGCTCTCCCATCAAACATTTGAACAGCGATGTAATAGCCAAACTGTCTTTGCTCAGGAAGGCGATCTTCTCGCCTTTGCGAACATAAAGATCGAGGTTCTTGAACAATGTTTTTTCTCCATTGGAATAGCTGAGGTTCTCAATGTGCAGGATCTGGTCGCCGGCTGTACGCTTCTGTTGAAAAATGATCGCGGGGTAACGGCGCGTTGACGGTTGAATGTCGTCTACGTTGATCTTCTCCAATAGCTTTCTGCGACTAGTGGCCTGACGCGACTTAGAGGCATTGGCACTAAAACGTGCAATAAATTCCATCAACTCTTTTCTCTTTTCTTCGGCCTTCTTATTGGCGGAAGAACGCTGCGACAACGCCAGCTGACTGGATTGATACCAGAAGGTGTAGTTACCGGTGAATAATCTGATGGCGCTGAAATCAATATCCACGATGTGAGTACAAACCGTATCCAGAAAGTGGCGGTCGTGCGATACAACAATAACGGTATTCTTGAATTCCAACAGGAAATCTTCCAGCCAGGTTACTGTCTGAAGGTCCAGGTCGTTGGTAGGTTCGTCGAGGATGAGGATATCGGGGTTTCCGAAGATGGCCTGCGCCAACAACACACGCACTTTTTGGTTACCGCTGAGTTCATTCATCAGCTTATAGTGATCTTCTTCACCGATGCCCAAACCGCTGAGGAGCGCGGCGGCGTCAGACTGTGCGTTCCAGCCGTTCATTTCAGCAAACTCAGCTTCGAGCTCCGACGCTTTGATACCATCTTCTTCCGAAAAATCAGGTTTAGCGTATATGGCATCTTTTTCCTGCATGATGCTCCATAATTTGTTATGGCCCATCATCACGGTATCCAACACCGGCACTTCGTCAAATTCAAAGTGATTCTGGCGTAAAACCGCCATACGCTTACCGGGTTCAATGCTGATATTTCCTCCGGTGGGGTCAATCTCGCCAGACAGGATCTTTAGAAACGTGGATTTTCCGGCACCGTTTGCGCCAATCACTCCATAGCAATTTCCACCTGTAAAATTGATATTAACCTCATCAAACAGTACCCTCTTGCCGAATTGAAGAGACACGTTATTTGCAGCGATCATAGAATTCTTTAAAAAATTAAACCGCAAAGGTAACAGAAATATCCCAGACCGGGTTCGCGCCCTGAAAAATTGATGGTTACATCGACCTTATATGGCATTTCAAGAAAGAACGCAATTTTTTATCAAGCGCCTGGCGATCCGCCACATATCCTGTTGTCCTGCTTTTTTTTTAATGAACCACCGTGTGCGTCTCTGGCTATCACCAGGGTTTTCAAATTTTATATTCTCATTGGTGTTTAAACTTCTCAAACGGCCGCCAGGAGACAAATAAATGTTGTATACTTCTCTTATTATTGCAGATTCTTTTCCTTTCGAATTGATGATGATACGGTTGCTGCTTTCAGTTGTAAGTCTTGTTGGCGCCACCGGCCTTTATGGCCAGGTGGACATCACGAGTTATCAGTCTTTCCAAATCGATAACAAGGAGATTGTATGGATTCAGATATTTCACGAGCCACAGGCGTCGGCAGAAGATCTGGCCGCAAAAGTGCACAACTATCTTAAAACCCGAGCCTGGGTCAAAAACATTCAGCACGATGGCAACGATCTGGTTGCTGACCTCGAGCGATATCGCATCGATTATAAGCGATACGGCGGAAAATATCTCAACACATCAACCGTGATACGCAGCGGAAAGTGGTTTGGTAAACTTCGCGTCAGCTTCAAAGAAGGGAAATATCGCATCGTCGCTTATGACCTGAATTACGTTGCTCGCCAGGTATCGACACAGTACGGGAAAATGGGAACGCAAAATCACGAACTGCACGGATCGCTCAATGATTGGGCGCTGAACAAGTACCGGACGTCGTTCAAGAAATCACGCTTCAATAATCTCGATCTGATCCACTTCAATCTCAAAAACAGCTTTACGCTTACGGAAAATCAAATTGTTGATAATGATTGGTGAAACTGGATGCCGGATACTCGTCATTTGCCCGCCGGTAGTCAGGTAATTCGTACTTTAAATTAACGCTGGATATTGGATGCTGGATTAAAGGCTTGTATTGCAACTTTCGGGAAACAAGAAACGCTATTCCCAAATTCCATTCTTATACACGACGATTGCCGCGCGCTCATAACCCGGTAGTAGAATCAGTTTTTCGCGATAACGTTCCGCTTGTTTACGATCGGTGAATTGGCCTGAGAAATACAGAACATTACCCTGACCATCTTTTTCGATGTCAACTCCATAGGGGACAGGCGGCATGGTAGCAGCTTTTGCTTTGTCTTCGGCTATATCTTTTATGGTCAGATATAGTACGCGATAGGTTACCAGTGTATCGGATGGAACCGAGGCAGATTCTGTGATGCCGAGATTGTGTTTATTGAAAAGCGTTCGCGAATCGTCGATGAAGGTTTTAAACGCTTCTTTGGCGCTCGCTTCTTTGATAAATGCAGTGGTATCATGCTCAAACGATGGCACAGGCAGAATAAAATAGTTTTTTTGTGCGTCGCGATACACCCATTCCAAAATATACT
>JBMOKS010000179.1:0-3038 GCA_049324355.1 Bacteroidota bacterium
CCTTTTTATGTTTGTGATCGGTATGGAGCTCGATCTCAAAGTACTTCGCCATAAGGCGAATGACGCTGTGGTGATCAGTCACGCTAGCATTATAATACCGTATTTTCTAGGCGTAGGCCTCGCGTATTATCTCTACAGCGATTTTGCACCGGATAACATCAACTTCCTTTCCTTTGCCTTGTTCATGGGCATTGCCATGAGCATCACGGCATTTCCGGTGCTAGCGCGGGTGATCCAGGAGCGCGATCTAACCCGAACCAAGCTCGGAATCATTGCCATCACCTGCGCGGCCGCCGATGACATAACCGCATGGTGCATTCTTGCTGCCGTGATCGCCATCGTGAAGGCAGGCACTGTAGTAAGCGCTTTGTTTACGATAGCCCTCGCCCTTGCCTACGTTCTTTTCATGATCTTTATCATACAACCGTTTCTCAAAAAATTAGGCAACGTATACTCCGATCGTGAAACCATCAACAAGACCATTGTAGCATTCGCTTTCCTCATCCTGTTGGGTTCGGCTTATCTCGCAGAGATCATCGGTATTCACGCGCTCTTCGGCGCATTCTTGGCCGGTGTCATTATGCCCCCCAATTTTAGCTTCCGTAAAATTCTGATGGAAAAAGTTGAAGATGTAAGCCTGGTGTTGCTTCTGCCCCTGTTTTTCGTCTTCACAGGGCTTCGCACGCAGATGGGTTTACTGAACGAACCTCATTTGTGGGCTGTGTGCGGCATTATCATCCTCACAGCAGTATTAGGTAAATTCGGTGGCAGCACATTCGCCGCACGATTTGTCGGCCAGTCATGGCGCGAAAGTTTGTCGCTGGGAGCGTTGATGAATACACGCGGACTGATGGAACTTATTGTGCTGAACATCGGCTACGACCTCGGCGTGCTTACACCTGAAGTATTTGCCATGCTGGTACTCATGGCCCTGGTAACAACCTTTATGACAGGGCCGGCACTCGATATCATCAATTACTTCTATCCCGAACGCGAAGAAGTGGTTCCCGCAGCCAGCAAACTGTATAAGATATTGATTTCGTTCGGCCCGCCGGCGAAAGGAAGAAAATTACTGCGACTGGCCGATCACATCACGCACAAAAAAACAGAAGAAGCCGATATTACAGCCCTTCACCTTACGCCCAGCGCCGACATCAACCCCGTAGAGGCAAAAGATTACGAACGCACGAGTTTCAAACTGGTGAAGCACGAGGCATCATCACTGGGTATCAAAATCAAAACTTTATACAGGGCCACAAACGACATTAACAAAGAAATTACGCGCGAAGCCTCAAAAGGCAAATACGACTTGTTGCTGGTCGGTGGCTCAAAATCTGTTTTCAGCGACGATGTTGTAGGTGGAAAAGTGAAGAACTACCTGGAAGATACTTCATGCCAGGTGGGCGTACTCGTGGACAAAGATTTTGAAACGGCAGACAGGGTACTGGTGATGCTGCAAGACTTTAGCGATCTTTTCCTCATTTCTTTTGCCGAAAGATTCGTTCAAAATAACAATGCCAAGGTCTTATTATCAGATCCCCACAGACTAGTGAAAAACAATATGATCTTTACGATGGCGCTGGACAAGATCCATTCCGAAAACCCCGCGCGAATCGAGATCCATGAAAGCCACAACGTGAGCTCCGATTTTCTCAATAGTTTTAACCTTATGCTCATCAGTTACTCAGGCTGGAAAGACCTCAACAAGCTAAAGACATCATGGCTGGCCTCAACACCCTCAGTGCTCATACTAAAACCCAGCACTTCCGTTGATTAAACCCTTCGACCGTCAGCAATGAATTGGTGACATTCATCATTAAAACCTATCCGTGAATTGACAGATATTTAGCCACATTCATAACTTGTGGAAAAATGACACGAGACAATCTGATCCATCGTCTCATACTGGGAAGCAGCACCTTCGATTCGGATGCGCAGCGGAAACGTATCCTGCTGGCGGGCTATCTGACACTGCTGAGTTTCTGTATCGGTTTATTTTATCTCTTCAATGCCATTCTTCACAATCCCAGGTACGTTACCCTTTTATTACACAGCGTTATTGTCAGTGTTTCGATCACCACCTTGTTGATGATACGTTGGGAGCGCCATCACCTGGCCATTACAACACAACTGGTCATGGCCAATGGCGTGGTCTTTTACTTTGCCCGTGTTGATTCTATACAGATGGGAAGTTTTTTATTTTTTCTTTCCAATGCTTTGGGAGCGTTTGCCTTATTTGGTCACGCTAGTCGCTTGCGTGCCTTGTTGTTTGTGAGCCTGAGCTACACTTTATTTTTGATCACCTGCTTTGACGCCCAGTCATTTTTGGAATTCAAAAGTAATTTTTTCCTCATGATCAATTTCAGCATGGTCTTCCTCGTCTGCATCACCGTGGTGTACTTTCACATCAGCCTTAATCATGAATCTGAGAAAGTGATACTGGAGAAAAACCATGCACTGATAAAAACCAATCAGGAGCTTGACCGTTTTGTGTACAACACCTCACACGATCTGCGCGCGCCGCTGAGTTCCATGCTCGGCCTTATCAACCTGGCCAAGAAGTCTAAAGATGTGCACGAAATACACATGTACCTCGATATGATGGTGGGGCGCACCAATAAACTCGATGATTCCATCAAAGAAATTATAGATTATTCCAAAAATTCGCGTTTGGACCTTGTGTGCCAGGAAATAGATCTGCAACGGCTCATCCATGAAGTTATTGAAGACCTTCAGCATGTGTCCGGTGCGGAAAAAATAAACATCATGATCGAAGTAGAACCTGAATTATTGTTGCAATCTGACAGAAAGCGGCTGCTTACGGTTTTCGGCAACCTGATCTCCAATGCTATTAAATATCATGACTTGAATAAGGCCAAGCCATATATAAAGATAATGGCTCTTGCCAGCGGCAAAATTTGCCTGATCATGATCGAAGACAATGGCATTGGCATTGCACCTGAACATCACACTAAGATCTTTGATATGTTCTACCGGGCATCCGAAAAATCCAGCGGCTCAGGACTCGGCCTATACAT
>JBMOKS010000180.1:0-27876 GCA_049324355.1 Bacteroidota bacterium
AGAATTAACGTGGCCAGTTCCCAGAAAAAGTCCATGCCGGGCAAACCCATTACGATGGCCACGCTGTACACATAGGCAACCGTAATTGCGACCGCTACCAATGTCATCATGCCAAGCGATTTTGATTTCACTTCATCCTTCAAGCCGATTAGAAAGGGCCAGCCGCCAAAGAAGTAAGCAATGGACGAAAGCAACAAAAGCACATATAACGAACCTGTAAACATCCAATCGACACCAAGCCAATGTTGAATCATGGGTGAAAGCGCCATGATCGGTATGGTCAGAACAAGGACGATATAGAATCGTTTTTTATAGTCATCAATCATTCCGGCATGGTGAGCATGGCCTGAATGACCTGAGTGTTGGTGCTCATGTTCGGGATGTTTTTCAACTTTCAAGTAATGATGTTCGTGCTCACTCTCATGTTGCGCATGATGCTGATGTCCTGAATGTGCCCCTTTTGAATTTGAAATTGAAACCAAATCCATTCCGCATTTAGGGCATTTTCCGGGCGCGTCCTTCACCACTTCGGGGTGCATGGAGCAGGTAAACTGCTGATTTCTGTGTTGATGTTCCATCATTAAAACATTAAAGTATTTATACTTACTCCGAACGTAATATCAGTTTTACAGTCATGTCTACATCATCGTAAACCAGCTTGTCGCCCAAGTTTTCGAAGAACGATTGTGAGCCAAACTTCACATCATACTTACTTCGGTCAAACACCAGTGTAGCTTCGGCAATAGTTTGATTACCCATCGTGCCGATCCTTGCTGTGAACGTTATGGGATTTGTTTTGCCCTTTATAGTGAGATCTCCGGTTACCAGGTATTCTGTTGCCGATTTAGACTCTACTTTGGTAATCATAAATGATGACTTTGGAAACCGTGCCACGGAAAAGAAATCTTCCGACTTCAAATGATCCACCAACCGTTTGTTTGATTTCGCATCGGTAATGTCAACACAAGTAATGCTGGCCATGTCCATTTCAAAGGTGCCACCGGTTAGTTTCTTTTTTGTGAATATGAGATAACCGGAAACAAGTTGAATTGTTCCATAATGTTCACCACCCAATTTTTTTCCTGTCCACTCCAGTTTGCTTTGCGTTAGATCAATGTCAATTTTTTCAACACCAGTACTCTGCGCCACTGAAGCAAATGACAGAAATATAAGTAGCGAAATAAATGCAAGTTCCCTCATTTTATTTTTTACCAATTTTAGTTGCCCACTCAGCACGCAGTTTTTCGTTTGCCGCGATAACCTGATCAAGTTTTTTTGTCGTAGCCAGGTCGGTGGATGCTTTTAATGTTTTTAGAGCCGATGAATAGTCATTCATAGCTGCTTCAATTTTTGCCTGTAGTTGAAGATACCCTGCATCCTGCACTTTACTGTTGGCTATTTGCACCCAGGCATACGCCTGCTTCAAATCTTTATTGTTGTTGAAGTAGTAAGCGCTGGATTGATAGAAAAGACTTGCACGGTCTTCCTTCTTTACGTTAATGCGGTCATTGATTTCGGCCATTACTTTTTCGTCCACATTCATTTTGATGGTGAGTTTCACCTGCGTGTTTTCCCATAGTAAAAACAATCCAGCTTCGTCTTTGGAGAGGTCATTTACTTCAATGGTGAATGTTTCGTAGTAGCGTGCCGATTTCTCTGGCTTAGCCGCAAAGCGAACGAGGTCATGCTCCTGTGCATAGTCTGAAGTACCGTGCATTTCAGTAGCCTTGTTGATTATGATTGTCCACTCATTTTGATCGGGGATGGTGAATAAAGAATAAGTACCCGCGGGGATGTCGTTGCCGTTCAGCTTAACTGGTTCTGAGAAACGAATTGTGGTAGCATCGTGTGCACCGGTGCGCCACATTTTTCCAAAGGGCTCAAGACCTCCAAAAATTACCCTGCCGCGCGCACTGGGACGGGAGTATTTTACTTCCACTTCTCCAAAACCAATCTGCTGTTTAAACTCAGCATCGGGGCTAGCCGGTGGCATATTTAGTTGTGCCCTCACCGAAACAGAATACAGGAGTGCTATCGCGAAGACTATTACAATTCTTTTCATGTTAGTCACGTTTGTTAGATTGAATTTATTTAGCAAAAATCTTTTTTAGGGTACGCGATGAAATGGTGTACAACACAAAACCCGACAACACCGTGAGTAGACCGAATACAGAAAGTATTTTCAACAACCAATTATTAAAGTTGTCGCGACCGGCATAGTCCATTGTGTGGAACATCCACAAAAAGTCAAATGCCCGCCACTGGTCATGGCGAATGGATTGAAAAGTTCCAAGTTCGGCACTTACATACACAGTGCAATCGGGGTTCTTAAAACTTACTGCCCATGCAGGCAAAGGTTTCTCGCGATACTCATGGTGGCCATCGGTCTGATCCAGGTATTGCACTGCGCTTACTTGTGCACCCGAAACCACTTGTTCTTTTGCCACGGCAAGTCCTTCATCTTTAGTCAATGCTTGTCTCAGTTCGCCTGTGCCCGCATTGGCCAATGCGTAATGGATATGGTGATGCATGCCCTCGCCAGCATGGCCTGAGAAATAGGCAATCTGATAAACAGGATTATCTAAAACACGAACAAGATGAACGGAATGGATGGAATCAACCGACTGAGATTGTCTGAGTTTTTCAATGGCAATCGTGGGTGAGACCGTTGATACATTGGCAGAAATAAATGCGGGCGATTTTAACAGATGGTCTCCATGCACACTGTCTATGTCGCTCCAGCTAAAAAAAAGACCGCTGATTGTCCAGCCAAGAAACTGGATGCCAATAAACAAACCAAGGTAACGGTGAATTTTGCGGATGAACAGGTTCTTGTTTTTAATCATAGAATAGGTATTGTGGTTCGCTGAAAACTACAGAAGACAAAATTCTGCTGTGTGTTGAAAGGTGTGGTGTGTGTTTCTTTTATGCACTTTATCCGCGTGAAATCTTTCGCAAATAGTACGGACATCGATGCTTCGGTGTATTGCCTGATCTCTAGGCCGCTGCATTTGGTGGGGCCCTTACCGGAGAATGTGCCAAGAACCAGGTGTCCACTGGGTTTAATGCTCTGCTTGGCAATGGCTAGATATTTTGTAATCTGAATTTCTGTTGTTAAAAAGTGGAAGGCCGCCCGGTCATGCCAGAAATCGTATTTACGTTCAGGTACAAAGTCCACAATATCTTTCTCTATCCAGGTGATTGCTGCTGCCTTTTCTCCTAACCTCGATTTTGCGCGTTGAATTGACTTAGCGGAAATATCAAGCACCGAAATATCCGAATAGCCTAACTCCAGCAACGCATCTACCAAATGACTATCGCCACCACCAATATCAATGACGCTGGAAGTCTTCGGCAGCTTGAACAAATTAATGAAGTCAACCGAGGTATGTGGATACGGTTGAGACCAACTAAGGTCAGATTCTGTCTTGGTTTCGTAAATGTTTTCCCAGTGGGTTTTATAATTCTGCATGGAACGTTTATTTCTTATTGATGATAAGTACTGGCATTTCATACTCGGCTGCGACCTTCTCTGCCATTCCGGATGAAAAAGGGCGGATTAAGGAGTTGCCCCCATGAGTAGTTAATACAACCAAATCAGCATCCAAGTCCACTGCCACTTTTTTTATCCCGGCCTCATCGTTGCAAACGGAAAATTCGATGTGGGTTTTTAATCCTTTGGTGAGTTGTTCCATTTTCGTACGCGAAACGTTGGTTTCCTCGGAGTTTAGGGTTATGCTTAAAATATGCAAGAGATGGATAGTGGCATTCCACGGGGATGCTAATTGATCTAGGAACGCAAGTGCTTCCTTCTCGTTGTCTTCAAGGGCAGTGACATAAACTACTGTTCGGATTTTGAAGTCGGGGATGGGTGATTTAATGATCAGCACAGGTAGAATTGTATGACGAATCATCTGAAGAGCGCGAGAGCCTAAAAATATCCTCCTGAGTCCATTGACACCATGCGATCCCATTACTATCAAATCGATAGAGAATGCAGTTGCATGCTTTTCAACCTGTTTCCAATCTTCGTCCAGTACCAAAGCCGGCTTCGCGGAAATACCTTGTTGTTCGGCCGCTCTTACCAGTTGATCGAGCCTGGCTCTTGCCGGACCGCTGCAGTCATGGTGCTGGTGCCCGTCATGAGAACCACCTCCATGCATGGCCATATGTCCTCCTGTTGGTGCAGGGGCATGCAAGTGAAGAAAATAAACCTCTGCATTGGTTTTTACAGCGATGGCAATGGCAACGTCCGCAGCAGTTTGAGCGCATTCTGAAAAATCTGTGGGGACAAGTATTCTCTTCATTCTATTCAAATTTGTATTGATGTTGGATTACCACAATACCGTTAGCCCAGCACCATACTTATAATCCGAATCATAAGACGCGTGAATATAAAATCGTTTGGCAATGTTATAGTCAAAATCAATGTTGTACTCCCAATCTGAGTTGCCCACCAGGCTTAACCTCAATCGTTTGGTAATCGGCATATCATTTCGGGAAAGCTGAAAACGAACTTCGCCCCGGTGATCCACCCTGAATTCAGAAAGAACAAACATGGGGAGCAAATAGCGTACGCCTATGACGCCAACTTTGCGGTTCACTTGCTTTCCGTCTTCAGTGACCTGAAAAGTATTCCGGATGTCCGCGCCTATAAATGCTGATAAGAATTGCCTCTTGTCGAGGAAGCGCTGGTAGTCAGGTTGAAATTCGTATTTGCTTTTGTAGTTCACCCGGTAGGTCGATCCAAGAATCCCTTTGTTTCCTACGATGTTGGCAAAACCAAACACGGCATCGGAGGCTATTTTTGTCTGGCCCCACAAGTACAATGCGCGGTCTTCCTTAAAAACTTTCTTTTGATCCTTCGCGGTAACCTGCGTATTTGGAGACGAGTTTTCATAGCTCACCACACGCGCCATGCCGGCCATCATGTGATAGAGAATGTGACAATGGAAGAACCAGTCTTTTTCTTCGTTGGCATAAAACTCAATCGTAACGGTTTCCATCGGAGCGATGTCGAAGGTGTGTTTCATGGGCGAGTATTCTCCTTGTGCATTTAGGAAACGGAAGAAATGACCGTGTAAATGCAGCGGATGGCGCATCATGGTATTGTTCACCAAAATCATTCGCACATTTTCTCCTTTGCGTATTACTATTTTATCAGATTGCGAGAGTGTTTTGTTGTCGAACGACCACACATAGCGAATCATGTTACCGGTAAGGCTGAGTTTGATTTCGCGTATGGGCAATTGATCGTTCAAGACTGTTGGCGTTGGAGAGCGGAGCATGTCGTAGGTTAAGGTGACTTCGCTTTGATCGCCCATGTCCATTTTCGACATATCCATGTTGCTCATTGCGGTGTCTTGCATATTCATGGTATCCATGTTCATTTCTTTCATGGATGTGGTATCCATTGCCATGTTCATCATGGAAGTATCTCTGGGCATGTCTTTCATAGAAGGGTCACTCTTCATATTCATGTCCTCTATCTTCATATTACCCATATCATGGCCTTGGTGTGCGCCCTCCATTTTCATTCCTTTCATATTGCTCATGTCCATGTCGGCCATGTTGCCCATATTGTTCATTTCGCGCATCATGGCAAAGTAGTCGAGTTTGGGCAGCAAGGGTGCGTTCATCTTCATGCCGTTTCCAAAATAAAGCGAAGCATAGCCGGAAATATCCTGTGCGGTCGCCCGGAATTCGTATGCCATGCCGCCATCGGGAATTTTAATTTCTATATCATAAGTTTCCGCAATGGCTACTAGTATCTTATCCACCTCAACCGGCTGTACGGCAATGCCATCAGCGGCCACCAATTTCATTTTGCCACCGGCATATTGCACCCAGTGGTATGACGATGCACTGCCGTTGATGATGCGCAGCCGCAGTGAATCGCCCGGCTTCGCATCAGTAAAAATATGGTCCGATTTTCCGTTGATGAGGAAGCGGTTGTAGTACACATCCGAAACGTCCATGGCGGGCATGCGCATCCACTCGGTTTTGGCGCGGTCTTTCAGGTAGCCTTTGGCCAGCGCCTCGCCCCAACTTTGCACTGAATTTTTTCTGATGGCATAATAATCGAGGCCGCGCTTCAAATTGCGCAACACTTCGTGCGGATTTTCATCCGTCCAGTCGCTGAGCATAATCACGTGTTCTTTCATACTCGCTGATTCATTCCAACCACGTGGATGAATAACAATTGAGCCATAGATACCGGATTGCTCCTGCAGCATGGTGTGCGAGTGGTACCAGTATGTTCCCGTTTGGATGAGCGGAAATTCAAATGTGTGTGTCTGGCCTGCTTTAATGGGTGCTGTAGTCAAGTACGGCACCCCGTCTTCTTCATTAGGCAACAACAGGCCGTGCCAATGAATGGATGTTTCTTCGTTCTTTAATTTGTTGTGCACACGGATGATGGCCGTATCTCCTTCGTTGAAGTGCAGCACCGGCCCCGGTATGCCCCCGTTGATGGCCATACCCATTTTTTCTTTGCCAGTATAGTTTACCATCAGGTGGTCAATGTAGAGATCATACTCTACACGCTTGCCGGGTGCGGTGGGCTTTTTATCGTGCATGTTGTTATGCTGAGCCAGCAAAGGCATGTATGCTGCAACAGTAAGCAGCATACAAACCCCGATGGAAGAAAGAATTACTTTTTTTGCTGGTTTAATGATCATGCCCTTTCATTTCTGTGGAGTCCATCTTTTGCATTTCAGTGGAATCCATTTCCATTTCATCGTGGTCATGACCGGTAGTGTCACCCGCTGCGTGCTCGTGTTCTTCGGTGCTTTGTTCTTTCTTGCCTCCGCAACCAACAACGAACATTGAGGAGACGAATAATCCTGAAACCAGGATAGCGATTGCTAAAATTGATTTTTTCATAGTTATGATTTTTAGGTTAAGAATTTCAATGTTTATGTTCCATTTCCAGGTACTTGCCTTGCGGGCCAATGCCTTCGATATGGACCAGTTGTGAACCGTAATGCCCTGCACGCGAAACACTGTAAGCCGACACTACCAGCACAGCGGCCACAACAACTGCTGCCCATCGAGTGCCCTTAAATACAAACAAATTGACGATCTGCAACAGCAGCGCTACGATGCCGGAATTAATAGTCCAGTCGGCCCACTTATCGTGTTGATCCAATACAAGTTGTGCGTGCTCACTGATACCATGCGTGTGAGGGTGGAAATTTCTACTGGCAAACCAGGCCGCTAATACCCCTGCCAAAAGAATGGCCGTGATGATCCATGAAATTTCTTTCTTCATGAAATACAGATTAAGTAATTGGATGCCTGCGGCTACCAGAATCAGTACAATAGCAAAGTGTACGATGAGCGGGTGAAGCGTTGGGAAGTCAGTTAGGTCAGCGGTTATTTTCTTTTCATCATGTGCCATACTTTCGTCATGATGATGGATTGTATCCCCGGCTATATGTTGTTGTGACATGGCTATGGAGTCAGCAGTTTTAACAGAATCTTTCTTGTGCTTCTTTCCATCATGGCCAAACCCGGAAGAAATTGTTATGAGCAGCACAAGCGTACTTGCAATAATTGTTTTCATGGTAGTTAAGTTAGTTTAGGTTGTTAGGAAATTGTTTTAGCAATTTTTTCCAAGATCATGTGACTGTCGCCAAACTTGCAAAGAGCATCACAGTGCTCCCGTAAGTCTGAAAAAAGAATATATTTTATAAGTACCTGACTTTTCTTGATCGATGGCCGGCTCAGTTGAAGAAGCACATCCTTTTCACGCTTGTCAGGAATAATAATGAATAGGGATGAACTGTGATCCGGCAACGAAAAGGCCAGATCGCTTAACCGAAGAATACCCGAGTAGATAGAGGTACTCTTTTCAACTTCGAATGCGCATACTACTTTATTGGTGCCCCTTTCAAACCAGATCACATCGATCAATTGTATTGTGCTTAGCGTTTCTTTATCAATGCTTAGCGTGGGAAACTGACCAAGGCTGATGAATGAAAAGTTAATCTCCCCATAACATTTACTTCGGTCGTTGCTGGCTGTAATGGGATCGTACCCCAGTGCTTTGCCCACCTTCAGGAGATGGAATTGCATTTCGGTGTGAAGGTCTTCTTCATGCTTCTCATCTAGCACCTCTTTGTGACGCTTGTCATACTGCTTCAAAAGTTTGGTTTTCTCGTCTTCCGATATTACCTGTCCTTCGATAATAATATTACGCATACCGACTTCATACAGTAGTCCTGCAATTGCTCCCAGGTCATTTGAAAGCTGACTTTTGTTCTCCTCATTTGATCTGAGAATCACATCGCGCATTTTTAAGTACTCTGTCCAACTACCCAACTTTTTATTATCCCGAAATAAATAATTGAAGCCGTTTACAATTGCTGTGTTAAACGGAGGCATAAGCGTGGGGTGTAGAAAGTATAAAATGCTGGCAACGGCAGGCCCCAGACCTTTAATTTTAAGCGCATCAAGTTTAATAATTTCGCGAATAATTTGTTCCTCTTTCGTGGCACTGTAGCAGTTTTCAAGGAACTGGCCAAATGCGCGTTTGTTGTTTTGGTTTTCGTAAATATCCGGGATCCGCATTTTAGGTTTCCAATAAAATGGATGTGCTGCCCCTTCAAATACCTGTTTTTGCTCGGTGATGGCATTGAGGACAAATTCGAGGGATGATCCCTTAAAATCATTTCCAAATTTTTCGTTTTTAATATCTTCGATGACTTGAAGCACACCTCGTTTGATAGCCCGGAATGCTTTCAATCTCTCTTCGTTGCCGATAAACCACGTGTTATAAACCGAAGCCGGGTCATACTTGTAAGATTTAATGATGTCAGGTAATAATTCCATGCGACTTGTGGTTTTTTTGTTGCTTTATGGGTTCGGTTCGATACGCGTCCATAATTCAGTATCGCTGATCCAACGGAACGCCTTGTAACCGACAACTTTGAGTGTTTTGGGGTCCTTTAATGCAAGATATCCGTCAGCCTTGTGGCCATGCCTTGGATCATAAACTGTACCGTCATTCCATTCGCGGGTTTCGGAGTTATATTTAAAACCAGATAATACAAGAGTATTCAACTTGGCATTTTCCTTATCATCTTTCACCCAGATAATTTTTCCAACGTACAATCCACTCTCTATATAAATGGAAACTTTAGCTTCACCTTTCTCGGTAAGCCATTGGCCCACGATGTCCCTGGCTTGTTCTTGTGCCGTGGTCTTGAGTCCAGTAAAGCAGAACAAAAGAATCATCATCAATCTCATGGTCTGCGCGCTGAAGTATGTGTTTGCCATATTTTCCATGTGCCATTTTCCTTTTTAAGAATCGTAGTAGCAACACCTTTGCGCTCAATCACGGAGTTGTCTTTTTTCAGAACAATAGTGTACTTATACGTCTCCATGGCGAATGCGTATGGCAGATCAACTGTGACATCAGCCTTATAATCGCTGAATGCGAAAGATTTAAAATCACCGAGTTCAGGTCCCAGGTGATGAGCCAGGTAATCCTGATACCTGCCTTCGACCTTTCCCGATTCAATTACAATTGAATTCGATACAAAGAGTTTTCCTGTCCCGATTGTATCAAGTTTTTCAATGGCTTTCTTGTATGCCTCCAGCGTTGTGATAACGGTGGTTACATCGTCAGCATTGGGTTTCTGACCTTGAACTGAAAAGGTGATCGTTGCAAGAAAAATGATTATGCTTAACGTTTTCATAAATCTAGATTGTTTAGTTGTTGCTGGATTTGCATTTATTGAATTGTTTCTTTCACTTTTCCGCATGAAAGCATTTCGCTGCCCAAATAGGGGTTGCGTATTTCTTTGGTATCGCTAAGCCAATGTGCTCCCGTATTATTGTTTGCCATAGGGCATTGCACGTAGTAAACTGTGATGCCCCCTGCACCGAATTCTTTCAGACTCTTGTATAGTGCATTGCTGAAGGATGAGAACGCCTGTCGTTGTATGGCCAGATCTGTTGCCTTCTCAATCCGTTCGAGATTCTCATTGAGTATTTTCAGGGAACCCATCCAGTCCATCAGCGCTTCATCTTTAAGCAAAGCCAAGTCGACTTTCGATAGTGCGACTCGAATTTGGGATACAGATTCTGTAGCCTTTGCGGCATCCGATAATATAAGTGCATCTTTTAACTGTAAAGAGGCAACAAATACGTCATGGAGTTGCATTTGAAATTCTGGCACTGCGCGGTGCGAGTGGGCAGTTTCTTTTTTACTGTGTCTAGGCGCGTTAGTATGCCCCGCACCATGATCGTGCTGAGCAACTGCCGAACCTGCAAGGAGAATCAGACTCGTAATTATTATGCTAATTTTCATTGGCAAATGGGTTTAATTCATTAAACAATTTCGTAATTCAACATCATGCCATCATCTTCATGCTCCAGATTGTGGCAGTGAAATACGTACACGCCTTTATCCTGAGGGAAGGTCATGATGATTCTTACTTTTTCACGTGGCATTACCAGTACGGTGTCTTTCCATCCTCTTTCAGAAGCAATCAATGTGCCTCTGCCTCCTGTTCTGGAAAGGATTTGAAATTGAACACCATGAATGTGCATCGGGTGAATCTCATCTCCTTCGGAATTATCAAAATCCCAGATTTCAGTAGCGCCTGCATTTATCGTTTCGTCAATCCGGTTGAGGTCATAGATTTTGTCGTTAATGGTGTGCATACCGCTTCCCATACCCCCACCATTCATATTCATCCCTTCCATCATTCCTTTGATTTTCATCGAGCGTGTTTTGGATGCCGAAGCTTCTGCCAGCGGTGTGACCACAGAAAGTTGAGAGGGTGTAGAGAACGAATCACTCACTTGTTGATTCACCGTAAACTTCATGATCTTGAATTCCTGCTGGCCTTGAGCCCCGCCATCGAAAGTTTTACTTAACAGGTAAACTTCTTTACCAACCGCCAGATTTTTAAAGCTCACTAAAATATCAGCTCGCTCGCCCGGGCCTAGCAATAAGGAATTCACAGAAACAGGCTGCGATAACAAACCACCATCAGAACCGATTACTTCAAAACCCAGGTTATCGCTCAAACTAATGTTATACACCCTGGCCGTTGAGCCATTCAAAATGCGCATCCGATAATACTGAGTAGACACATTGTGGAAAGGAGCATAGGTACCGTTTACTAAAACATATTCACCCGTGTAACCCGTCATGATTTCATTCATGGATGGCGAATAATTCAGTTGTCCATTTTCAATGCGTTTGTCCTGGATCACCAACAAAAGTTCACGGTCGCCAGAAGGAAGGTTCAGCGCCAGTTCTTCTGCGTCATTGGCAATAAAAAAGCCTGCGAGGCCGGTGAATACCTGTCTGGCCGTCTTTCCGTGAGGGTGAGGATGATACCAATACGTGCCAGCCCGTTGGTTAATGGGCAGTGAAAAGTCGAAACTACCACCGCTGTTGATAACATTCTTGGGGTGTCCGTCCATATCGGCAGGAACTAATAGCCCATGCCAATGAATGTTGGTGTCCTCCGAAAGAAGGTTTTGGAAGGCCATCGACACAGTTGTGCCCGTGTCAACTTTAATAGTTGGCCCTAACATTCCGTCTGCGTAACCGAATACCGAGGCACTCTGATTATTTAGAAGACTAGCCGTGTTTCCTTTTGCCTTCATTGAAAAATTACTGGTCATAACATTGGGGAATGCCAAGGGCGTGGTAAATGTGCCCTCTTTGACTGCTACGGCATTGGAACCCATGTTCATATTCATATTCATGTTGTCCATGCAACTTTGCAGCATGGGAGAAAGCATGACTGTTGAAGCAGCCGCCACTCCTGATAGCTTAACAAATTCTCTACGTTTCATGTGTTAATAAGTTTTTTTAGTGGTTACATGGAATCGCATGCCTACATGCGGTAGTGCGGCATTTTGGCACACTGGCATGCTATACGCATCTCTTTTTTTGGATGACCTTGTGCAAGACGATTTCATTTCTTAAAGTATTTTTTAGCGTTTTGTTCGGACTCGAAATATAAAATGGAGCCTGACTTATCGGGACTCACCGTAATAAATGCGCGCGCTTTATCAACCGACACATTACTGTAGGGGTCAACAGCTAGCCGGACGGATTCATCTGTATTAAGGTCGCGTACACATTTCGGACAACATCCGTAATATGTCTTGTCCAGCACCACTACCGGAATTTGATCAACACCCATGTACGTGTTGTTCACCATGCATACTAGCTTGTGATCAACGGCTGTACCAGGTACCGGAAGAGAGGATTGATATTGTTGCTTCATCTCACTTTCCTGTTTCTCCTGCTGGTAAGTATGCACCGCCAACCACACAAACCAACCTCCAATCATCACAATGGCCAAAGCCGTGATGAAGATTTCACTCCATTTGAACTTCTTTTTTTTATTCGCTGTCGGAGGTCGGTAGGTTTGTTTCTTTTTCATAACTCTGATGAAAAATGTTTTACGAACGATCTAAATTTAAGAGTGAGCGAGACGTTTCAATGTGCATTTACTCCGTCTCATCTCTCCACCCGCTATTAGTGAATCATTTCTTTTACACTACCGCATTTCAGCATTTTGTCTCCGAAATATGGGTTCTTAATTTCCTTTTCGTTGGAAAGCCAATAGGCACCACTATTATTGTTTGCCATGGGGCAATACTCTAGATAAAGCATACCCATTGACAGTTTCCCATCCCTTACCAAAGTCGCCATTTCGTTACTAAGCGTGCTAAACAACTTACGTTGCTCATCTAAATCTGAAGTATTAGCTAACTTAGTAGCCGCTTCAATAGAAGCTGTTGATACTTTGGCATTTCTTAATGCTTGACTCAATTCAATAGCGCTAGCTTTTGCTTCCTCGTTGTCCGAGGCTACCAATGAGTTCTTCACATGAATGTAGTGCTCATATGCCTTGCCCAGTTTAGGATCTTTAAACATCACCATCGCTTGATCGGTCTTCTTCTGTTCATGCCCGGCATGATCGTGTTGTGCAAAAGCTCCCCAGCTACCTAGAACCAGGATAAGCATCATCATTTTTGTTTTCATGGTTGTTATTGATTATCATTAGTTGTTTATAGAATCGTATTGGTTGTTTTTCTTGCTTTGATAAGTCTTACTGTGCCGACCATCGACTTAAAATGCGCAGTCTCTTCTGCCTTTTGAAAAGTTTCTTTGATGGCTTTGGCTAACAAATTCTCAACGTTATCAGTCGTTGTCTGAAATCCATCCAAAAGTTGAACGGCATAAAATCCTACCCTCTGCAGGGCACCAGCCGGTTTGCCAAAATCTGCTATGTGAAATTCTCCGGAAGGCTTAAGCACCCTGCGGATTTCTTCCAAAGCAAAATATTTCTGTCGCAGCCTAAGATGATGAAATACAAGGCTTGACATAACATGATCGAACGAGTTATCCGGGTACGGAAGTTTATTCCCATCGTATTGCTGCACGTCAATGCTTAGACCTGTCTTTGAAAGTTTTTCGTTCGCGATGGAAATTATTTTTTCATCGATATCAACGCCAAAGAATTGAGCACGCGGATGTCTTTGAGCCGCCATAATGGAGAGCGTGAGCGATCCACATCCAAAATCCAGAATCCGATCATTCGGTTTGATATTCATTTGGTCGATCAATGCCGATTTGAACTTTCGTTCGGGCATGGTCAGTTGCAAGACAGGGTCATATACTTTTGTAAGCCAGTCGTACTTCAATGCGGGTATGTAGTTTTTGCTTTCAGTCATTTTTTGTTTTTTATTGTTGTTGATGCATGAGTTGGCTCCACAGAACGAATAGTATTATTCCAATCAGAATGGCATAGACTATTCTTCTTGGCCACACTTTCCAGGATGGTGGTGGTTTAAGATCACTATTTTCGCAACAAGGCTTGGCCATAAGGTTATTTTAAAATCTCCTTTGTTTCTCCACAGCGCAGCATCTGCTCACCGAAATAAGGATTGCTGATTTCCTTTTTATCGCTGATCCAAAAAGCACCTTTGTTATCGAATGCCATTGGGCAAAACTGGTAGTACGCCTCAAGTCCGTTCACTCCAAACGTTTTAATTGATGAGTAAAGAGCATTTGTGAGTTGGGAAAATGCCCCCCGTTGAATCTCAACATCCGTTGCAGACGAAATGAGTTTGGTAGCTGTCTCCAAACTTTTCAGTTGGTCCATCCACTTCATATGTGCATCTCCTTTTAGCAAACCCATATCGACATTCTTCAAAGCCGTATTGAACGCACTTGTTTGAGCAGATGCAGACTTGGCATCAGATGCTACAAGGGCCTCTTCTATTTTGAAGTAAGGGGTCAGTAATTCTTTGAGCTGTTTTGTAAATGCCTGATCTACCACCATTGACTTTTCTACCGTGGTAACTTGCGTTGCATCATTTGTTTGTGCAGCCGCGTGATCGTGATTATGCCCAGCCATTGGGTTAACTCCTTTCTTGAGTACGATTTCACTGTACAGCAGGTAGGCGCCCGTCACAACAATTGAATCACCTTCTTCCACACCACTCGTAATCTCGACCTTGTTAAAATTCTCCAGCCCGGTAGTGATCATTTGTGGTCGGTACTTACCAACACCGGTTTTCTTATACACATGATTACCCAACTCTTCGCGGATAACGGCATCCGCAGGTAACGTCAACGCTTTCTTTTTGGAATGTTCGAAGACGATCTCCGCCTGCATACCGGGTGCGAAGAGATGCTCATTATTAGCAAGGGAAGCACGTAATACAAATATCTGGCTGGACTGTCGGTATTCCGGGGAAAGAAAGATGACCTTGCTTTCAATGGGTTGATTTTCGAATCCGTTAACATAAATGGTTATGCGGTCGCCCAACTTAATAAGCGATGCTTCTCGCGGGTACATTTCCGCTTCCACCCAGAGTTTGCTGAGTTTTTCTAAGCGATAGATGGCTGCGCCTTCGGCAACGTACTGTCCTTCGGCAACAGGTATTTCGGTAATGATGCCTGCGGCAGGGGCTACGAATTGTATGCGTGGGTTAGTGGTTTTCGATTTGGATAGTTCAGCAATCTGATCTTCTGTCATTCCGTACAACCATAACTTTTTCCTCGCAGCCTCCAGGTAAGAGGAGTACCGCTTATTGTCAATAGATTGGGATTGCGCAAGAGCAAGTAGATATTCATTCTGGTATGTGAGCAATTGCTCACTGTAAATTTCATAAATCAGTTGACCCTGATTTATAGGGATGCCAGTTTCTTTGATAAAGAGTTTATCAATCCGGCCCGGAACCCTGGTGCTCACTACTTCAGTCTGCGTCTCATCCGCCCTGAGGCGGCCGTTCAGAAGTATGCTGTTACCAATTTCCTGGACAGACACTCGCTGCACGGTAATATTAGCAAGTTCAATCTGGCTTTCACTGAGTGTTACTTCTGACTTATCACCACCTGCTGTAATCGGAACCAAGTCCATACCACAGATAGGACAAGTGCCGGGTTTATCCTGAACAATCTGTGGGTGCATGGGGCATGTATAAGTTTGTTTTATTTCAGAGGACTGACCATCTTTTTTTCCATTGCACCCGATCAGTAGTATGATGATAATAACAACTGAATATTGAATTGTAGTTTTCATCGCTGTTATGGATTAATTACTTTTATAAAACTCTCGCTGTCTATCATGTATTGAGCGTTGGCGGCAACGTCTGCCGATTCGGTTAACCCTTCAGTTATTTCAACCCAGCCATCTGCCTCTAAACCCGTTTTTACTTTAAAGGGTGTGTAGGTACCTTTCTCTTTGATGAATACTATTTGCTGAACACCTAAATCAAGAATTGCTTTTTTGGGTACCCACAACGCCTGATCATGTGCCTGCACAACATGCGCAGTTAATAGTTGTCCGACACGGATTTCATTTTTGCCTACATCGATGTAGGATCGAACCTGTAGGAATTGTTTGCCTTCGCTGAAAAAGGGTTGAATGAAGTCCACCTTAGCTTGGATGGCTTTTTGCGAACCTTTCACGTGGAGTTCAATCTGTTCGCCTTTTTTGATTTGTGCGCCTTCCTTTGCCGGAAAGTATACTTCGGCCCAAAGGCGAGTGTCATCTACCACTTTGAAGAGGCTTTGACCTGTAGACACATACATACCTTCGCGAACTGAAAATTGTCCGCCCATTACCGGTGACGGATTTGCAGCATTCATTGAGTTACTTGACTGCGTCCCGCCACTCATGGCACCCCCCGCCTTTTTGTTCATTCCGCTACCGCCCATTGATGATGGTGTGCCATTCGATGTGCTACTCTCCGGGAGTGTTGCAGTTGCTTCCAGGATGTACCCGGAGTATGGACTCAGCACTGGTAAGGCGAAAGTTTCTTTTCCGGTTTTGATGATGTTCCCTATTTGATCATCTGTAAGTCCGAGCAATTGAAGCTTTTCCTTTGCAGACTCAATGATTTCGATATGTTCCTTATGCTGACCTACCACGTAGAGTAATTCCCGTTGGGCTGTGATCAACTCCGGACTATATATCTCCATAATCACCTGGCCTTTTCGCACGGGCTGGTAATTATACTTCAGATAGAGCCTTTCAATGCGACCGCCAAAGCGCACCGGAACTGAATAAGTTTTGCGCGTATCATAATTGATTACTCCAGCGGCTGTAATATTTACAGACAACGTTTTTCTTTCGGGCCGGATTGTTTCTATAGCAGATATCACCGAGCTATTGGTAGGCTTGATCAGGTCTTTCATTTCATCCGATACAACTACTGGTTGTGTAGCGCCAGACTTCTTTACCAAATCCATTCCGCAGATTGGACAAGTCCCTGGTTTATCCTGAGTAATCTGGGGATGCATAGGGCAGGTGTATTCATCGTGAATATGCGCCTGCTTTTCTTTTTCTGAATTGCATGCTACCATTAATCCCAGCATGAGGATGAGTAGGGCGAACGTCTTCAGTATTTTATCAGTTGCACGTTGCATATTATTTCTCCAATTGCTTTTCATAACTCACGATCATCTGATAATATCTTTTCATCACATCTAAGTATTGGGTTTGTGCCATAATGAGGGCCTCGTATGCATCAATCACAAATGGCAACTCCTCTCGGTTTTCTTCGTATGCCAGCATTACCGTTTCATAGTTCCGCTCAAGTGCCGGAATAATTTTTTCCTCATAGTTATCCAGTTGTTTCCTTGTGGTTTGAATTTCCCAAGCCATCCCCGCAGCCATACCCTGGGCTTCGTTTAGAATGGCCTCGCGTCCGCGTTTCATCGCTTCGATCTGCAGGTTCATTCCCCGCACGTTGGCCTTATACATTTTTGAAGACCACGGAGCGATTGGTATAGAGACCATACCCTCAATCGTGTAAGCGCTGGGCATCATCTGTCCCAATGGAGCCATGTGGTTATATCGGATTCTGAAGTCCGGTTTGGCCTGGTAGCTTTCCAACTTCACGGCATAACGCATTGACTGAATAGTGTTGTTGAGTTGCCGGATATCGCTTCGGCTGTTTGCCAGCACAGTGGTGTCTATTGCAAGTTCTACCGGATCAAAATCCTGGAAGACAGTATCAATGTCAAAGCGGACATCCTTGGGCAGATTCATCAATGCATTGAGTGAAATATTTTTCTGAATGATTTCATTTTCCGTCATAAAGATCATGTTCTCGACTTCATGCAATCTTCCCTCTGCCTTAAAGCTGTTGCCCAACGGACTTTGGTTATAGGGGTACCGTGCTTTGGCAATGTTGAACATGAGTTGAATGATTTCCTGATTCTCGCGAAGAATTGCCAGCTTCTTTTCCAGTACGAGCCATTCATAAAATGCTGTTTTTGCCTGCGACCTTAGTTCGTTGAACGTGTATGAACCCGTAGCTTCTTCAATGGCCGCTTTTGATGAGAGCAGTTGCTGATTGGCTCGCAATTTTGCCGGATTCGGTATGGACTGTTCAGCGGAGAGCATCACAGATCCCTTGTCCCTTTCGTCCATCACCATTTGACCAGGATAAGGAGTCATAAAAGTTCCGAGTCCGACCATCGGAGCCATCCAACTTTTCGCACCTTTTGAGATTTCATTTAGCGCCTGTGCTTTGTATCGATATTCTTGTAACATGGGGTTGTTGTGTTGGATCACTGTGAGAATGCTGTCCAACTTTAATCGTTGCTGTGCCTGGGCAGTGAGACTGCCCCAAAGCGCAAGCCAGAACAGGATTATGGTTTTAATGTTTGATTTCATGGATTTCAAGTTTTCCGAATTTTCTAAGCTCATATTCTTTGGTCATCAAAAAGATTAGGGGCGTCACCAAAAGGATGTGCGTGGAGGATGTGAGTACGCCTCCAATCATGGGCAACACAATGGGTTTCATTACATCGCTGCCGACACCGGTAGCCCACAACACCGGAACGAGGCCAAATAGAGCAACGGACACAGTCATCAATTTTGGTCTGAGGCGTTTTGCCGCTCCGGCAATTACAAATTCCTTCAATTCAGTCATTGAAATGGTTTCGCGCGAGTTGCCTCTTAACTCTACCAGTTGCCTCATTGCATCGTTGAGATAGATTACCATCACAACACCTGTCTCTACGGCAATACCGAACAAAGCAATGAATCCAACCGCTACGGCTACCGATAGGTGAACACCCCAGAAATAAATTATATAGGCCCCTCCAATAAGCGCAAAGGGTACGGTTATCAAACTAAAGAATGCTTCGCGTATGGAATGGAAAGCGAAATAAAGTGAGAGGAATATGATGATAAAAACTATGGGAGCAATCAACGTTAATGTTTTCTTGCTTCGGATAAGATTTTCGTACTGGCCGCTCCACTCAATATAATATCCGTTGGGAAGGCTTGAGAGGTCACTGTTTAATTTATCAATAGCTTCTTGTACTGTGCTGCCGAGGTCACGGTCGCGCACATTAAAAAGTACAGCACCGCGCAACATAGCATTTTCTGAGTTGATCATCGGTGGGCCATCTTCAAACCGAAGGTCGGCCACATCTGATAATGGAATCGTTCCCAATGCAGGGGTCTGCACCGGAATGCGTTTAAGTTGGTCCAGGCTGTTCCGGTAGTCTTGTGCCAACCGTACATTCACTGAAAAACGTTGACGACCTTCAATGGTACGCGTGATGGGTGTACCTCCAATAGCGGATTCTACCATCATGTTTACGTCATCTATATTGAGGCCGTAACGTCCAATCTCTTCACGTTTAATATCAATGACCAGATACTTGCCCCCTGTGATGGGCTCAACATAAAGGTCTTTCACTCCCGGAATACCTTCGAGGGCTAGTTTAACTTTTTCCGAAACGGCATAGATCGTATCCAGATTCTGACCATACACCTTTACACCTACATCGGTGCGAACTCCGGTAGCCAACATATTGATGCGGTTAATAATGGGTTGTGTCCATCCGTTAACCACTCCGGGAATTTGGAGTTTGGCATCCAATTCATTAACGATATCTTTTTTCGTTATCCCCGGTCGCCATTCACTTTTTGGCTTCAGCATGATAATTGTTTCGATCATGCTGATGGGTGAATTATCGGTTGCAGTGCTGGCCCGACCTGCCTTCCCTAGTACTTTGTCAACTTCGGGAACTGAGTGAATCAGTTTATCTTGCACCTGCAGAATTCTTTTTGCCTCTGCATTCGATATGTCTGGAAGCGTAACGGGCATGAACAGAATGGACTGCTCATCAAGCGGTGGCATAAATTCTGAACCAAGGCTGATGATTAAGGGAATGCTGATGACGAGTGCAGCGATGTTAATTCCAATTGTAGTCTTGCGCCATTTCATACACCAGCGGATAATGGGTTCATAGACCTTCTCCAGTATTCTGTTTACCGGGTTAGAGTGTTCGTCTTTAAATTTCCCCTTCATGAAAAACGAAATAAGTACGGGTGCAAGGGTAACAACCAATACTGCATCCACGATCATGATGAAGGTTTTAGTATACGCCAGTGGGTGAAACAGTTTGCCCTCTTGCCCGGTAAGCATAAACACCGGAAGAAATGAAGTAATGATGATAATTGTTGAGTAGAAGACTCCCCGAGAAACCTGCTTACTTGATTTTTCGATGACCGCAAGACGTTCCTCTTCGGTGATCCATGGTTCTTCTTTTTTGCGTGAGAATATTTTGAAAAATTTCATTGCTGTCTTTTTTAAGGGTTCCCTGATTTTTTTGCCATTTCTTCAGCGTAGCGTTGACTGAGGTGTTTGTAGGCATTTTCCGACATGATAATTCCGTTATCAACAATTACCCCGATTGCCAATGCAACCCCGGTGAGGGACATGATGTTGGAAGAGATATTAAAAGCATTTAATAAAATGAAAGCGGTGGCCAACGTAATGGGTATCTGTATGATGATGCTCAATGCGCTTCGCCAGTGAAACAGGAAGATGATCACCACCAGTGAAACCACGATCATTTCTTCTATTAGTGTTTTCTTAATGGAAGAAACAGACTCCTCGATTAATTCGCTTCTGTCGTAGGCAAGATTGAATTTCATGCCTTCGGGAAAACCCTTGGCTACTTCTTCCATCTTTTTCTTTACTCTCTTGATCACCTCATCTGCATTTTCACCATAGCGCATCACCACAATGCCTCCCACAGCCTCACCTTCGCCACTCACATCAAAAATGCCAAGACGAAGTTGACCGGTCATTTGCACGGTAGCTACATCCTTGACCGTAACTGGTATGGAGTTTACTGTTTTAAGCGGGATCATTTCAATAGCTTCAATACTCTTGATATACCCGGTAGTCTTGATCACGTACCCGATGTCGTTTACTTCAAACTTCCTTCCGCCCGCTTCATTATTATTGGCACGAATGGATTGAATCACCTGCGGGATGGAGAGGCCATAGTATGTAAGTTTGTTTGGATTGATCGTAACCTGGTATTGTTTTTCGAACCCTCCAAAGGAGGCCACCTCGGCAACTCCAGGCACATTCTGCAATCCGAATTTTATATACCAGTCTTGTATAGCACGTTGTTCACCCAGATCCATGCCGGGTGCTTCCAATGTATACCACAGAATATGGCCTACACCGGTGCCATCAGGACCAATGGTTGGAACAACACCCTCCGGCAATAAGCGCGATGCGTAATTTAACCGCTCAAGAACGCGTTGTCTAGCCCAGTAAACGTCAACATCATCTTCGAAGATCACGTAAACAAAACTCATCCCGAACATGGATGTACCGCGAACATATTTTATCTGGGGCAAGGCCTGAAGATTGGTGACCAATGGGTAGGTAACCTGATCTTCCATAATCTGTGGGCTTCTTCCCATCCACTCCGTGAACACGATAACCTGGTTCTCAGAAAGGTCAGGGATGGCATCAATCTTATTCACCTTTACGGAGTGTAAACCCCACCCGAAGAGGCCTGCTGCAATAAGCAGGATAATGAAACGATTGTGTATAGAGTATGAAATTATTTTCTCAATCATAGTAATCGAATAATAGAAATGAAGTCAGTTATCCTAAGGAAAAGGACATGAAGAAAGGGCGGAGCTAATCTTGCAAATGCTTTAAAACAAGATTAATTGTGTGAAGAGGCTATTCGCACATGCGAACACAATCCACACGCCCCTAAGCGCAGTTATTAAATAAGGAAAGTCTGAACGAGTATCGTAATGTCTCGTTCGATCAATGGCGGTCGATAATTGAAAAAGTGTCCACGTTCAACCGCAACAACAGAGTTCAGGTTTTCTACAGACGGAATGATTAAAGGCAACGCATCCGTAAGTGGTTTGATTGTAATGGTTTCACTTACCTTAGTTGAATATTTTTCAGAGTCGATAATAACGGTGGCATCTTCACAGCACCCTTTATGCCCTACGGATGTATGATCGGAAGAATCCCCATCATGATCACAACCACGTGTGTGTTCCTCGCAAGCCTGAGCGTGGCCAAAAATTGCCATGCTTTGGACTTCGCCTCCACACAAATGAAAACTAACCGAATGGCTGATGGAAGACATCAGCACAAGCGAAGCAAGAATACCGGTCAGTATGGTGCGAAACTTCTTCAAGACTTTGTAAATATACGGGGCTTACGCATATAAGTTATTATACATTATTGCTGAAATGTTATAAAATTCTCTAATATCTTCCAAAAATTCGCAAAAAAGCCTCTTTTCGGGGCTTTTATAAAAACCCAATTCCATTTGATCCAGCCCATGACAATTGTCAGAAGTTGAAAATTTCAGCCAGAATCACGATCAACATAATGGCAAGGACAATAGCAATCCAAAATCTCCTGATCCACTTCTCTGATTCCGGTGACGGCTTGGGTGTCTCTATTTGACAACAAGGTTTAGTCATAATTTCAAATAGTTGGTTTTACTATGCCGCGCTTCGCGTATACTCAGTTTTAAACGCAGACACTGAAATTCCTGTTATCGCCCGGAATTGTTTTGACAAGTGTTGAACGTTGGAATAACCCATGCGATACGAGATTTCACTCAAGGTCAGTTCCCCTTCCCTGAGTAGTTGTTTAACTCTGTCCACCTTTCTTTCTATAGCAAAGGCCTCGATTGTCTTATTCTGGTTTCTGCTAAAGAGTTTGGTCAGGCTGAAGTAATTCCTGGCCAGGTGATCGGACAAGTAAGCTGATAGTCTGCTCACATTATTCCCCGCTTCCACTTCATTGAGGTATTTAATAATATGAATTTTTATTTCTTCTACGGTCACCTCTGTTTTGTCGTAAACGACTTGCAGACCGACTTCACGTAGTTTCTTTTCAAGCGTTGGTAAAATTGTATCACAGGGGCCTGAAAAAATTACGCGACCCAACTCAACCTTTTGAGGAGGGGTATTTAGTTGCTGAAGTACCTGCATGACGTAGATAACACAGCGTTCACAGACCATATTTTTTATATGAAGTTCGTACGTTTTCATAACCAATAATTAATTTTCGATTTGAGGAAAAGACTTAAGAGTTGACGTGTTCTGTTTTACACGAAACACAGATTAACCGGAAGTACTCAGAAAACTAATTATCAGATTTGAAAGGAATTCAGAAGAACTCTTTTGTAGGTGCCCTTATTGCTATAAAGAAATTGGGAATATGTTACACACGCAGAAAAAGTAGTAGTGTTGTTGATGAGCGAAACGGGGGTCGCAACATTGAATAAAGGAGCAGCATTGGTGGCTACTTCCACAATCGGTGTTTCAGCGTTTATGGAAAGGGCTGTAAAGAACTCCGTCATCCCATCCGAACAACAGCAATCCTTGTAAGCCATTTCAAAGGCAACATTGTTTGTAAGCCAATGATGTGCTTTTGTCGATATTTGCTTGGAGTGTTTACAATGAGAATCTGGATGACCTGATTGCGATTGCATTATCACTTCTGAGTTGCATGTGACATTGCAAACAATGGTTGCCAAAACCGATAGGGCAAAGAACAGCGACAGGAAAAGGCTGTATTTTCGTATGGTTGTCAGGGGAATCATCCAACGACAAAGAAGCTAATGTTTGTTTACCTTTATAATGATAAAAGTTGGCTCACAGGATGATTTTTATCAGGTATGGTATTATAAAATAGGCGCAGGAAGTCTTTTCCACCCGCCTTATTTCACTCGCAACCAGATTAAGTGAGGATTATTTCAATGCCTTGTCTCGCAGTCCTTTCGATGATACCCACTTGCCTTCAGGCGTGAATTTGATCTCTACATTATTACCTTCTTTTTTACCCCTGTAACTGTAGTGAAGGGGAATAGCTCTCGATGTTCCCGGTTTTCCCTGATCACCGGGGATCGCGGTTGTATGTTCAAAATGAGCATACCACACGCCTCCTTTGATGTCTGCTTTTGCAGAGGCAAACTCATTTTCAAAGGTCTTTAAGACAGATACCGGCACCTGTTCGTCCCTGATTTTCTCTACCATGTTCATGGGGATGGTTTGTGCGAATGTCCATACAGCACTTAGTAACAGGAAAGACAAGGTGAATTTTAGCGTTTTCATATTATTAATATTTAAAGGTTTGACAATAATTATTTATCATGAGTATCCAGAATCACCGGCAGGCCATCCTTACCAATGGGCACAAAGAAAAATTTGGTATTTGGGCTGGACGTTAGCTTATCCTGCACTTCCAGTGCTTTGAACTGCAGGTACCGTTGGGTTAAGCCAGCATCAATGATTTGCTGTGCATCGCGCTGCCCTTTAGCCAACACCCTTTGTATCTCCGCGTTTTTCTCTGCAATCTTTAATTCGTACTCTTTTTGCTCAATGGCCTGCTGAACTGCGAGTTTCTTATCTACAGCCGAAGTAACCACCACAGGGTATTCAATATGTTTTACGGTAACGTTGTTGAATTCAATGTGCTTTCCTTTTGTCAGCATCTTTAAGCGGGTGAGGATAGCTGACTCGATATCCGGACTTTTTGGTGACACCGTGGTGTACTTGTATGTTGAGAAAACGTTTCGCACCAGGCTCATAAACTCTGGTTGGATTACTTTCTTGTAATAGTCTTTACCAACTTCCAACTCTAACAGTGGCAGTTCCGAAGCCACTGGTCGTAGGGTTACAGAAACGGTAAGGTCGATATGTAATTCGTCTTCCGTCAGGATCGACACGTTTTCATTGTAAGTTTGCCATTGCATATTGTAGCCAACCACACCATTCCAGGGCCAATGCCACACTACGCCATTAGAGTAAATTTTGTCGGTTACCAACCCTTTGCTTAGGGGCTTCCAGCGCATGGCATTATAGCCCGGTTTTACTACTGAACATCCGGCTGCCAGCAAAAGTAGAATGGACGCAGCCATAATGAAATTTAAATTGGTTTTCATGGTACTGATTTGTTTACGTATTCAGGAATTCACAACGATCTCCAAACTCATTTTTACACCAGGCAATGAACAAACTGGTTTCGCTCTCAGACAAAAGTCTGAGTGCCTTGAAGTATTCTTTCTTTAACAAGGCTCTGTCAAAGCTTATCTTTTTCAAGATCAGTTTACAGTACTCGAACCTACTCATGGCGTTAATGATTTTGTTACTTTTTTAACGTTCCAAGCGGAAGGCACGGCTCAAATTTTCTTGGTCATGATGTGCATTTTATTGGTGTTAATAAAAACACGAACGCGAACCTTCTGGGAGGATTCCAGACCAATTAAATATAAATCGTTGCCAAAATTTTTTCGCTTTTTCCTGGTGATGAATCGTTAAATTCGGTAATGAAAGGCAGGCAATTATACCTTGTACTTTTTGCTTTGTTCTTCGCATTTCCTACATGCAGATCACAAGCACAAAATACATTCAGGTCGAAGCAAGGAACGGTGTCAGTTGATGCTATGTACTTCGGCCATGCTTTTACAGCACACACGAAAGCAGTTGAAGTTTCACTGGATTATGAAACCTCTGACATTATTCTTATGCTCAATCCAAAGGTCGTGCACACTGGTATCGACTCAATTGATCAGCGTTTAAAAGCAATCGATAATATCTGGACGTTACGAGGAAGCCTTAACCTTGGGCGCATCAATACAACAACTCATACTCCGCAGAATTTTCTGTTGACCGGAATTCTTGAGTTGCCTCCAAACCATCGTCAGACCATCAAGGGTATTGGTCGTCTTGAGCATATTGGTGGAGGGGAAGAAATGGCCTGCGAACTTGCATTCTATTTCGATTTAGATTTGGGTTCGTTGGGGATATCCCCGTCAACCGGACTCTCCAGGGGTGAAAACCTTATGAAGGTTCAGTTCTTTGAAACGGTATTGAAAAAAGTTAACTGAAAATAGTTATAAAACCATCTGTTATGAAAAATCATTGGTTATGGATGATCATCGGGTGTGGCTTGCCACTTCTCCTCATTTTCTTGCTGCCGGTTTTTGGTATCAAGTCAAACACGGGATTTTTTTTGTTTATGGTTCTTTGTTTTGCGTCTCATCTTTTTATGATGCGCAACATGGATAACCAGAGTGATAACAAACATTCGCATCAGTGAGAAAACTAAAAATTAATATGACACAAATTCACATAAGACGATTTGGATTTGCATGCGGGGCAACAACGGTTCTGCTTTACCTGGGCTGCATGCTAGTCATGGCTACAGTAGGAAGGAATGGGACCGTACTATTCCTCAACAGTTTACTGCATGGCCTTGATGTTTCATCAATCGTACGAATGAACATGCCCATAACAGAAGTCCTGATGGGTATCGTTCAGACTTTTATTCTAGGATGGCTAACCGGAGCTTGTATAGCCGCCTTCTATAACATTTTCGACAAGAAAGCGGATTAACTCATAAGGGATCTAAATCAATTATATGAAAGCATTCACAACAATAATAATAGTAGCGGTAACAGTGTTTCTAGGTGGATGCATGACCTTCACGAACATGAAGGTTAGATATGATAAAGAGATCGATTTTAATAAATATAAGACTTATGCCTGGCTGGCAGATGCGGATCGGGCTGGTAATAATGATTTTGACAATGACTTCATCCGTCAGCGGATACGTAATTACATTGGGCATTGTTTGAGTGAGCGTCAATATGTTGCAGACACCCTTCAGCCTGATCTGCTGGTCCGCACCAGGTGGATGGCCGAAGCGCGCGAGTTAACGATGCCTGATTTAACGGACAGGCCTTTTTATTACAATAGCATCTACTATGCTGACCCGTTTACGATTCGAATCTCACCGCGTGGAAAAATTGACTACACAAACCGATATCCAATCTCGAATGCAAAAAAGCAAACCTACTACCATAGCGGAGTGGAAGTGCCTTTTATTGATGCTAAAACAAAAGAAGTAATATGGAACGGCTTTACGAGCGATGATATTTATGATCCCCGGGTCATCTACAAAGAACTTCATCCCTCAGTTCATAGAATGATGAAACAGTTTCCCGATTAGCAAATAAGGTAGCTGATGGATTGATACCAACATTAAATCACAAAGATCGTTGATGGTCATTACAGGGCGACACAAAGGAAAATCACCTTGGCAACTCATGTACAGTGCACCGTAAAAAAAGTTTTATTACATGACACATATTTAAGTATTTGCTTAAATAAGTAAACTTTTCTTAACTTTGTTCCGTTAAGTCACTACAAACAATTCAAAGTATGGAAAAAAACACCTGTATTCGCGTTTTTGCTGACCAGAATCAAATAAACCAGTGCAGGGAGAAAGTATCGGCAAATGTTAAATCTTTCTCCCAACTCGGAAATATTCTTTCCCTTGCGGGTAATGAGGTAAGACTTAAAATTCTCTACCTGCTTGAAGAAGAAAATGAACTCTGCCCTTGTGACATCAGCGATATTCTCGGCATGAGTGTTCCGGCTATTTCTCAGCATCTTCGTAAACTCAAAGACGGCAATATCATCGAAGCCCGCAAAGTAGGTCAGACTATTTTTTACTCACTTAGATCGGAGAACCTGAAGATTCTAAAGCCTTTTTTCAAGACCATTAATCAAATGAATCAAAATACTGTAACAATATGAAAACTGAAAGTCAAAAAGGTTGGGTATTGGGTGTAACCGCTGCTATTGCCGCATCCTTGTGTTGCATCACACCCGTGCTAGCCTTACTGGGTGGTGTCAGCGGAATCGCTTCATCTTTTTCGTGGATAGAACCTTACAGACCCTATTTAATTGGGGCAACTGTGCTGGTATTTGGTTTCGCCTGGTATCAAAAATTAAAGCCACGAAAAAAGGAAGAAATAAACTGCGAATGTGAAACTGACGAAAAGCCTTCCTTCTGGCAAAGCAAAACTTTCCTGGGCATCATTACTGTTTTTGCAGCGTTGATGATTTCATTCCCACACTATGCGCACATATTTTATCCCAAGAGTCCTGTAGCTAATGTTGTAATTATTGAAAAGAACAACATTCAACAAGTTGAACTGAAAATTTCAGGAATGACCTGCCAAAGTTGTTCAGATCATGTTAACCATGCATTAGACGGTGTGCC
>JBMOKS010000181.1:0-3026 GCA_049324355.1 Bacteroidota bacterium
CAATATACAGTTCTTAAATTCATCAGCATGTCTGGTAAAAGCTATGGTATCAGGCTCCAACTCGCCTAATTGGTTTAATAACTGAAACAACGCATAGCTTTGTCCTATCTTATCCTGAGCCATCGAAGAAAATGCAATATCTTCTTCGAGTAACGGACCAAAGCCTGTCCACTCGGAATGGCGGTGGCCCAGGATCAGCAAGTCATCAGCCATTTTATATAACAATTCTTTCAGTGCCAGTTCATTCATACTATAGCGTGTTCGTCTGCTTCTCTAAAAAAGTTTTTAATTTATCTCCACCTTTGTATTCGGCTGCATCACGAAATTTCTTTTCCGGCAGTGTTTTCCAAAGATCTTGCTCTTCCGGAGATGTAAACCGGATTGCCTTTGTTGGAATAGCCCAAACGTTATACACTTGCTTGTCACCAAAAAGTTTTCTAGCCTGCCACAATGCACCGTGGGGAGAATTTGCTTCTACTGTTCCAACGTGTACATGTTGTTTGCCTCTTTTTATCAGATGATAGATCTCATATTTTTCATTTATTCCCTGACTTGAAGTTGGTGGCTCAGTAACGAAATGATATGCATTTTCTGTTCCTTCCGTAAGCGGAGAAACACAAACTTGCGTGGTCTCGGCCACATAAAGTGAACTACATGTGAACCTTCTGGTGAAGGCCTCCTTGGCGAACACATAAGCTAACTCCACATTAGTTGCATGCACAATGCCTTCGTGCTGAAAAGGTTTATCTACTTTTGGCTGCACGAATACTTCGAACGTGGCGAGTTGATCGAGTGGCTCTTTGGTGAACGATTCGGAAGTTTTTTCTATTTCAGGCAGACGGGTAACACGTGGGTCAAGTGAGTTCATGTTTCGAAAGGCATTAAAAATTTAGATCAGACATGTGACTTGTGTTGCGGTATATCTAAATCTATTAAGCGAGTGGCATTACATATTTTTGTTGGGGTACCTTTAGTGCCTCGCGAACCCAACGGCCGCGTTCCTCTGCAATTCGCCTCACCTCAAGACGTTCTTTATTGCAAGGACCATCACCATTGATCACACGTTTAAATTCTTCCCAGTCGGGTTCGGTGTAATCCCAGCGGCCAGTATCATTGTCTTTCTTCAGTTTTGGATCAGGTATCGTAAAACCGAGTTCCCATATTTTGGGAACGTACATATCCAGAAACTGATTACGCATGTCGTCATTCGTTGCCATCTTCACTTTCCATTTCATTAACACTTCGGTATGTGCAGAAATCTTATCTGCCGGACCAAAGAAATGCATCATGGGAGTCCACCAACGATTGAGTGCTTCCTGAAACATCGAACGTTGCACGTTGGTACCTGTTGCGAGATAAATCACACAATGGTGACCATATTTAAGGTGAAATGATTCTTCGGCACAGATCCGTTCCAACGCGCGGCCGTAGGGACCATAACTGCCCTTCGCGTTAGCCAATTGATTTACGATTGCTCCGGCATCTACGAGCCAGGAGATAAAACAGGAGTCTGCCCAAGTGAAAGCCGGATAATTAAAAATGTTAGAATACTTCGATTTGCCTGTGATCAAATCGGTAATCATTTCCTCGCGTGATTTACCTAAAGTTTCGGCCGCACTATATAGTAATTGGGCATGCCCTACTTCATCCTGAACTTTTGCCATCAGCGCCAGTTTTCGCTTGAATCCGGGGGCGCGGGTAATCCAGGTTCCTTCTGGCAAAGCGCCAATTATTTCACTGTGGGCATGTTGTTCAATCATCCGAATCAGCTGCTTGCGATAGAGCTGTGGCATCCAGTCACGGGGTTCGATTTTTTCTCCGCGCGCAATCCTAGCTTCAAAGGCCGCCAGCTTTTCCGGGTCTTCAGTTGTCAGACTTTCGGTTTTAATACCTTCAAATGTATTCCCTCCTCCGTACATAAAGTTTTGGTGTTTTAGCGCGTCAAAGAAGGTGTATGAAGCCTCCTTTTTTAGCGATTTACGATTTTAAAACGTTTGAACCAAACGATTGTTAGCGGACGGGCGTGCAAATCTAAAAGTGCATAAAAACGAAAAAACCACTGTTTAGGGCAGTGGCTTTTCAAATCTATAAAATCAATGGAGCTGCCGCGATACCGATGCAGCCGTGAAAATCACAGTTTAAGGCTTCCGTAGACCATTTACCAGCATATCGGCAAGCTGATCGCCAAGTTGCGATGGGTCTATAGCTGATCCTGGATCATACCACATGGGCATCCAGTTAAGAGAAGAAAACAACGTCATCACAGCAAGCTTTTTATCGATCGTGTCTTTGAATTCACCATTTCGAACCCCCTCTTCAATAATGCTCTTGAAGCGGTTGATATAGTTAATTCGGAGCAATAAAAAGTCTCGCAGATACGGTTGGCTAAGGTGACGGTGTTCGTTCATAAAGACCGCAGATGCTGTGAGGTCCTTTGCCATCACCTGAATGTGACCAATAATTCCATTGCGAAGTTTCTCACTTGCAGTAGCCGGTTGTTTCTCGACATCTTCAAGTGACTTTCTGAATTCGGCCGCCATGTCAAAACATAAGCTGCGGAGAATTTCCTCCTTCGACTTAATGTGTGAATACAATGAAGCCGCTTCAATGCCTAACAGTTGGGCCAGGTCGCGCATGGATGCCGCAGCATAACCTTTGTCTTTGAACAGTTCAGCTGCTTTTCGAATTACTTGTTCTTTCCGGGATAAATTGGCTGTAGCTTCACTCATAATCTCAAATGTACAGAATATTCAGGTGTTAAGGGAGTCCCTTTTTGAGGGAACTGCAGGAATATGTCACATCACCCTAAACTTTGGGTTACACACATATTTCCTCTTAAAAGTAATGGTACTTTTTTAAGTGGAAAAGCGGAAGTAAAAAAAATTGATTACTTCACGTTTAACAACTGTTAAGTAGGGCTTGTTGAAATAATAAGCTAAAGGCTAACAGCAGTTGTAGATTGCGCTGTCAAATCATTCCTCTTGCCTTTAACTCCAGGTATTTATTAATACTATTTACAGTGAGGT
>JBMOKS010000182.1:0-3019 GCA_049324355.1 Bacteroidota bacterium
TTCATTTTTATCAATGGATGTTCAAGCCCTTCGCGCATGTTTGTTGATGCTTCTCACCCACTACCTTGGCGCAACAACATCAAAGGCCTAGGGACGTTACGATTACAAGTCGACTGCTATGCCAAATCGATAGGCATATACCTCTTTCACAAAGTTGTTTATATCACAGGTAGACTCAACATTGATATATTGTTTTCCGAACTGGAAACTGACGCCCACGCCAGGAGAAAAGATTGCGTTCGTTGTCGACTTACGTACAGTGGTCAAAGTAGGAAAGCCTAAAAACTCTTCCGTAATGTGCAAATCAAGTCCGCATGACGCTGACAGGTAGGGCTTGATACGTTTTTTGCCTGGAGCATACCGGTAACTTAGCGGCAAAATCACGAGGTCGGAAATATTTTGGTTGTACTCCAATCCCTGGCCGGGCACTTCTTTCGTATCCGACACCTTTTGATACCGCACACCGTAGAACCAAAACCCCTTTCTGTGGCGATCACGGTTCTCTTTACCAAAAAAATAAGAGAAAGAATGTCCGGCAGTGGAAGTGAGCGTATTGTAGTTGACCAAACTGTAGCCGATCACATTGTGGACAATCACATCATTGTAATAAACGCGTGCCGACGATGGATCCGATTTACTGTTATAAGCCGTTACAAATCTTCTGAAGTTCTTTTCGCCATATGACAACTTCTTAAGAACACCCTTCGCTGCCGATAAATTGGCTACCGTTAAAAGCTTTTGAACAAAGATCGGGCTGCCCTTACTAGTATTGACTCCCGCATCGGTCCGCTTCGGCCGTTCAATAATTGCCGATTTTCCGGTGATATTATTTTTTACGAAGTATTTTGTTCCTCCATTGTTCCTAAAAACCACCAGAGAAAGAGTGCCGTCATTAGCCACTTTGCCAAAAGTATATTGGGCACTGTCTTTTTTTATGCGTCTGAAAATCCTGCCTTGCGATCCGAATTCCATGATCTCGCTGGCATTATACTGCTGCGGGCTCTGCGACATGCTTTTGAAGAAAATGGCCTCGCGCATCATTTTTCTATCGATCCGGTCTTCAATAAAACCTTCGGTGGAATCGCCGGTCGGACCGATTATATACCCCGCCTTGATGATAGTCTGGCCATACGATGAGCCCACGCCGGCAACAGCTAGTACTATTGCGAAAAAGAATAATTTCATTGACAGATAAAATTTTGAATTCATAATTAAATTATACGTGTTTGAGATATGCAATTTATCAAGTGCCTTTAGATGTAAAACCGAAGGGGATAGTGATTCATTCCTGATCGTTAGGTAAAACTTTGTAGTCGAAAGAATATTTAAAAGTCCTAAACACTCTTTCGTTATCCTTAGTCAGAATGGTTATTTCCGGAAATTGTTTCACACCAGGAATAGTTGGCCGAAAAACTATTAAAATAGTATCATTCTCAACAATCAATCCCTTTGAACATCCGCTCACTTTATTTGTGACGGTGTCCACTGTAGGGTTAGGTGTGGCTTTACAATCTACAAATGCATCGACAATTTTCATATCGGTTGTGCGCAAGGAAATCTTGACGAGCAATTTTTCCCCGACAAAAACTGGGTCATGAGAGGTTCTTATAATCTCTGGCCTTTGGATTTTTCTCCCACTTCTAGTTAAGTCGTTCACGGTGAGAAGCTGTAGGCCGTTTTCATACTCAACCACATCAACTTTATCTTTACACGAAAAGGCTACAATAAGGATCGCAAGTACAATTTTTGATTTCATACGATTAGCTACATGTTAACTAATCGGCCTTTTATGTAGAAAGAATGCTCGAATGGAACTGCTAAAATAGAATCTGCCGTGTTCTTTCGAAATTCAAAAATAATTCCCCTTATGACTTTGGTCCCTACGCTATCGGCCTTCAATTTTAACAAGGCCGTCACGCTGTCGCTTTTTTGAAGTTTTTGTCTCTTGAAAAGAAGGGGGTCGCCTTTCTCTCCTAACACAACTTCAATGTTATTGAATCTCTTATTCCCCAACCTCACTTCGGCAATGAAATAGTCTCCTAAATTAACAGTATCTGACTCAGCTAAAATTATGGGTTTTCTGGTTCGCTCATTTAAATCTTGCTGCCCATTTCTTTTGACTTTCTTGTAATCGATCATTCTTCCTCTATTATCAAAATATTGAATCTCCATCAAAGTACCATCATCTTCTCTATAGGATTTGGATTGGCAGCAAATAACTCCTTTTCTGAAATTATTTTCCTGATTAACTCTCCCATTGGGAAAGTAAATTACGCTAGGGCCATCAAGTTTTCCATTCTTCCACATCCCTGTAGCATTGATTTTTCCGTCTTTGTAGTATTGAATTAATTTTCCATTTCGTTTACCCGCCTTGAGAGGTACTTCAAACTTTAGACTTCCGTTCGTATAATATTCTCGTTCAATTTCTTGCTGGCAAGAAAAAAGAACAAGAATTAAAATCAACTTATAAATTGTGCCTCTGCCCATTATTGCTTCTTTTTTTCCTTTTTATCAACAAAAAATGCCGAATCGAGTTTTACATCGCCTTGCATGATATAATAACTGTCATTTTTCCCCGTTCCTTTTGTTCCGGAGTCATCCACCCAAACCGTGTCAATTGGAAGTATTGGTACATTCTTATCTGCATTCTCAACCTTTGTTTGGCCACCCTCTTGCATGACAACTTTATCTCCCCCTTTTCCCCCTTTTGCAGTAGCTTTCGGATTATACTGCGGATTTGTATTTCCGTCAAGGTCACTTGGCGCGTTTGTCTTTACGACACCTGCATCTTTTTGATCTTCATTTACGGGGATGGGTGTTTGGTTTTTCTTTTCAATGTCAGTTGGGCCTATCTGCTTATCAGGTGTTATTGCATCTATAACCTTATCAAATGTTTTTTCAACTTTATTGACAAAAGCATCCCATTCATTTTTTGCCTCCCGCAGAATCTCTCTCTTTCCCGCTTCAACTGATTCTAATCCTTCTAACTCGCGATGTGCAACAACCTTATTTTCGCTGA
>JBMOKS010000183.1:0-3019 GCA_049324355.1 Bacteroidota bacterium
CCTTAAGACATAGCGTAATACTTAAATTTGTTAAGTAGTAACGACTTCTAATAAGCAGTTTTGGGCTAAGCCAACGGCTGGGGGTTTTTTCTGAAATTCCCAGCTCGTTTTGATTCTACAATTACGTTGGTCAACAAGCTGATTTTGTGAACCCTACATTAGGGAACAGCGTATCAGATTAATTCAATTGACCTCGGTTAGCTTGTCTTTTATCGGGTTATGACTATGGATATAGTTAGGGAGTTCAATTCTAAAGGCTGTCCCTTCGCCTAGCGCTGATTCAATTGTGATTTTTCCGTTGAGTTTGTCTACAGTTTCCTTTACTATGTATAAGCCCAAACCTGCTCCCTCATTTGTACCAGTGGCTCGAAAGAACATTTCGAATACCTTTGAAAGGTATTGCGACTCTATTCCAATACCGTTGTCGCGGAATTCGAGCAGTGCCTTCTCTGGCGTGATTGTGCTCGATATTTTAATGAACGGATTTTTCTTTTTTGAGTCATAGTATTTGATGGCATTTGAAATTAGATTATTAACAATAACCGAAAATCGGAAATGATCGGAGTAAAATGGGGACCGATCATCGATATCTATTTTTTTGGAAATTATTTCTGAGCCGGGCATAAATTGCATCTTTTCAAAATTTTCGTTGATGACCTTTCGAATATCAACTGACTCGATTGTCAGGTTTTGCCTGGCATTTCGAGAATAATCTAAGATTTCCTTTAGTGTGTCATCCAATTTATGGATACTCTTCTCCATCATACTTAGATATTGATTGAGATCGGAATGTGTTGACGTTCCTTCATGTTTTGCGAGATCTAGGAGACCTAAAACAGACATTAATGGCGCCCTTAAATTATGGGAGACGCTATAAACAAAGCTGTCCAGTTCTTTATTAATCTTTAGTAATTCCTGGTTTTGAGATTGTAGGGTGACGGCGGCCCGTTCTTGCGCGAGTTGCGCATCCTTCTGCCTGATGGCATTTAATATGGCATTTGGTAGCCTCGCTAAATTCGACTTTAGAACATAGTCATCAGCTCCTTGCTTCAGGCAATTTACGGCAAACTCTTCGGATACGGCTCCTGTCACCAGAATGAAGGGAATTTTGTTTCCGGTGTTTTGGCATATTTTTAAAGCATCTACTGAATTGAATTGGGGAAGTGAATGATCCGATAGAATTACATCGGCTTCATACTCTTGCAAAGCTTTAATGAACCCATCTTTCGAGTCAACCCGTCGGGTTTCAAATTGCAACCCAGCACCCTTAAGTGTACGCTCAATCAGCTCAACGTCTTCATGCATGTCTTCCAAGGCCAGGATTCTCAACGTTCCTTTCATTCAGTTTTGCTGGTTTGTTTTCGTTAGCTGTAAACTTCGTTCCTTATTCAACAGAATAGATATCATGCCTAAGTTTCCTTTATAAAGTTAAAGTTGGGGAGGAATTGCCTCATTCTGGGTAGCCTGTGTGATCACTTATATTGCATCCTACGTCATGTGGGATTTTAGAGCATCAAGACTTCTGATTTCACTGGTGATTCTGCTTTACAAAGGCAGATGAATTTTATCTTCCACGAAAGGAGGTCTGGCATCTTTCTTTAAAATAGCTTTGATTCCACGCAATGGTATGATTGCCCAATTAGGCCTATGACTTATTTCATAGTTCAATTCGTGCAGCATTTTTTCAAGTAGAAATGCATTGATGAGTATTTGTGCATCGCTTTTGTTTTTCGGAATTAGTGTAGTATTTTTTACGGCTTCCAGATAAGAGTCCATGAAGATACTGGAGATATAGTGGGCCCATTGGTCAAGAAACGGAATGAGTTTGTCAAAATCTTCGTTTCTGATTTGGTTATCGAGAAATAAACTTGCAAACGCGGCGTAATGAAAAGATCGAACCATAGATGCAGTATCCCGCAAAGCAGAACGTTTCAATCGTCTTTCGCTAAAGCTTCGCATGGGCTCACCTTCAAAATCTGTAATGACAACGTCTTTTCCAGTGAAAAGCACTCTGCTTAATTGGAAATCTCCGTGAATGCGAATTCTGGAAACGGTGATTTTGTGTTCGTATATCTTACGGAACGCCGCCAGTATGTCCTCTTTCATACTTAACACATAGGTTGCTTCTTCGACTATCTCAGCCGGCAAGTTTTTAATACTGCGATTCAGATTTTGAAAAGACCCACGAACCAGTGATTGAAAACCCGCGAACAATGATCGTTGATAGTGTAAGGAATAATCCTCAGGCTTAAAGTCTGCAATGTCTGTCCGGGAAGCAAGGGCTTGGTGCATCTCGCCCGTGCGACTGCCCAATAAATGGATTAACTCAGCCGTAGTTCCGTCAATGAATTCTTTGATGTCGGCGGGTATGCTTTCGTAAGGAACCGGCGACAGCAGACTTCCGATAGGCTCAGCGGATGGAGGAGGAAGGATAGCAGAATGCGACAAAATTCGTTCGTTAAAAATATCAAGCTTGTCCAAAATAAAGGTCCACGCGTCGCTGTTGCTTTCAACCATGTTTTGTAACATGCCCAGTACAAGACTTCCGATATCACTTTTCCATTCGATGGTGCCAAGAAATTTGGGTGCAAATTGAAAACCGGTATACGTTGTTAAGAAATGAGATATTTCTGCATCGGGGTTTATGGAACGATCAATTTGTCGGTATACCTTTAAGAAAAAAAGATTGTTAAAGGCGATGGCCATGTTGTTGCGTTGTATTGACAATATCTTCGGCTTGATCTTGTCTTGTATGTCGAGGCTGTTTTTTAAGATTCCATTCCCGCTGAAATATACTTCATTGCTGTGTTGGAGTATGTGTTCATGATTGGCCATATTGATGATGATGGCCTGTTGAAAATCGTATGCGAAGAGTGCATCGTAAAGCAGACTGTCCTCGCCCTTAATCCTTAGCCTGGCCATGATGGCATCATGACAATTTTCTATAAGATTGGAGGAAAGTGGTTCCGTCGCGAAAGCAAGAGGAAGCTGGTAGATTTCCGGAAGGCCATTCTCATAG
>JBMOKS010000184.1:0-2967 GCA_049324355.1 Bacteroidota bacterium
CTATCAAATTCACAACTGAAGGTTCTATCGACGTTCACTTTGCGGTGATCAAAAAGAAAAACGACGAGATAACGTTGCAAGGTAGAGTAACCGACACCGGTATTGGTATTTCGCCGGAAAAGACCAAGCTGATCTTTCAAAGCTTCACACAGGCCGATGATTCCGTTACGAGAAAGTATGGCGGTACCGGGCTAGGTCTTACCATCGTGGAAAACCTTGTTAAACAAATGGACGGCGATATTAATGTTGTCAGTCCTGCGAATCCGGAACTTGGAAGAGGTACAATGTTCACCTTCACGGTAAAACTTAAGGTGCCGACACAGCAGGTTAAAGATGAAACCAAAGAGTCGACCGACAAACTTACTTTCGGAAAACCAATTCACGCGCTGGTGGTAGACGACAACGAGATCAATCTATTGATAGCCCGAAAAGTACTTCAAAATTTCGGCGCACGTGTTACCGTTGCTGACAACGGCAAAAATGCCATATCGCTGGCTAAGGAAAATAATTTTGACATCATCCTGATGGATATCCAAATGCCCGACATGGATGGTTACACCACGACCATGAACTTGCGAAAAGAAAACTTTAGCAACCCGATCATTGCGTTGTCAGCAAATGCCTTTGCCGAACATGTCCAACAGAGCCTGGATTCTGGGATGAATGGTCATATTCAGAAACCATTTAATCCTAAGCAGCTATTCGAGGTGATCAACAAACATCTTAAATCCGCTGCCTAAATTGTTCGAAGTTCCATGTTCATGGGAGAGCAGAACATGGAACTTTGAATCTCGAAACCTGACCGTGGCATATCTTTGTTAGGCTCGCATGTCGACAAAATTCTGTTGACATGAAAAACATTATGATGACTATTGCCGGTTGGCTGTTGCTCTGCATTGCCGTTTGTGGACAGACGCCTGACCCTGACACTTTACGCGATCCTGTGAAGCAGGGGGATCCGGAAGTGCGGCAAAATCCTGCAGACATCAATTATGTGCAGAATATGACGAAGATACTGCCGGAAGATTTGCCCAAGGCTGTTCGTCAGACGTTGCAAGGCCCGGAATATCTGGGCTGGGAAAAAGCCACAATCTACAAAAACAAAGCAGGCGATCGGTTCCTGATTGAAATCCGCAATGGCGACAAAGTCAGGTATTACCGGTTTGACAAGGAAGGAAAACCTGTTGATGAGTGAGAGGAAGATACTGGAGGCTGGATGCCCGATATTAGAATTCAGCAGCAAGCTTGCTTTGTCAACTTACCAGAAATTATGACAAGGAGCTGTCATCCATCAAGCAGCTTTAACCGCTACCGTAGCGAAGATTCCACAATACATACTCTTCGGAACCGTAATTTTCCATCATTCCTGTCAGGTATAAAGATTGAGACCACACGTAAGAAAACAAATTCAACTAACCTTAAAATGTTATGTTACGTTGGTCAGTAATCTTTTTTATTATCGCCATCATTGCTGCGATATTGGGTTTTGGAGGAATTGCAGAAGGTGCAGCTTCGATAGCAAAGATTTTGTTCTTCATCTTCATTGCACTATTCTTGATCGCTGTATTATTTGGCGCTACGCTGTTTAAGAAATGAGTTCCGATCCGGTCAAAGCCGGATCTTTTTCTTGCCAACCTTTCCAGGGAACGAATGCTGGCTCCCTTTAGAAGAATTATTTTTTAATACACCACAAAGAGCCTTAAATTGAAGGTAATTTGACCTATACTTCATTACCGTGTACTCTCCGATTGACATTTTCTGGCAAGTTCTGAAGGGGAAATACAAAGCTAAGATCCTCATTTATCTTCATGGTAAAACGCTGCGATACAACCAACTCAGGCGAAAATTTTCAGAAGCCAGCGAGCGCATCCTCATTAAACAACTGAAAGAACTTGAACAGGAGGGTATGATCCAAAAAAAAATTACGGGCACCAGGGCGCCGTTCAAAGTTGAATATCAAATGACGGACTATGGCAGAACGATTTGCCCTATTCTGAAACAGATGTGGTTCTGGGCCGAAAAACACGATCCCGCAAGAATCAAAACACTAAATTGAACTACCACCTTTTGTAAGTTATTGTACAGTTCCGTCGCATTGAATAATTTGATAAAAATCAAATCTTCTGCGCCCAATGGACAACAATACGCGCATCGTCAATTTCAAGCCGGAACATATCAAGCATTTTTATGAATTGAATAAAGCATGGATAGAAAGGTATTTCTTTCTCGAGGCACTTGACAAAAAGATGCTTGAGGATCCTGAGGCTTACATTCTTGAAAAAGGTGGCTACATCTTTATCGCACTTTACAATAACGAGATCGCTGGCACCTGCGCATTGATTCCATGCCGGTATGGGGTATTCGAACTGGCCAAGATGGCTGTGAGTGATCTTTTTCAAGGCAAGGGCATCGGTTACGCGCTGGGCATGCATTGCATTGCTGCAGCACGCATGACCGGGATGCGAAAAATCGAACTGCTGTCCAACACCGTTCTTACGCCCGCGATCAACCTTTATCGAAAGCTCGGCTTTCAAGAGGTTCCGCTACCACAAACTGGTTATCAACGGGCTAACATAAAGATGGAGCTCGACATGCAAACGCTCCTCAAAATATCTATTGTTGTCGACGAAGCTCAGCCCTCAGGGCTGGTGACGAATGCTGTTGCACTCATCTCCTCCACTATCGGCAATCGGGTAAAATTCATTATCGGTAGCGATGCCCGCGACAGATCCGGCACTCAACACGCTGGCTTACCTTGGCTGCCCATGACGATCTTAAAAGCCGATCAACAAACACTTCAATTCCTCAGAAGAAAAAGTGAAGCCTCACCCGCACTTCTGAAGGTTGATGTAAGTGAGCATGCACAACAGGTAAGGATTTACGAAGCTTACACCAAGCTTGTAGAAGAAACGGCCGAAGAAAATTTACTTTACACAGCCTTGGGATTTTACGGCGACCGCCAGGAAA
>JBMOKS010000185.1:0-27154 GCA_049324355.1 Bacteroidota bacterium
TCATCTTAGGAGCACTCACCACCATTAGTCCCTTCGCCATCGACATGTATCTTCCCGGTTTCTTGGCTATCGCCGAAGACCTCAACACCACCATCGCGCAAGTTGAACTTTCACTCACGGCCTACCTGATTGGCATTGCAGCAGGGCAACTCCTCTATGGCCCTTTACTGGATCGCTTTGGGAGAAAAACCCCGTTGTACTGGGGATTGGTAATTTACATCGCGGCTTCCGTTGGTTGCGCTATGACCAACTCTATTTATACGCTCATTCTCATGCGGTTTATTCAGGCAGTGGGGGGTTGTGCGGGCATGGTGGCCGCCCAAACCCTCGTCCGCGATTTATTTCCGATCAACAAGACCGCTCAGGCGTTTTCGCTGATCTCGCTGGTGGTGGCTGTCTCGCCGATGATCGCTCCCACCGTAGGCAGCTATACCACCGTAGCATTCGGATGGCATTCGGTATTCATCATCTTGGCTATTGTGACGGCCCTGATTCTCGTTTGCATATACTTTGTACTTCCTGAAGGTCGCAAGGCTGATCAAACACTTTCATTGAAGCCCAAAGCTGTGCTCAAAAACTTTTACAGTGTGGTGCGTCAACCACAGTTTATTGTCTACACCCTGGCGGGTGGGGTCGCCACGGCTGCGCCTTTTGCCTACATCGCCGGATCTTCTTACGTATTTATCGACCTGTATCATTCCAGCGAGCAGGAGTATGGATGGATATTCGCAATTGTTGCTGGCGTTCTCATTGCCACCACACAATTGAATCATTTACTACTCAGAAAATTCAACAGTGAACAAGTTATCAAGTACACTTTGTTGTATCAATCATTGGTGGGTGTAGTTCTCATTGTGGGTACATATTACGGATGGTATGGAAAAATAAGTCTCGTTGTCTTCATCACCCTTTTCCTTTCCGGGCATGGTCTCACCAACGCCAATGCCAACGCGCTTGCCCTCGCGCCTTTTGCCCGCAATACCGGCAGCGCGGCATCGTTGCTGGGAAGTTTCAGAATGGCCATGGGTGGATTCGTGTCTGCGCTGGTGAGCGTCTTTCATAACAACACGGCCATGCCCATGGTAGCGATCATGGTCATGTGTATTGTGTTCAGCCTCACTATTCTGGCGGCCGGCAAGCGTGTGGTACGCTACCGGGTCAGGAAAAGAGACCTGGAAAAAGAAGACGCTATCATCCTGTAGCAGACCGATAGTCGCGGGAGGCACCCCCTGCGCAAGCTACGGCGGACGACAAAGGAAGTGCTAGTTGAAAAGGACCTCGTCTACAAAAAGCCATCCCTTCTCACCTTTTCCCTGGTGCCACGCTGGCAATTTAGGTACAGGTTCGGCAACGATCTTCAGGTATGAAATGGGTTGCTGCTTGAATTGGCAGGCCAATCCAATTTGTTTGGTTTCGACATAACGATCAGGCTGCTGCGGATAGATCGTGCTGAGTAATACCAGATTGGTTTTGTCTTTTCCGCCCCAAACCTGGATACGCCTGGCTGGAAAGATATAAGCGGGGATATCGCAGTTTGTACTTAATGTCACTTGCTCCATCAAAACTGGTTTTCCAAACTCTACGCGCATGTCCATGCCGTCGCGAAAACCGAGCCAGCCTTCCCGGCTTCCGTAGTTCACATCGCCGCTTTCATGATCCATCAAGGTCATGGCACCTTTGGCGGTGTATCGTTTATCCGGACTCGTAACAAGAATCACGGTGTCTGGCTCAAAAGCCGTTTTATAAAACGACGCTGTCGACACGTCACTTCCATACCATCCATCTTTAAAAGCTCTCGCTTTTATTGCCGTAACAGCTTCCGCGCTGGGGATCGGCCCCTTGTAGATCACGCCCCGGATGCTATCGGGATCAGTTCCATCGGTTGTGTATCGTATGGTGACGCCTTTTACCGGATGCGAAATCGATACGGTGAACTCGGTGGCAAATATCTTCTTCTCGTTTTCAATACGGGGAGGTGTAAGCCTAAGCGCCTTACCTTTGTCAGCCACATAGCCGGATTCAATGACTACTCCGTTCAATTTTTTTCTGAGATCGGTGATTTCATTTTCAGACAAAGCAGCATTCCAGATATACAACCGTTTCAATTCCGGCAAGGCTGACAACGACGCCAGGTAGCGCGCTTCGATCTTGTTTGACGATAACGAGATTACGCTCAAGTGCTTCAAAGCCTTCAGTTCCGTCAAAGTTGTTCCGGTAACATCGGTAAAGTTGAGATTCAGTCTTCTCAGGTTTTCAAAACGAGCAATGATCCTGACGTCGTCATCCTTCACCGGAAGCCGGTTGAGATTGAGATGTACAATTTGCCTTTGAATGGGCATCAACTCTTCCAATAGTTTCGGCGAATAGGCCGAGGCATTAAAGATCGTAACGGCGACGGCCGGCGAATTGGCCGCAAGTGGTGCCACTCCGCGATAAGCTGTATTGAGCTTCTTAATGGTTTCATCATCCGCAGCTGAAAAGTTGTAAACTTCAACCGGATCAGCAAGTTGTGCATGTTGCTCCAGTAACACACGAAAAGTATCTTTTGGGTGCAGGTCAATCAGTTTTTTGGTCATGTCGCCGCCGGACTTAACCCAATGGTATAACACATCCATATCCGACTGCGTGAGCGGCGTCTTACCCTTGGGTGGCATGTGTTTCTTGTCGTCTTCAGGCAATAACATACGCTTGATGAGAAGGCTTGCATCAGGATCGCCAGCTTCAAAAAGTTTTCCACTCTTCCCTCCTTTCTTCCAGCCTTCCTCAGAGGTGAGGATCAGATTACCTTTCGCTTTCTCAGGATTATGGCAGCTTACGCATTTCTGATCAATAATGGGTGCGATAATATCCTGATATATCATAGCCTCTTGCAGCGAAACCTGTCTGACTATTTTTTCAGGCATTACCGGCGCCAGCAGAAAATCCTGACCGTGCGTAAGTTCGGCACCAAAGTGACCTGCCAGAATAAGGCACAGCGCCGTCAGTCCACCTAATATCCGTGAGAACTTCAGCGGATAGTATCCGGCGATATAATAATATAACAGAGAAGCCAGCAGTGCCACGCCGATCCCGAACCACTTATGCCAATGGAGAATACAGCCGGTATAGTCGTCTTCGAAAGAAAGAAACAGGCCCATGATCACCGTGACGGAGGCGGAAAGAGCGCCGAGCAATAACAAACCTTTTGATATTTCTTCGGGGATCTTATTGCCGGCAGAGGCTTTGTAAAAGATCAATGTCACCGCCAGCAGAATGATCACGATGGGGAAGTGCAGAAACAACGGGTGCATTCTGCCGATCACCTGCAACCATGTTGGGATGACCAGATAATTTTGAAAGAGCAATAAAAAAACAATGAACACATTGAGTGCAAACAACACTGGCTCCAAAAGACTGATCAATTTCCGCATGGTCAAGAGTAAATGTAATTGCCTGTTGTTTTTTTAAACACGTTTGAACTTGTAAGGATAAACTTTTCCAGACGCCCACTGGGCAACGTAGATGTTGTCATCGCGATCTACGCAAACGTCGTGGGGGTGAATGAATATTTTCTCGGCTTGCGCCATAGGCTGCAGCTTTCCATTAGCATAGGTGGGTTGTGTTCCACCGATATTGGATACTACCTTGTTCTGTTTATCCAGTATGGTGACGAAGCCCGTTTTCTCTTCGTTCAGACTCGGCGAACGAAGCACGGCGGCGTACAGATAATCGCCTTTGATCGCCGGGCGGCACACACACGCGCCGGGCAGCTCGATCTTCTCCAGCAGCTTCCCGTCCATGCTAAATCTTTTGAAGCAATTGCGAGTGCGGTCGGTAACCAGCAGCGTTGGCGCGCCCTGTCTTTTGTCTACACAGATGCCGTGAGCGTTGTCAAGTTTGTCATCACCTTCGCCCCTGCCGCCGAAATAGCGGATCAATTTTCCATTCGCATCATAGTGAAGAATATATTGAGATCCATATCCGTCGGCGATGTAAAAATCGCCGTGATCGGTGACGGCTACTTCTGTCGGCACAAATGTTTCGTTTGTGGCATACAGGTTGTCTTCTTTTGGCGCATCGATGGTCATCAGAATGTCGCCTTTAAGATCCGTTTTATAAACCTGGTGTTTTACAGTGTCTGTAATAAAAAGTGCATCGCCCGCCAGGGTAAGTCCATGCGCTCCAGGAAACGAGCTTCCCCAAGCCGACAACAGTTTACCTGACGTATTGAAGATCAGAATGTTGTTTTTAGTTTCATTGGTTAGCAGGAATATTCTGCCTGACGCATCCTGGACCATTTCATGACAATCGTTCACAGGATTCTTCAGCGGGTCGGCCTTGCTCCATTGTTGGTCCATCCGATACTTCATATTGCCATGGCCATAGACCGGACCTTTCTCTTTGCCGAAAAGATCGCGCGAAATGAAAATACTACTTATCGTTAGTAGTGTTGTGTTTTTTATGAATGTTCTTCTTATCATAATTTAGTCATTAGTCATTAGTCATTAGGCAATAGGCATTAGTCATTAGTCATTGGGCATTAGGCATTATTCATTAGGCATTAGGCATTATTCATTGGGCATTAGGCATTGGGCGTTGGGTATTATCAGGCATTGGTTTCTCTTTTAGGTTAAGATGCTGCGTACGACGTGTCCGGAGACGTCGGTGAGGCGATAGCGCCGGCCGAGGTGTTTGAACACTAATTTTTCGTGGTCCAATCCCAGCAGGTGTAAGACCGTAGCTTGAAAGTCGTGTATGTGAACGGGGTCTTTTACAATGTTGTAACCAAATTCATCGGTTTCGCCGTAGACCATACCGGGTTTCACGCCACCACCGGCCATCCAGATGCTAAAGCACCGCGGATGATGATCGCGGCCATAGTTGTCGGCTTTAAAGTCGCCCTGGCAATAGTTTGTTCGACCGAATTCGCCGCCCCAGATCACGAGCGTCTCGTCTAGCAAGCCGCGTTGTTTCAGGTCAGTGATCAATGCCGCCGATGCCTGATCTACATCTTTTGCCTGCCCGGCCATTTCTGCCGGAAGATTGCCATGTTGGTCCCAACCTTGGTGATACAACTGCACGAACCGAACACCATTTTCGGAAAGTTTTCGCGCCAGCAGGCAGTTGGCAGCGAACGTTCCTGGCACAAGACATTCCGGTCCGTACATTCTAATGATATCGTCGGGCTCTTTAGATAGGTCGGTAACTTCCGGCACGGCGGTTTGCATGCGGTAGGCCATTTCATATTGCTGGATCTTGGCCGTGATCTCAGGATCGCCAAATTCCTGATACGACATTTGATTCAACTCCGACAACTTATCGAGCATCTTCCTGCGGTCTGCCATATCCATACCTTGCGGATTATTCAGATATAAGACCGGCGATTCGCCACTACTGAATTGGACTCCCTGATGAATAGAGTCCAAAAATCCGTTGGTCCAAAGTTTGGCATATACACCCTGCCCATTTCCCTTGCCGCGCGACAACAGCACGCAAAAAGTCGGAAGGTTTTTATTCTCACTGCCCAAACCATAACTCAACCACGAGCCCATGCTCGGACGGTTGCCTACCTGCGCCCCGGTCTGGAAAAACGTTAGCGCCGGATCGTGATTGATCGCTTCGGTATGCATAGAGCGGATAATGCAAATATCATCCACGATCTTTGAGGTATAGGGAAACAGGCCGCTCACCCAGGCCCGGGCTTCACCATATTGTTGAAAATCATAATATGACCCCACCAATGGAAAAGATTTTTGTCCCGCCGTCATGCCGGTGAGGCGTTGGCCCTGCCGGATCGAAGCGGGTAGCTCTTGTCCCATCATCTTCCGCAGCAGTGGCTTGTAGTCAAACGATTCCAACTGCGAAGGTGCGCCGTTTTGAAAAAGGTAAATGATACGCTTGGCTTTGGGCGCAAAATGCGGCACACCGGTAAGCAAATCTTCGGCATCGTCAGATCCGCCGGAGAAAAGGCCGGGGATCAATAATGATCCCAGCGCCGCGCTTCCCACGCCTAAGCTCAATCGCGAGAGAAACTTTCTCCGATTAATGTTCAAGCCATGTTCGAAAAACTCTTTACTCATAGTCACGACTTTACAATGGTTTCTTCCAGGTTATACAACAAGCTGATCACTTGCATCAGCGCAGCCAGCTGAATTTTATCGAGCTTCTCCGGCAACGGATACTCCCCTACATTCAACAACGACTTTGCCTTGCCGGCCGTGAGTGTCTTCAATTGATCTGAATGATATTGTTTCATCACCGACCGTTCGTTGTCTTTGGGTTGCCTGCATACAATCAGCCTGAATGCTTTCTGAAGGCGCTCGTCGTCCGACAAATTTTCCTCCAACAGCTTCGCCGCCAGTACACGTGAGGCCTCCAGCACCTGGGGATCGTTCATCATCACCAGTGCCTGAAGCGGCGTGTTGGTGCGTAACCGTTTTACTTCGCACTGATCGCGATTGCTGGCATCAAACACGATCATCGAAGGAGGCGGAGCCGTAAGTTTTATAAATGTGTACATGCCGCGCCGGTACAGATCTTCACCATGATCTTGGCGATAAGTTGCCAACGCACCTCTGCCCGACGTTGCGCTCTCCCAGATACCTTTGGGCTGATAGGGCTTCACGCTGGGACCGCCAATTTCGCGTACCAACAGTCCGCTGCTGGCCAGCACCATATCGCGGACAAACTCAGCGGGTAAACGAACACGCGGCGCATGCGATAAATAAATGTTCTCGGGGTCGTTCTTTAATTTTTTCGGCGTCACTGCCGATGACTGCCTATAAGTGGACGACATCACCAACTGTTTTACAAATCGTTTGATGCTCCAGCCGTGTTCCATAAAATCAACGGCCAGCCAGTCCAATAACTCGGGGTGTGAAGGCAACTCACCTTGCATGCCAAAGTCGCCCGTGGTTTTTACGATTCCCCTTCCAAAAAATTCCTGCCACAGCTGGTTCACAAAAACCCGTGCGGTGAGAGGGTTCTTCCTGTCTACCGTCCACTGCGCCAATCCTAATCTGTTGGGCGGAAGTTTTTGATCGAAGGGGAATACAGCGCGAGGAGTAGCCGGGCTTACTTCTGTTGTTGGGGCATCGTACACACCGCGATTCAAGATGAAGGTCTTGCGAAGTGTATCGCGCTCACCCATCACTGAAACCATCAGCGTGCTCGTATCCCGTTTCTCTTTATTAATAAAGGTGAGAATATTACGGACCTCGTGATCTTTCAGGCAGAGTATCGGCGGCTTGGCCATCTTTGATGCCAGCACGTCGCCTTCATAACCTTTTTCAAAGGTGTTGTTGAAGAATGCGAACAAGGAATAAAAATCTTTTTGCAGAATCGGGTCGTATTTGTGATCGTGGCATTTGGCGCACTCGATGGTGAGGCCAAGCACACCTTTACCGAATGTGTTGGTTTTATCGGTAACATATTCGATGCGATATTCTTCGTCGATCACTCCCCCTTCTTCCGTGAACTTATGATTGCGGTTGAACGCCGTAGCCAGTATTTGTTCTTTCGTAGCATGGGGTAAAAGGTCTCCCGCAATTTGCCAGGTGATGAACTGATCGTATGGAAGGTCTTTGTTAAACGCATGAATCACCCAATCGCGCCATGGCCATTGCCCGCGAATGTTGTCGTCCTGGTATCCATAGGAGTCGGCGTATCGGGCCACGTCGAGCCAATGTACCGCCATCTTCTCCCCATACGCCGGCGTTGCCAGAAGCTGATCGACAACTTTTTCGTAGGCATTATCCGAATCATCAGCCATAAACGCATCCATCATCTCCAATGTGGGCGGCAGGCCGGTGAGGTCAAGGCTTACACGTTTCAACAAATGTTCTTTGTCTGCCTCTTCGTTAGGTTCGAGGCCTCGCGCTTGCATTTTTTTCAAAACGAAGTGATCGATATCATTCTTCGCCCAGTCGTCGCCGGTTGCAGGTACTTCAGGCAACGTCGCCGCCTGGAATGCCCAATGCGGCTCGTACTTCGCGCCTTGTTTTATCCATTTTTTGATGATAGCAACTTCGTGTAATGTCAGCTTAAGATTTGACTCCACCGGAGGCATGAGCAATGAGCTATCTTCAGCAGCAATGCGCTGGAATACCGCCGAATGCTCAGCGTCTCCCGGAACGATCACGTACATATTGGGATCGTCTTTCAACGCCTTGTATGCGCTGTCGGCAATATCCAGGCGAAGATTTGCTTCGCGCTTGTTGCCATCAGGCCCGTGACACGCGTAACATTTGTCAGATAAGATCGGACGAACATGAAAATTATAGCTGACAACATCGGGTACTTCTTCATTGCCGTTTTGACTGCTGCAGCTGGCGATCAGCAAGAGAAAACTTGCCGCCACAACCATGTTCAGGATCAGGTGGTTTGTTCGTTTTAACAGCGCCCCCATCATATATTTAAGTTATCGCTTTAATAACAATTCTACAATATATAATATAGGGATGGTGATTTCATTCGACGGTTGATGAATGTTGTGATTTTTTTTGTCGTGCCCGTGTGTTGATCTTACTTCGTGTTTCGTGCGATGAACACCTGGCGTGGTGATGAAAAAAAAAAGCTGCGGTTTTTTTTAATCTATTTTAGCCCGAAGAAGAAACAAAGAGGTGGTTATTCAATCCATTGCCGATAGCTTTGGTCGCGGAAGAAAACTTTAAGAATGGAGGAGTGTTTTTATTTTTTGAAAACGAGTTTCTCGCGCTTCTTCAGGTTGAGATCGAAGCCCATGCGCAGCACTACTTTGTTGAGTCCCGGCACATCGCCTTTGTATTCAACGCGGTAGAGGGCCATCACAGAACCCTTTACTTTTCTGGAGATGTTATAACGCTTGCCAAGGCCGTAGTTGCTTTGCCACACCTGACTGCGAAATGTATCGCTGGTGAGCGGCATTTTGTCTTTGTCAAGGTGAAGAAGCTCAAAGTCACCGTGCACGTAAACTCCTTTTAATAGCGTGAAGTCAGTATAAAATCTGCCGCCATAAATTCCTTCGTTGCGAATCCAGTCCGGATTCTTTTCACTCACGCTGAAGCGATAGGTAAAACCCAATCCGGTGGTAAGTCTTCCGGAAATGCGATAGCCAGTCTGAGTGGCAAGATCCATCACAAACTTGCTGTTGTTATAAACCTGAAAGGTGATGCCTGGCACAAAGCGCTCGCGCATAGGTTTGCCCTTCATTTCGTTGGGTCGCTTCTTTGTAATATCCTTAAAGCTTTGCACGGCCGGGTTTACTTTCTTCATCTTGCTCATTTCCGCCTGCGCCTTGCTGATCATGGGATTGAACTCCGCGAGTTTGTCGGTGGCTACATTCTTGGCTTTACGCATGATCTCGTCCTGCAGCAATTTTTTATCGCGGTAGCGTTGGATCATCGCCTCGTATTCCGCCTGTTGTTTCGTTACCTTTCCGACCTCCCCTTCCAATGCTTTCACTTCATCGATATTGGTGGCTTGCTCTTCGATCTTCTCCGGCAGCGCTTCCGCATCCTGAAGGCCACCTTCTTTGATCTTGTCAAGCTCCTTGCTGTATTGATCCACCTCAGAAACTTTTTCGCTTACCTTGTCTATTTCACCCGATATCTCATTGAGCTTATCAAGCTCCTCCGGTTTGGGGATATCGGTGTTCGGCAACTCGGTCTTTACATCGGGAATATTTTTGTTGATATCGAGTTTATCGGTTCCGGGAATGTCGGTCTTCAACGACGGATCGAGATTCACATCCGGAAGGTTTGCATCTGCTCCCGGCAACGACACGTTTGGTGTTTCCACGCCCGGCATTTTGACGTCGGGAACATTTAATTTTTCCACGCCCGGGATGTTTACATTTTCGCCCGAGATCTCTTTCACCTTCTCCTCTACTTTTCCTTCTGCGCGCAGAGCGGCAGACGTAACTTTATCGCTGGCCTGGTCTGCCCTGTTCTGTAAGTTTGATTGCGTGTTCTCCAGCTTATTCAACCCTTCGGGCTTATCGGGTGTGATCTGGTTTTTCAGCGCATCTACTTTAGAAGTTGCGCCCTGTTCAACTTTCTCAATCTTGTTTTCTACGCCTGATAGGGCGCCGTTTACTTTGTCGGCGGGCTTGTTGAGTATCTTTTGAAGGCTGTCGGCTTTGCTATTCACCTTATGACTCAGGCCGTTGAGGGAGTCCAGCTTGTGCTGGGCTTTTGCTTTGAGCGAGTCGGGTTGTGGCGTTCTAAGGGTGTCGGTAAGCGATGTCAGGTTTTTAAGAGCAGGTTGTTGCTGCGCAAAAAGTGCTTCGCCAAGCGCCGTCACTAACAGGATCAACAACAACTTTTTCATTTCACTTATTTTAAATGTACTTCTAAAACGTCTCCTTCTATAACCGCCAACGGAAGAATTCCATACACTGTTTCTCCGGGTCCGATCGTTTTACCGGAGAGATCATAACGCCTCAGGTCATGCAGCATATTTCTGTTGGCCGCTTTCGCCGCGCTCATGTTACCCAGGCCTATCAGCGCTCCAACAGGCAGTGGTATAGACGTACAATCATCGTTGTCGCAGTTGTTGATCACAATCCAGAATGCACTCCATATCATATACAATCCGGCAACCTGCCTGATCTCGCGTCGAACCTCTTCGGGTTTTAGGGGAACAAGCTCGCGATTTCCCGAGAAAACACCAACATTTTGACCAAAAGTAACCGTTTGCTCTGAATTGTTGGTAAATTCAACGGCCACCAGGCGGATACCACTTCTCGACTCCTTTGCTGCATATTTCTTATTACCAGCCTCCTTCAAAATGTTATAGCGATATTGTAGCTTCAGGCCATTGTCTTCAAACGATTCCTTATATGAAATTCTGTTGGGCATTACAGGCCGATAGGCGGAGGCACAGCCCATCAATATACAAGCTACCAGCCAGATGCATATCTTGTTGTTGAACATAGAAGTTACTTATTGTATTAATTATTTGATTGTTTACTGTTTCCGGATCGTCCTTTTGTAGTAGTAAGAGAAAACTTCAGCGGAAGCACGAACCTGGTATGAACGAGACGGTTGCGGGTTTGTCCCGGTTTCCATCGGGGCAATCCGGCAACGACCTGACGGGCAACTTCATCGCATTCGGGCGATATTCCTCTTATCACTTTTACATCTGTTACGTCGCCCGACTTCGTCACAACAAATGAAACATAAACAGTTCCCTGAACACCATCTCTTCTGGCTTGAACAGGATACGTCATTTTTCTCCGGATATTTGCCATCAGAGAATCATAGCCACCAGGAAATTCAGGGTTAACTTCGACCATAGCAAAAACTGTATCGCGCTCAGCGTCAAAATCGAGTGATCTGCCCAGCGAGGCGGTTTGCGCGTGAGCTATAAGACTCAACAACCACAGAGGAGCGGCAAATAAAACTTGTTTAGTCATGGACCTTAGAAGATTTTAACATCAACTCATTATACTTCCTTAAAGCTTTCCACAACTTTCCTTCGCCAATAAGCTTCATAACTTTTGGATCTTGCACGGCCATCATAGGAAGCAAATTCTCTTTGGTCAATTTCACAATGGGTGCATCGTCGCCCTGTTGAATGGCAATCACATGTTTCATTTCGTTCTCGGGAATAAATGAATAGGAATTGATAGCACCGTTTTGAATTTTAAATAGCCAGCAACTGTCGGTTGGCAGGCCCTGATATCCTTCGTACGGGTCGATCCGCTCTATGAGTTTGGTTTCTGCAGGCACCAGCGCCTTGTCGTTACCCCTCATGTTGATGTTCATATAATGTCTTTTGTAATCCACCTCGATCCTGGTTTTTGCTTTGAAAACACTGTCGTTCTTCATGGTGATTTTGTACACGTACTTATAGGTCAACGGTACGGAATACGAGCCTATTCCATAGCCATAATTCGCCGGACCGGTGTATACATAGTTCGTAACGGTGGCCGGGCCGTAGGGAGTTTTATAGGTCGTAGTCATCGGAATGTAACCCTGAGCATTGCCAAAGGTTGGAGCAAGAATCGTTAGGGCTAGCCATAGCCTGATCGTATTTAATTTCATATTGGCTTGTTTCAAAATATCGATGGATTGTATTCTTTCAAACATGATCATGTATTGAATAGCACGACAGATCCGCTCACCAGATCATCGATGAACAACGCCTTTATTCTAACAGCCAGCGTTGGAAACGATATGGTTTCATACCGGGCTTCCAGTTCAGCTATCGGGTCGGGGGTTACGCCAGTCCGCAAATCAAGATGCTTGTCTTCCATCGCTTTTGTGGTAAGTAGTGGAAACGCAGGAAGATTGAGGAATTTGGCTGACACACGGGAGGAAACGGGCAAAGCCAGCAACAAGATCAAAGCACATCATCCGTAAATTATTAATAAATCTAAATTCAGGTTTCAAAGATCGTGTTTTTGGCGATAATTTTAAAGCTATGGAATCAAAATAAGTCCGATGACGCAGGTTGGAGTATGACCCTTAAGCTAAGGCCGTAGGGCTTGGCAGAATATTCTTACGTTCAGCAATATCATAGAAGAAAATGTAACGAATTGCCAGTCTTCTAAAATTTCATTTGGAAGCCGCGTAGTGAATGACATCTCAAAAGCAATTAGACATCAGAGTTCTGCATATTTTCATCCAAATAAAAATCTACAGAAACAAGTTCCAGGTCATCGTTATACAACAAGTCGGCGCAACATTTCGAGACCTGACAAATTCCGTATTCAATGGTGCAATTGCCAATGGCAACATTAACTGTAAGGGGCACACGCGCGACTTCCGCATGTCCATATGAAATATATCGGTTCAACACAAATACCTGGTCTACATTGGTAAGTTTCATCATGGTTGAATCGTTTTTAAGATCAACCACGACTAACACTTCGTCGGTATCTGTGAACAGAAACCCGTGAAGGTCATCGGTAATCATCTTATCGGTCAGAACACGGTCGAGTTCGGAAAGTGAATTTTTTAAGATACCCCAAATATTCATTTGTTTATTATTTTGAGATCCAATTCTGAAAAAAGATACTATCAATTCATTTTCATATTCTTCACCAAAACATGTACGCACGTTGAGGTGCACCTGCAAGCAACTGGTTAAAACTAAGGTGAACTTCTGAAATTGTTATTCAGCTGCCTTACTATTAGATAAATTTTTAATAATTGTTGATGAAACGCGCGTGCATGTTTTAACAATGCATTTCTCTTTCGCAAAGTAGGACAAGCTCGGGATGCCGTGCAAACACTGTCGCGTTCCCTGCGAAACGTTGCATTAATTTATGGTCCGCTTCCTTCACTAGTGGGTGGGCTCTGGCGCGTGGCGCGCCACCGGGCTCCTTGTCAAAATTCCTTCCGTTCTTAACCGACGAAATTTCGCGTCCATTGCCTCTATGTTTCCGGTGTGTTTGTTGTTAGAAATAAAAATCAAAAATTTGAAGTATTGGAGATCAACACATCAAATGGTTCCAGAATGCGAGTTGACCCTAAGGTAGATTGCAAGATCATTGATTTTGATTTTCATTCTGGAGCGTATTATTTTTTAGTGAAGGAAAAGAACAGTGTATTTGTATCTACTCTGAGAAATAGCGAAAGGCAAGAAATAGTCGGTGACAATAATTTCAGAGTTATTTCTGGTTTTGAGATTAATTAGCATCCGACTTCCCCCCGGTCTCCTCCCCTTCGTGGTTTAAATGCCAAAAATGCCTCCAAGCATTCAATTTAAAATAAACTAAAAATATTAGTGTATTATTACTAATAATATTAGTATTTTATATAACTTTGAAGTCCCACCCAATGAAAACATGCTCCGGCCATTTAAGGACGATATTATCAAAGGCTTGCAAGCGGATATCCTTCGGCTGGAAGGGTTTAAGCGGGTTAGCCATGCTACGCAGGACATTCACCTGGGGCCCATGGTTGAGGCTTTTCCAAATTCCACATTTCCACTTGGTGCCGTCCACGAATTTTTATGTGCACAACCGGAAGATTTGACCGCAACGGTTGGCTTTATTACCGGCCTGCAATCCGCAACTATGGGAAACAGCGGGGCCGTATTGTGGATCAGTTCTTCCTGCAAAATTTTTCCACAGGCTCTCAAGAGCTTTGGACTCCTGCCAGAACGTATCATCTTTCTTCACCTTAAGAAGGAAAAGGAAATTCTCTGGGCAATAGAGGAAGCCCTGAAATGCAGCGCACTGTCATTCGTTGTTGGTGAGCTAAAAGAAATTGACTTTACTTCTTCCCGGAGGCTACAACTGGCAGTCGAGCAAAGCCAGGTGACGGGCTTTATTATTCGCAGTGGCTTTCGCAAGCTGAGTACTACGGCATGCGTCTCACGCTGGAGGGTTACCCCCTTGACCAGCGTACCTGTTCTTCATAACACCAATCACGATGGAGTTGATGAACTACCGGGAATTGGTTTTCCGAAATGGAAAGTGGAACTGTTAAGGATGCGAAACGGGAAACCAGGTTCGTGGGCTATTCAATGGATTAAAGGAAGATTTGTATTTGAATTTGAGTCACGCATAGTGACGCAAGCGGAACAAAAGAAAGCAGGATGATATGCAGAGAAGATTTGTTTCCATCTGGTTCCGTCACTTGAAAACGGACTGGTTTTCACTCCGCCAGCCATTACTTCGCAGTGTGCCTTTTGTACTCCGCACTCCCGCTCGCGGACGAATGATCATTACCGCCATCAATCACGTGGCCGAGATGAAAGGCATTTCTAACGGAATGGTACTGGCAGACGCAAGGGCTATCATTCCGGATCTGGAAGTCCTCGATGATCGACCGGATCTTCCGGAGCGATTGCTCAAACGCCTGGCAGAATGGTGCATTCGCTTTTCTCCTGTTGTTGCCGTTGACCTGCCCGATGGGCTCATATTGGATTCAACGGGCTGCTCTCACTTATGGGGTGGCGACTCTTTATATATCGAACAGATTAAGCAGAAATTAAACGACCGTGGCTATGCCGTTCGTGTGGCGATGGCAGACACAGTTGGTGTTGCCTGGGGTGTGGCACGATTTGCTAAAGAGCCGCTCGTTATCTCAACTGCCAGTCATATAGAAACATTGATGAATCTTCCACCGGAAGGGCTTCGGTTGGAAGCAGAAACCGTTGACCGCCTGCACAAACTGGGCCTGCATCGGGTGGGACAGTTTATCAAGATACCCCGCCCCTCCCTTCGAAGACGTTTTGGTCAGCAGTTTATATCGAGATTAGACAGGGCACTCGGTCGGGAGATGGAGACCCTTCAACCGGTAGTGCCCGTTGAGCCCTACCAGGAAAGATTGCCATCGCTCGAACCGATCATCACTGCAACAGGTATTGAGATGGCGTTAAAGCAGTTGTTGGAAACACTTTGTTGCAGATTACAACAGGAACAGAAAGGTCTTCGTCAGGCAGTGTTTAGATGTTATCGTGTGGATGGGAAAACAACAGAAGTTAATATAAGCACCAACCGGCCTTCACACAGTGTCCGTCATCTTTTCAAGCTGATTGAAATCAAGCTCCCAGCGATTGAGCCTGCATTGGGAATTGAACTATTCATCCTTGAAGCACCAAAGGTAGAAGATCACCTTCCCAGCCAGGAAAAGATGTGGGAAGGATCCGCTGGTCTGGAAGACGTAAGACTATCAGAACTCATCGACAGGCTGGCGATCAAGGTCGGTTCAAATGCCGTTAGCCGGTATTTACCGGATGAACACTACTGGCCGGAGCGATCGTTCAGGAGAGCTTCATCATTGCAGGAAAATCCAACCACCGTTTGGCGAGTAGACAGACTAAGACCACTCCAGCTTTTGCCCGCTCCCGAACCCATAGAAGTGAGTGCTCCTATCCCTGACTATCCGCCTATGCTATTTCGGTACAAGGGAAAAGTTCACAACATCGTGAAGGCCGATGGGCCTGAGCGGATCGAGCAGGAATGGTGGCTTGAGCACGGACAGCACCGCGATTATTATCGTGTGGAAGACGAAGACGGCCACCGCTATTGGCTTTTCAGGTTAGGACATTATGATGACAAGACCTATCAATGGTTTTTGCATGGATTCTTCGCTTAATTATAGTGAACTGCAGGTCACGACCAACTTCAGCTTTCTCCGGGGTGCATCCCACCCCGAAGAAATAGTGAACCAGGCCGCCGCCTATGGTTATTCTGCAATTGCAATTACAGACCGCAATACACTTGCCGGTATTGTTCGCGGTCACGTGGCAGCGAAGAAATCCAAAATAAAGTACATTCCAGCTTGCTGTCTTGATCTCCTTGATGGGCCAAGTTTACTGGCATATCCAACGGAAATCAATGCTTATACACGGCTTTCCAATTTGCTGACAACCGGAAATCTTCGAACCGAAAAAGGCCAGTGCCATGTATATAAGGCTGACGTATTTGAACATGCCGTGGGTTCAAAGTTTATTGTAATCCCACCAACCACATTAAATGAAGTATTCGACTTTGATGATACGTTCAGGAAAGCGGTGCTGGAGTACCGCGAAGCATTCGGAGAGCATTTATACATCGGAGCATCGCGCACATACAACGGAGATGATGCCAAACAGTTGTACCGCATATTCCAACTATGCAGGCAGCTTAAAATCTCAATGGTCGCCACCAACGATGTTCACTACCATCATCCTTCACGAAGAGAATTGCAAGATGTCGTTACGTGCGTGCGTGAAAAATGTACGATACACAACGCGGGTTTCCGATTGTATCCCAACGCGGAAAGACATTTGAAACCAGCGGATGAAATGATCAGGCTCTTCCGGCAATATCCCGATGCGATCCGGCAAACACAGGTGATTGCTGATGCCTGCACTTTTTCCCTGGATCAATTGAAATACAAGTACCCGAAGGAAATCACCGGTAACGGCCGCACCCCACAGGAAGAACTTGTGTTTCTTACTTGGCATGGCGCCAAGCAAATTTTTGAAGGCAGAATTCCAAACAAAGTCAAAGCCAGCATCGAATACGAGCTGAAATTCATTGAGGAAGTAAACTATGCCGAATACTTTCTTACCGTTTATGATATAGTCCGGTATGCCCGTGAAAAGAAAATTCTTTGCCAGGGACGGGGATCGGCAGCCAACTCCACGGTTTGTTATTGCCTGGGCATTACTTCGGTCGATCCTTCAAAGTTTGATCTGCTCTTTGAGAGATTTATCTCTTCTGCCCGTAACGAGCCACCCGATATAGACGTGGACTTTGAGCATGAAAGACGGGAAGAAGTGATGCAGTACATCTATGATAAGTATGGCCGTGATCGCGCAGCCGTTGTTGCTACCGTTACACAACAACATCATAAAGGAGCTATTCGTGATGTCGGTAAAGCGATGGGACTTTCAGTTGACACGGTCAACCGCTTGTCGGGCTTGATATGGGACTTCAAAGATGAAGGATTTGACCGGGGCCGGATCGCCAGTCAGGGTATCAATCCCGATGATCGCACCATCAGGAAAGTATTGCAGCTTACCGAGCAGTTCATGGGATTCCCCCGACAGCTTGGCCAGCACACGGGAGGCTTTGTTATCACAGAAGGGAAGCTGTCGGATCTCTGTCCCATATTAAACGCACGCATGGAAGACCGCACTAACATAGAATGGAACAAGGACGACATTGACGCGCTTGGCTTTTTGAAGATCGATGTGTTGGCCTTGGGAATGCTCACCTGCATTCGCAAAGCGTTCGATCTGGCTAAGAAACATTATGGACTTGAGCTGACGTTGGCTAACATTCCACAGGATGACCCGGCCGTGTATGAAATGATAAGTCAAGCGGATACGATCGGTGTGTTTCAGATCGAAAGCCGTGCGCAGATGTCCATGCTGCCGCGTCTTAAACCAAAATGCTTCTATGACCTTGTGATTGAAGTGGCCATTGTGCGACCCGGCCCCATACAGGGCGACATGGTACACCCGTATTTAAGGAGACGCAATGGAGAAGAGCCTGTTGAATATCCGTCTCAAGAATTAGAGGAAATTTTAGGTCGCACATTGGGAGTTCCCTTGTTTCAGGAACAGGCGATGAAGATAGCCATAGTGGCGGCAGGTTTTACACCTTCGGAAGCAGACCAATTACGAAGAAGTATGGCCACATTCAAAGTGAACGGGTTGATCTCTCATTTTGAAGATAAGCTCATCAACGGGATGACTTCCAGGGGCTACAGCAAGGAGTATGCTCAGCGGGTGTTCAGGCAGTTGGAGGGCTTTGGAAGCTATGGTTTTCCCGAAAGCCATGCCGTTAGTTTTGCCTTACTGGTATATGTTTCATCCTGGATCAAGAATTATTACCCCGATGTGTTTGCTTGTGCACTGCTGAACAGCATGCCTATGGGTTTTTATCAACCGGCACAGATCGTGATCGATGCGCGTAAACATGGGGTCGAAGTTCGGCCGGTAGATGTTAACCACTCAGATTGGGACAATAAGTTGGAAGAATGTTCAGGTAAATATAGGGCAATGCGGTTAGGATTCCGGCAGGTGAATGGCGTGAGGAAAGATGACATTGAATTGTTGTTGAGTTCAAGAAGAGATTTCTTTAAGTCGGTGCATAATCTGCGCGAGGCAGGATTATCTGAAGCAACACTGGAAAAATTAGCAGGGGCCGATGCTTTCCGGACTATGAATATGGACAGACGGAATGCGTTATGGAAAGCCTCAATAAGAGATCACCAAGAAAAATCGATATTTTCAGATACTTCCGAAGATGCAGTAGAACTTCCCCAAATGAGCTTATCAGAGCACGTTGTTCACGACTACGGTTCCATGTCATTGTCACTAAAAGCTCATCCAGTCAGTTTCTTGAGAGCGCAACTTGATCAACTCCGCACTATTCCTACTTCATCGCTAAAGAATATCAAAGAAGGCGAGATCGTAAAAGTTGCCGGGCTCATTTTAGTGAGACAACGACCGGGTACAGCCAGTGGAATCTGCTTTATTACCATTGAAGATGAAACCGGAACATCAAATCTTGTTGTATTTCGCCAATTGTTTGACAAATACCGAAAGGAGATCATTCAATCAAGATTGCTGATGGTTGAAGGGAAACTGCAACGTGAGGGTGAAGTGATCCACGTTATTGTCAGGCGTTGTTTTAATATATCCAAATTGCTGCAACGTCTGGTGCCGTTTGAGAATGACAAATATGCTGTGGGCAACCTGGCCCGTGCAGATGAAACTACGTCAAAAGGACCGGATACACGTGATAGATCACAGAGAACATCCTTTCAATCTACGATCTTCCCGGAAGGCAGAAATTTCAGGTGACCTATTTTAACTCCAACTCGGCAATGATTTCTTAACCCGGTGAAAGCCGGATTCAATCTCCCTGTTGATACCACTTGTATTCTTTTCCGTCCCAGTAAATTAGTCCGCTTGATGATTCTAATTTTTGAACCAGAATAGCTTCGCCAATTAACTTCGGTGGTTTTAAGTTCGTGACTCCTTGTCCAACGACTTTCTCGTCTGAAACCTCCCATGCGTCAATCATCCAGTAGTTGTCTCCGTAACCACCTTGGATTGATTTGCCTGCTCCAATTAAGAAATATTTTTTAGTCGATGGGTGATAAATTAAAAATCCTTTTTTGTCGGTCGTTGATTCAATTACAGCAAGTACGTAATCCGTTTTCGTGTCTCCGTCAAAGTCACCTCTTAAGTAAAATGGATTTAAGTCCCTGTTGATTTTGTAGGTCGTTCGTATTTTCTCTTGATTAAAAAAGTCGTGTAAGTTGTCCGGAAGATTAGAGTCAAACACGAATTGAACTCGGTCTTCTTTTTCTTTTTCTTCTTTTGTCTGTCCCCAACACGTTATTGTCGCGATGGTCAAAATTAAAATTGTCGTACGTATTTTCATTTGAACTCTACTTTGTCCGCGCGTAACTGCTGCGAGCGTTGTTGTATGTGACATTGCGGGCTCGGAGGGTAAATAAAGGAGGAACTCTGATTTGTCCGACTACTCCGAAACTATCACACGTGACCGAACGTTGTTTGACAACTAAACTACGACTTGACACTAAACCCCGTATTGGCACATACATTTTATTGTGCACCGTTTTTTTACTCCAAATCTTTCAAAGTAACCAAAACGAATTTGCTGTCGTCAAGTCCAATTCCCCTAAGAGTTTCTTCATGACGTATTTTTTCATTGTTATCGTAGTAACTAACTGTCCAAATTGAATCTGGGCTTAAGTGTCTTTTAATTGTCTCGAAGTACTTAATATCAACGTCAGATAAAGAATGTCCCAGTATATAAATCTCATTGATGTGAGTTAATCCAGAGAAGAAGCCATCTTGTTCCCTTATTATTGAATCTGTGTCCTTGTATGTTTCTCTAAAATAATTGTCAAGTATATTATTGCCTTCCGCAACTCTCACGTCTGTGTCTTCATCATTGTTCTTGCTAAACGAGTCTGCTTCGCTGAACTCTCTTCCATGCCCCAATACCAAATGTGAATCTTGGTCGTCCGCTCTATTGTGAATGTAATTGATTTTGCTCGACTCAATCAGATAGACAATCTCAAGTGTTTTTGTATAATTGAAAGTTAAGAAAGTTGAATCCTTATCAAGAGTTATTTTTTCAGGTCCCGAGATTTCGATTTGTAGAATCCAGTTGAGAAAATGTCTCTTTAAATCCACTGTCACTGAATCAACTATCCTTTGTATTTCATATTGATAGTCGTGATGAGAAGCCTCACTCCAATTGTCAGAACCGTAAGATTCAAGATAGTTAGTCGCGCCATCAGTAATTGTGTCAGTGTCGATATAGGCTAAGGTTTGTTCAAAGTCCGACCACAACTCGCCAGGAAAATGCTCCTCCAACAAGTCAAACAAATTGTTGTCGGTTGATTCTACATATTCTTTGAAGTGAGAATATCTGGATTTTATCTCATGGTGAAGGTCAAATCCGTTTCCAATAATATAAAGTCGCTTGTTACTCATTCGCTGTCCTAAAAAAATGGTGCACAACGTCGGGGTTTGCACAGTTTCCGGAATAGGAGCGCTAATAAATGACCGAAGGGAATGTTTAGCGCGACCTGCCAAGTCTGTCCCACATGACCAACGTAACTTGAAAGATAATACATTTCGTTTACGCTAAACCCGGCATTGAACTATAACTCATGTTACCTCTCGTGTTTATCTATAGTAATAAATTCCTGCTCTTTCAAAATGTTCACGACTGTCAAAGCGTACGCGTACGTCTTTACGATGATTCCCGAACTCATCCAACTCCTTCACTAATTGCTGAATCCGGTCAGCAATTCTTTCATTTACTCCCATTGCTTCGTATTTCAGGACATCTTCATCTTTATGATAGAAAACCGTAAGCTCCGTAAAGAATCTGCTGATGCTATGAATGCCTATCTCACAGAATTCACTATGAACCGGCTGCGTATCGACGCGTTTGATACACTCTAGTAAATAAATTTCGCTGAATACGAAATAATCGATCTCCGGTTTAAAAGAACTAAATCCGTCATACTTTGTAATCCTGAATTCCTTCAGGACATTCTCAAACCTGTTACCAATTGCATCTTGCCGCTCCTTCCAAAATTTGGGCAATGAGATCACATCCTTTTGCTCCTCAAAAATTAATCTAAGTCTGCTTGGCTTGCTTACGTTGCCAAGAAATCCGCCGTTGATTAAGCTAGCATTCCAGGTTTCTTTAATCCAGAGCCACAGTTCAAATTCAACCTGGGGTGTTGTCATCCAGTAACTCTGCTACTTGTTCTTGTGTTAATCCCTTTTCTTGTCGTGCTTGTTGGATCATTACACCCAGTTTGAATTCATCAGAGTCAGCTTCAAATTTGTCTCGTTTATTTGTCCCCTACTCCCCTTTTAATTTTTTCTCCTCTCTCAATTTTTCTATCTCAGCAACGAAGCCCAACTATTTTTTTTTCGTCTGCGGAGCTGTTACTTGTCCACGGGCCGTACATTGCCAACGATCGGTAAACTTTTTTTGGTTAGATATTCAGTCGCTTTTTCTAAAACCGGGTCCCTGTTTTCTAAATAATCTGTTAAGGTTTTATTAATCGGTATGTCTGGTAATATTCCAATGCCGACAAATTCTTTCCCACTTGGATAAATATCTTTTTTTGTACAAACTCTTGCACCGCCTCCATTTGGTAAATCAAAACTTAATGGCTGTCCTGTACTGCCAAATGTAGGCTCTCCAATCTTAATTATGTTTTTCTGATTGCTTGTAAAGACTAGGAAGTCCTCAGCGGCTGATGCTGTATTATGTCCGATTAATACGACAGTTGGAATTTTCACTCTTGATGTTCCTACACTTTTTGCGTGGTACGGTTCGTAAGGAAAGTTGTAATAAAACTCATCACGATAACTCAAATATGCTTGTCTTGACCATGCATTATTTGTCGTGTCAGTAGCTTGAGCCCATTTACCCCAAGCTTTGTAAGATGGAATGTGCAGCCTGCTCTGAGATTTAGAACCGTAAATAGTCTTGTCTTTAGTGAGAAACTTAAAAATTTCCCGTGCAATGTAGGTATCTCCTCCGCCATTTTTCCTTAAGTCTATTATTAAACGCTTAGCTTTCTTTATCTCGGGCAGTTTAGCTGAAAACGAATCAATTATGTTGCGGTCAGAAAATGAATTCAACGCGATGTATGCTATATCTCCTGTTATCCACTTAAACTCCATTAATTCAGTCTTGGTGTCCGGGTATAACTCCTTTTCTTCGGTTTTGCTATGGATGAGTTCTATATTTCTTGTCTCACCACTTGGGGTTTTCAGCTCCAAATTGAAGGTTGTTCCCGAATAACCTTGAAGCATATTGCTTATTGACCAATCTTCCAATATGTGTTCTGTCGATGATGAAATATATGGTCGTACATTTTCAGTGATATATTGCCTGGTCAAGATTCCATTTACTTTTGTTATCTCCGTACCAATGGGCAATTCATCCTTCTTGCTCAGATTCACTTGGGTAATTATTGCTTTACCCTCAATGTTAGTAACGATAAGTCTGTAGTCACCGAAATTAGAAGTGAATATATTATTTTGTATTTCTTGTGGGAACCAAACGTTGGTATGACCGTCCTTTAGAAAGGCGCAAAACCTTTGTAGTAGTCGATAATATTCGTAATCATTTTTTGTTTCTTGGACTTCCCCAATAAGTTGTAAATACAATTTGTCCCATTCGGTCTTGTCCACTTTTGAAAGATATACAAAGTTATAATTCACCTCTTGCCAAAATTTCGATAGTCCGAAGATTTTTTCTTCTTTCGATATTTTATTTGGCATTTGTCCGAAAGTCAGATTTGTAAAAAGGAAGAAGAGTAGTGAGAATATTTTTTTCATGTAACATTTATAATTCATCAAACTGTTGGCTTACGATACGCTGTGCACGGCGCCCGACCCAATTGGCCACAACGCTTTGTGTTCAGGAGTTGCCGGAGAGGAAGGGTTTAAAAATGAAGTGAACCGCAATGTTAAACCCGACCTGCTGCGACTTGTCCCCTGTTACGGGACTAAATTAAGAAACCAATTTGAATGCGGAAACAACACCGGGCAATTACTTAAACACGATGTTAGCGGCTGGCACTTTTGAAACCCAAACCTTCAGATAAATCAGTGCAATTTTTGTTTATCCAACTATATGGGTAATTGTCTCTCATCTCGTTAAGCAAAGTATTTTCCCACGAGTTCACTTCGGTAGCAATGCCAATTCTTAATTTGTATTCGTCCCAAGTTTCTCCATCCCGATGATGTTTGTTTAAATCAAACCTATTCTGCATAAATTCAAATTTATCGGCTACATCTTGTAAACCTAATTCTCTCATTGAATTAATATTTGATCGGATGTCGAACGGTGAGTTTAAATTATTTGATAAATAGACATCAAGTCCGTCTTCATGGATGTAGTTAAATATGGCTAGAAAGAGAAAAATAGTTTTTTGTTTGTCGTTGACGTCGGTTGTGGATTTCAGTCCTACGTTGAACAAGTTGGTACACAAGTCGTCTAGTTCTAAATCGGTCATGGTGCAAGTCGCTGTCTGTAGGCTACATGAGATTGTTATGAGGAAAAGTAGAATTTGTCGTCAGAAACTTTCGTCATGTATACGAATTTATTTTAAAGTGCTTGTCGCTAACGTCTAGTATAAGGTCGGCGGCACACCGAAATGTAAAAATCATCATCCAAAGTGCCACCATGACTTATAGTTTTGTTGGCAGCTATAGCATTCTACCACTACCTTATCGTTATACTTTTATCAATTCTTATAAGCCTGAATGATTTGTCCGCTTGTAAGAATTCGTAGTTAAAGGTATACCCACTGATTCCATTCTCCAGAACTCTCCGTTGTCCTTTTTCAACAGTCCAAAGTTGAATAAACGTCCTAAATTCCCCGTCTTCAATCTCAAGTCTGTTGACTGTTGCTATCGCATCGGCATCTTTTTCCTTGACCTTTGTCTGTCCGTCGTTCTTAATAATCTTTGTCCCAAAAATCTTTGTGGGAAGTCGATTGACAGCAACAGGGTCTCCTTCCACTACTAAAGATTTAGGACTCATTTTTGTCTGAAGGATCTTAATTGCTGAGTCCAAAGCATTGTAGTAAATGTTTGTCTCGTCTCTATGTGTCGTATTGGTCACCTGTCCATGGACAGTCAAACTACCAAGTCCTAAAAGAATTATTATGATTGTCCTCATTGTCCCGAATGCTATTTCTGCCAACGTTTGTGCTCATGCAGTAGCGCGACTTTTACGTCACAGTCCCCGTGGGCAAACGTTGTAGCGAAGATAAGACTTTATTTTACACATCCCCCGCCATTGCCTTAGCGGCAGTTTTTTATTTCGTCTTTCAAGTTTTCAATTTCTTTGTTTAATTCAGAATACAATTGTTCTGATTTTCTCATCTGTTCGTCTGCAAGTTCTCTTTGTCTGTCAGCTTCACGTTTTTGAATAAATGCGTAAATGAAAAACATTCCAATTAATATTGTCTGTATTACCAATGAGATTATAAATTTCCGTTTCATTGTCTCTGGTTTAAGAATTAGTCTGTCGTAAATGTAAATCGTCCCAAGAACAAAGAATGTCATGATATTAGTTACCGCCCAAAAGTCACTTTGTCCGACTGGAACTAAACTAAAAAATGGAATTGGATAGATTATGAGAAAAACCAGTCCGATTGGTTTTAAAAAGTCGATAGTCCGTTTATTAGGTTTGTTCTTAAGTCTTAGTGGATAAAAAATCAAAAGCCCAGCAGTCGAAATTGTCCAAATGATTTGTCCGGGTAAAGAGTTGTGGAGGTAGATAAAAGCTGTCTGGCTTGCAAATAGTCCAACGACAAAAACGAAAATTAAAGTCTTGTAATTTTTGTCTGGATTCTTGAACAGAAATAGGAGAGCTCCAATGAGTCCAGTAATTATGTCTCCTTCAGTTGAAATCATTGTCTTTATAGTTCAAAAATTTTCAATCAGCTTGGTATAATATGTCCAAGGAGCCAACCCAATGGCCACAACGGCTTAGGAGGCGTTGTTAAATGCTGAAGGAATGACAAAGCTTACCAATCCAAGCAGTCCACCGTGACAAAACTAAGTAAAGAAACAAAGAAACGAAACTTTGTAACTACACTAAAACCAAGCTCGTATAAACAGGTTGTTGGTGGCTGTGGTTCATTTCCATTTTATTTCATCTTTAACCCATCTATTCGCGTTCAAATCTAACGAGGTACTTGTGTCATGAAACTTTAAATAAATTGGTTTCTTTAACTTTTTGTTGTCAGTCTTATTCCAACAGTTTGTAAACCATGTTACGAAGATTTCTTTTTGAGCTGACTCGAATTCATCTAACTCTTTATTATCGTCTTCATTGTCAAGGTCGTATAAGTTTATATCAGGATTTAATTCTTCATCACTGAGCAGTCCATTCGAATATTCTTGCAATAGCTTTTTATAACCGAGTTGGGTTAATCCTTTGTCCATAGGGTACAGGCCTAGTCTGTACCCGTCTGTAAATATCTCAATGTCTAAGAGGGAAACCTTATCCAGGTCTTTTGATTCCTTAAGTCCCCAGTCCCCGTTTATGACTTTTGTCAGTTCGTCAATTAATTGAATACTAATTCCGTCCAGATGGGTTTTTATTTTGTCCAGATAGTCCTTTGTAGGTTGTCTCATTATTCTTTGCTATTAGTCCACGCACCGTGACCCATTGCCATCAGTCGAGTCACCAAAGGGAGTTGCACCCTTAGGTTCTCACAGAACCGTACGTGAAAGTCTCCCTTCATACGGCTCTTCCTGTTTGATCACAAAGATAAGTATCTCTTAAAAATATCATCTTACGGACGTACCAATTTCCAGTGTGCAAATAAGTTTGGCCGTAGGCGATATTTCTGCTGAAGCCAGCGGATTGATGCAAATGTGTACAAGCCATTCTCCCATTTCACCCACTTCTTCAACCGCTTGTTCAGCTGATTTCATAAGGCATGGGTATGAGAACTCCAGAACTTACAATAGTAATTGATCACACCTCGGATAACCGGATTTAATTCCTGCGCTAGCACCTCGATGCTCACCCGTCTCTTGTGTATGCGTTTGAACTTGTCCAATACGCTGCTCACTGACTTCTTACTAATTACACATCTCGGAAGAATTCTTCTTCCACCGCCTTTCACTTTTGTGTAATGCGGTTCAATAGTGAAACCCAGAAAATCAAAATTCTTCTGATACTTCTTCTCCGAGCCACCTCTAATGTTCACAATCTTGGTCTTCCCCTCGTGCACTTGTAATTTGCATTCACTGAAACGCTGCTTGATCTCATTCAACAGATACTTCACCTGACGCTCCGTCTTGCAATGCACAACGATATCATCAGCATAGCGTTCAAATGGTTTTCCTCCATGATGCTTCTCCATCCACTTATCGAATACCACATGCAGAAAAATGTTCGCCAACAGTGGGCTGATAACCCCTCCTTGGGGTGTACCGGTCATTCTATCAACGTAACATCCTTCCTGCTGAACTACTCCTGCCTTTAAACATCGCTGCACATACATCAATACCCACTTGTCTTCACAGTAGTGACCAACTGCTTTCATTAGCAACCCATGATCTATCGTATCAAAGAAACTTTGAATGTCCAGATCAATTGACCAGCTGTGTGTGAAAGCGTTTCGTGTCGCTTCCCCTACTGCTTGATGGCAATTACGGTTTGGACGATATCCATACGAGCTGTGATGAAACTGCGATT
>JBMOKS010000186.1:0-1433 GCA_049324355.1 Bacteroidota bacterium
AAGAAAGTAGGAAAAAAAACCATGGAAGAACATTTCCGATTTGCCATCGCCTACTGGCATACCTTCTGCGGAACTGGTGGAGATCCCTTTGGCCCCGGCACGAAAAAGCTTCCATGGCTGCAGCATGCTGATGCTGTGCAACGTGGCTATGATAAAATGGATGCCGCTTTCGAATTCATCACAAAAATCGGTGCGCCATTCTATTGTTTTCATGACTATGATCTGGTAGACGAGTCCGACACACTGAAGGAATCGGAGGCGCGCATCGAAAAGCTTGTGGACTACGCCAAGAAGAAACAAAAAGCTTCGGGTGTAAAGCTGTTGTGGGGCACCGCAAATTTATTTTCAAATCCCCGCTATATGAATGGCGCCGCAACCAATCCGGATTTTAATGTGGTGTGTCACGCTGCAGCACAAGTGCAAAACGCATTAGATGCTACCATAGCGCTCGGCGGAGCAAACTATGTGTTTTGGGGAGGCCGCGAGGGGTATATGTCGCTTCTCAACACGAACATGAAACGCGAGCAGGAACACATGGCGCGCTTCCTGCACATGGCCCGCGACTACGCGCGGAAAAACGGTTTTAAGGGCACGTTCCTTATCGAGCCGAAGCCCATGGAGCCCTCGAAGCACCAATATGACTTTGATGCCGCTACCGTGCTCGCTTTTCTCCGACAATTTGATCTGATGGACGACTTCAAGCTGAATATTGAAGTGAATCATGCTACACTGGCCCATCACACATTTCAACACGAACTTCAGGTAGCCGTTGACGCCGGTGTACTCGGAAGCATGGACGCCAACCGGGGTGATTATCAGAATGGATGGGATACCGATCAGTTTCCGAATAACTTGTACGAGCTTACCGAAGCCATGCTGGTAATCCTCGAAGGAGGTGGCTTTAAAACCGGCGGCATCAACTTCGATGCGAAGACGCGACGCAATTCCACCGATCTTGCCGATATCTTTTATGCACATATTGGTGGAATGGATGCCTTTGCCCGCGCATTGCTTATTGCGCAAGCTGTGCTGGACGACGGCGAATATCAAAACCTGCGCAAGGCACGATATGCAAGCTTCGACTCCGGAAAAGGAAAACAATTTGAACAAGGAAAACTTTCGCTGGAGACGCTCAGGCTGCTGGCCCATCAGCAAGGAGAGCCACAACAGATCAGTGGTCGACAGGAGTATCTGGAGAATTTGATTAGCAAATTCTTTTAAAAAAAAGAAATGATCCCGTCGAACGTCGCCATGATTACCAACGCGATCCGTTCAAACTGAATCGCAATCGTTTTCAGTAATTTTATTTTGTAATTTTTGATAGCCAAAACTTTTAAAAACTGAACTAAAACGTAATTTCAAACCTCATGAGCAGAAAACTACGCATGGGCATGATCGGTGGAAGCATTGAGGCTTTCATCGGCGCCGTTCAC
>JBMOKS010000186.1:1443-2940 GCA_049324355.1 Bacteroidota bacterium
CATCGATGGGGATATTGAACTCGTTTGTGGAGCTTTCAGCAGCGATCCAAAAAAATCAAAGGCAACCGGTAAAGCTTTATACCTCGATCCGTCGAGGGTATACGGAAGTTACGCCGAGATGATCAAAGCCGAAAAAAATCTTCCAGAAGGCGAACGTATGGATTTTGTTTCCATCGTTACGCCCAATCACGTGCATTTCGCCCCGGCGCAGATGGCTTTGGAAAATGGATTCCATGTCATCATTGATAAGCCCATCGCTTTCAACGTTGCCGAAGCAAAGGCGCTGAAAAAAATTGTCGACAAGACAGGCCTCGTACTGGCCCTCACGCATACCTACACAGGGTACCCCATGGTAAAAGAGGCGCGTAACATGGTCGCTACCGGTAAGATTGGAAAAGTGAGAAAAGTTTATGTCGAATATCCGCAAGGCTGGCTGTCAACTTTCGTGGAAGGAAGTGGAAACAAACAAGCGAGTTGGCGGACCGACCCCTCTAAATCAGGAGCAGGCGGCGCTATCGGCGACATCGGTACACACGCTGCAAATCTCGCTGAATATGTTACGGGCGCCGACATCACTGAGATCAACGCCATGTTGAATATCGTAGTGAAGGGTCGTAAGCTCGACGACGACAGTTCCATGCTATTGAAGTTCGATAATGGGGCCACCGGCGTATTACTGGCAACACAAGTGGCGGCCGGCGACGAAAATAATCTTAATATCCGGGTCTACGGCGACAAAGGCGGACTGGAGTGGCGGCAGGAAGAGCCAAACACGCTCGTTGTGAAATGGCTTGACAAACCCAAAGAAATTTTCCGGGCAGGCTGGGGTTATCTGTCCGACGTTGCGAAGAAAAACACGAGAACACCCGCCGGCCATCCCGAAGGTTATCTCGAAGCTTTTGCCAACATTTACCAGGCATTTGGCCGCGCCGTTCGCGACTACAAACCAGGCAAAAAAATCAACCCCGCCAAATATGATTTCCCCGACGCCGAAGACGGAGTGAAGGGAATGGTGTTTGTCGAAACTGTGATCAAATCTGCAAATTCAAACCGCAAGTGGATAAAACTTAAATATTAAAGTACTAGGCATTGGGCACTAGGCATTGGGCATTTTCGGTCGGGAAATTTAGAAATTAGACGTTATACCAATGATTGCGAAGCTTGATGACTTTAAGGTTTATAACATGGCAATGGAACTAGGCGAGGAGGTTTGGTGTGTTGTTGCGGGGTGGGGATATTTTGAGAAAGATACTATGGGGAAACAATTGGTTCGGTCTGTTGACTCGATTGCAGCTAATTTATCGGAAGGCCTTGGAAGGTATCACTACAAAGACGCAAAGAACTTCGGATATTATTCGCGAGGATCTTTGTTTGAAACCAGGACATGGCTGACAAAATCACTAAGTCGTGGGCTGATTACTAAGGACCAGTTCACCAGCTTCGATCAAAGGATGGAAACTATTGGTAAGATGATTAATAGCTACATTGGTTCAATCG
>JBMOKS010000187.1:0-2940 GCA_049324355.1 Bacteroidota bacterium
GCAGCTGGGTGTCATAGTTCTCCCGCCATTAGCAGTTTATTGATCCTATCAAAATAGAGTGGAAACTCTGTCTGTAGCATTTGTTTCAGTTGCCAACATATCCGGCTGTTCCGTCTGTATTCATGATTGATGTGCAGGCAACTCGTTCGGGTTGGAAAATCATAAACCGCGCCAAGTCCATCTTTTCTTGCGTTGATGTTTTTCATTGCAAAGTGCCAATCCAGATGACGGGCTACTGTAAAGTTGTGCATGAGCATCTGATCAAAGAATCTGTTGATGTACTTTGGGTGCATTACGTCCATCAGCCGTAGGAGGTTCTGCTGATTTGCCAGCAGGCAAGTTGAAGACATGGTGGCAAATTCACTCAACAGGCGCCAGTTTTCCCCACCGATGATGCCGGTGTTAATGGATTTGCCTTTCTGTGCAGAAACTCCAAAACCAACGCAATTATCCACAGTGCTCTCAATTTTTGTGGCGATCTGCTCATTCAGTGGGTCTTCTTCCTTGTGGAGGGCTGCCAATCCGTGGCGTTCCATGGCATCGACAAGATGTGAAGATATGAATATGTCGTAGTCGACGTGGAGAAATGGTTCAAGTATCTCCTGGTAGGCAAGTAGTTTTGCAAGGCACCAGAAATCTGGTGGAATATGACTCAGATCGTTTAGTCGCAGGGTGACTTCCTGATAAGGCAATCCTATTAAGTCTACCAGGAGTTTTTTTCCAACGCTATCTGTTACGAGGACAACTTGCCGGCCTTGTCGGGTCAGCTGCAGTGCACTTAGTGCCCAACTATAAAAGAAATAACTACGATCGATCCAGTCCAATGATCCGATGTTTCCTGGCTTGTCCACATATCTGGGATCGTCCCCAAGTTGAAAAATCGATTTTGACCAAAAGCTTTGAACGATCTTCATAGCCTGATCGTTTACAGCACAGCACGAGCACTTAACACCAAGGGCTGGTACCCGTTGAAGCTAAACCAATAATTGACCATCACAGAAAGGGATAGGTTTTTTACAGAATGGCCCCAGCCGTACGGCAGGTAGAAGACTTCGCGGGGGTTAACTATAACACGTATCGGTTTGGCCTGCACAAATAAGGGGTAATCCGCCAGGTTTACCTGACGTTCCACATCAATGAGGCTGCGAGAAAATCCGCCGTCGTTTTTATCAAAGTAGAGTAGATTGTATTCGTGCACCCGATAAATGGTCCACTCTTTTGAGCCTACCAGCTGATAGGAAAAATTATCAGATCCATCACGGTGAAGAAATGTAGCGGTGTTGGCGGCACCGATCCAAAGTCTTGGTTTTGCATACTTCACCTTGCGTGACCGGATAGGTAATTGCAGGTTTAACGTCCTGGCGATCTTGTCAGGGAGAATATTGTTTGCTGCATAGGAGACATCTGATGTCTCAGACGCACTAATCATATCGAGGTATTGCGCGATTGAAATAACATCCTCACCTCCCACCTTCAGCTGACAATGAATTTTCTCGCGGCCCCCTTCTCTTCGAATTTTTTCCAAAATTTGTACCTCATCGGCGAGATGTTCAAGCATGCCTGTAATTATGAATGGCCATCCGGCGGCAACCATGTCTGCCTGATTTGCAAAAAAATCAGCTGCGGCAATTCGCCGAACGGTGCCCGTCTCAGTGGTTGCCTGTGAAACATCGGCTAATGAGATCTCCATATCGATTTTCTATTTGCGATCTATCCTGTTATGTCAAGGTACAATTTATGGCTGTGTGAAGTCCATGGCGTGCACTACAATATTGTCCAACGGCTTACTGGATGCAACTGCCGTCTGATAGTGGTCGCGAACATAGACTTCTTCTACAAAGTAGTTGACCCCTGCATATGATGCCTTTCCTTGTTCGAGGCGAATGTCAGGAAATGAAAGAAAAAAACCCTTTCCAATTACTTTGCTGACCGCTTCCTTTTTTGTCCACCAGTCGAAAAACAGTCCGTTACCCTCACTTTCCAGCAGTTGCTGAAACTCCCACTGCATAAACACTGCTCTAAAATCCCGAATGTCCAGTTCGATCCTCTCTTCAATGTCTATACCTATGCGAGCATCGGTTGAGCATGCACACACGACGACGTCGCCGGAATGAGATATGTTAAAATCAAAGTGTGAGTCAAAGAAGGGGCGGCCAAACTCACCTACTTTAAGGTCAGAAAGGTCAAGGTCCATCTGGTACCAGGAAATGGCCCTCTTCAAAAGCAGCTTTCCCAAAAGGGCAGCATGCCGGTCCTGCCACCGCTTATATCGCATAATTTTACGCTGAATAGCGGGCGGCATAGCGGACATATGTTTTTCGTATCGGTTGCTTGGTAGCGGGCTGTGAAACGTTGTATAAAACAACATTACCACGCTATCGCAAGATTGCGTCATCATTAATCGTTCTTGTTGAAAGATACTTCTTTTCGATCTTTCTGTCAAAGGGTCAAAATGAACTTTCGGAAACGGAAAAAAAGCCCGTGTGCTGATCAGTTGAACAAGACCTTTTCAAGGTCGTCAATTAATTTTTTCAATTCACGTATAACTGTGGCGTCATTCTTATTTATCGCCCGATTGATTGCGCCGACGATTTTCTCTTTGATGCGCTTGACCCGTTCCTCCTTGGAAGAAAACGGCGGCTCTGATTCCCGAAGATGCCGTGCTGCCTTGTCAATTCTCTCTTCGTTGATTCGGTTGACACGACTTTCCACTTCTTCCAGGATTTCGTTGCGAATATTCTTTGCCTTATTTGACAGGTCCGCTTCGTTCCGAATATTCAACTTGTCAACATTAGGGGCATCGCACAGCACCAGTACGTCTGCCTTCTTCACATTTGCCTGACCCAGCAAGATTTTCAATTTGAGCTTGGGATTAGAGCGTCCGACGATCTCCAACCCTTCGGCAAATTTTGCGTCGCGCTTAATGGTACTTTCACTTAC
>JBMOKS010000188.1:0-2934 GCA_049324355.1 Bacteroidota bacterium
CAATTCATACTTGGTAAACTGATTCCGTTCTGGGTGTTGGGTAATGTCATCCTCACCATCGGTCTGATCATCTCCTATGTAGCCTATGGCATTGTGCCCGCGGGTAACATCTTAACGATCTATCTCTTTGCGGGCGTGTATTTGCTTTCCGTGCTCGGTCTTGGTTTACTCGTCTCCACGGTGTCAGCTACACAGCAGCAAGCCATGCTCTTGTCGTTCTTCATGATGATGATATTCATCTTGCTGGGCGGACTTTATACGTCCATCGACAGCATGCCGGCCTGGGCACAGACGTTTACCAAGTTTAACCCTGTGTCGTACTTCATCGAGGTGATGCGCATGGTGGTACTTAAAGGCAGCACCTTGTGGGACATCCGCTATCACCTCGTGATTGTGTTTCTCTTTGGCATCGTGCTGAACGGTTTCGCGGTGTGGAATTACCGCAAGCGCAGCTGATTATTTGATCTCGCTTAATTCCACGATCTCAAATCGTGAAGAATCGTCGATCAGATCCTGCAGGATTTTTGTGTGACCTGCACCGTAGAGAATTAAGATGCGATCGTCGGGTTGAATGGGCAAGCGCGTAAGGTTGTTGTAGATGCGGAGGTTGCGCTTGTACCAGTCGGCCACGAGGTCAGCTCCCGGATATTTCGAGTCCTTCCCCACCTCGGCGATGGTGAGGTACATTTCGTGCGAGTTGTCGATGTAAGCGCGGCTATTGATGTGTTGAAAAAATTGTGCAACCGTGCTCTCGCTGAGTTTCTTGTTTTCCGACTCCATGAATGCAGGCATGGATGCGAACGTTTTATTGAAACGATCAAAAGAACCCTGTTGCGCCATGGCCATCACTGAGTCCATCTCAAAAGGTGCTTTCGTATCGATGGCGTAAACTTCTTTATGCTTTAAAATCTTCGCCAACCGCAGTCCAATTTGATCCGATTCGTTGCGGCGTAATTCCATCTTGCCGTTTACGTAGGCCTGGTAATTCTCCGTAAGTTTTGCCTGACTCTCGATGGGATACTCCAGGCAAATTTTTGTGGGGTTGAACTTCGCCAGTAGCTTGGTAAACTCTTCAATCTCTTGCTGACGTTTCGGTGCCAATACGTCGTCGGCTTTCATATTGAACGCATCAAGCCCCGGGTTGCCCATGTGGTATGTGCCGAGCACGAGCACTTTGGTTTGTGCCCATCCGGCGAATGAAGAGACAACAAGTAATAATGAGAGTAGCTGTTTCATGTGTTTTGGTTTTGCGTCACTGAGACTCGCCTATTTCAAATCAGGTTGCAGTCGAATTGTTCATTTTTTTACAGCCCCCTGTTCATTATTCAACACTGCGGTCGGCGTGTACGGTGGTAAAAGTGCAATTTCAGCCTTATTTCAATGCTCCGCAGATTGAGAACGAAAATTGCTGGATGTGGTCAACCAATAACACAACTATGTCAACACGTAGCTCGAGTTCCACCACCACCGTATTGCTCATTATCATTATGGTGCTCACGTTTCCTGTTTGGATCGGTTTGATCGGCGCGGCTATTGGTCTAATTGGCGGCGTGTTTGGAGTTGTGTTCGGTGTATTCGGTGCGGTGTTGGGCGCCATCTTCACGATTCTCTTTCTCCCCTTCCGCCTCGTATTTGGCCGCGGCGACTGGAATGATTGGGATCACGATTGGGGTTGGCATGGCTTTCATGGCAACGGCTATGTGATCCTCGCTTTTTTGATCGTCGCTTTTCTCATCTATCAAAAACGGAAGAAGTAGGCTTCATCGCGTCGGAGCGATTATCTTTAGCCACAAAAAAGCATGGCGTGGTTCTATCTTGTTATCGCGGGCCTGTTCGAAGTTGCGTTCACTACCAGTTTAAAGCTGTCGAACAACTTTAGCAACTCGAAATGGACAGTGGCCTTTTTCATTTCCATTTCATTAAGTTTTCATTTTTTGAATATGGCTATTCAGAAAATTCCACTAGGTACCGCCTATGCGGTGTGGACCGGTATTGGCGCAGTAGGTACGGCGCTGATGGGAATCATCTTCTTTAATGAGCCTTCGTACTTCTGGCGTATGTTTTTCATTTTCCTGTTGATTGGATCCATCGTCGGGCTAAAGCTCGTGTCACATTAAAAAGAGTGACTCATCACTCCATGATGGAAAACAAATCTCAGTTCAAATTCAACTCCTGGCGGAAACCCATCAGGTGATTCTTGAAAGCCTGAAAGTACGTTTCGTCGGCATCCCACTTGGTGCCTAAAAACACGTTGCCGGATTCGATGTGCTTGAAGTAGAATTTATACACCGGCTGATCGGCTGAAATCGTTTTTATCTGCGAGCTGCCGTTGGGATATGTTACCGAAGCGTAGGCATTTTCCACTCGCGTCATGTCGTAGCCCAGCACTTCGCGCGCAGCGCGGGCCCGTGTCTTCACATAACACAACACAAAATGAAAACCCAGCTTGCGCGATTCCTTCTCGTCGTAGTTAACGTCCACGATCTTGTATTTGAACGGATAGTTAGCCGCAAAGAACTGTTCAACGGCTTTGTCGATTGCTTCATCGCCGGTACGTGGCACGGCCAGGTTATCCACTTTCAAATCCACCGGATAAAATTCGGATCGTCTACCAGTGATAAAGTTTAATTCGATTTGCATTTCGGGAACGTCGTTGATCAGAAAGTTTTGTTTCTTCTGTGTGAGCCATGAGTCGCGATATACTATCTGGAGCAGTTCAGATATCTTTTGGTTCGTTACTTGCCAGGCGGGCTGATTGTTTTCGAAAAAAGTCGGCTTTCCATTGAACTCAGTGGCTTTGAAAACATACTGGCCATTTTCCTTTTCGAGCAGCACAATGAACTTGATGTCGCGGGTTACAAAGTACTCTGCATAAACGCGCGATGGATCTTTGCCGGCCATGATCTTGTCTTCCGGGAAATGGGCTACTGCATC
>JBMOKS010000189.1:0-2931 GCA_049324355.1 Bacteroidota bacterium
CCAGCACGGTATTTTCGTTCTCAACAATCGTCGAAAGTATGACGTCGAGGTGTCCGACAATGTTGCGGATCCTGGATTCAGCAAACAAATCGGTGTTGTATTCAATCTTGGCCTGCAAGCCATCGGCCACATCAAAGAAATCTATCGAAAGGTCAAACTGGCTGATCGAACGGTCGAAGGGGTATGACGAAACTGTAACGTCTTTAAGATCATTCAGCGCGTTGTGTGCTTGTCTGATGTCCTGGTAACCCACCATCACGTCAAACACAGGTGATCTGCTGGCATCCACTGGCAAACGCAGATCCTGGACCAGCAAATCAAACGGATAGTGCTGGTTGTCGAGGGCATCCATCATCGCGTTGTCTACAGCCCGCAGTATCTCTGCAAAGGAGTCGGTCTTCCGGAAAAATGTTCTGACGGGCAGTACGTTAAGAAACAATCCTAATTGATCCTGGATATCGAAGTGATCACGTCCGGCAACTGGTACACCCACTACAATATCTTCCTGGCCCGTATATTTAAATAGAAGTTGCTTGAGCGCCGTCAGCAAGATGGTGAACAAGCTTGTATTGAACTTCTCTCCTACGTTCAGCAGTTTTCTTTTGACCTCGTCAGAAATCAAAAATTCAACTGATGAACCCCTATAGTTTTGCACGGCAGGACGCTGAAAGTCTGTTGGTATTTCAAGGCGAGGCACACCGTCGCTGAAAATTGTAAGCCAATAGTTACGCTCATGATTCAACTGTTGTTGAACATCAGTGCGCTCCTGCCATTCTACAAAATCGATGTATTGAATCCGCTGATCTGGCAGCACGCATTCCTCGCCTGTCGTATAAGCATTGTACAGCGCAGAGAGTTCTTTCGCAAAAAGATTCAGCGACCATCCATCCACAATGATGTGATGAATGCAAAACGTGAAAATAAATTGCTTATCATCTGTCTCTATCAACTCGGCATGAAAGAGCGGCCAGGCTTTCAGGTCGATCGACATTTCAACCCTGCTTCTAATGAGTTGATCTAAGTTGGCCCGCGAATCGCGAAGTTTCCGATCACGAATATTGAACTTACAACGCTCGGCAGGAAGTATGATTTGACGGGGTTCATCGTCGATCAGCACAAAAACAGTGCGCAGTACTTTGTGTCTTTCTATCAAAGTACCGAATGCTTGCTGCAGCGCGGTGCGATTTACCTCTCCCTTCAAATTAAGGACCCACGATAAGCTATAGGCGACCGAGTTTTGGTCAAGGTGATGAAGTACCCAAATTCTTTTTTGCGAATTCGACAGCGGATAGTGCTCTCTTTCCGGCGCCTTGTCGATCCTTATTTTGGCAGTGGCGCCTACAGCTGTAAGGTATTCACCCAACGTTACTACCGTGGGGTGCAAAAACAAAGTTCTCAATGAAATATCTTTGCGAAGCACCCTCTGAATGTTTGCTATCAAAGCTGTTGCTTTCAAAGAGTTGCCACCCAATTCGAAGAAATTATGGTCGATACCGATATCGTCATGGCCAAATACGTCGACAAACAACTGAAGCAGCTCTTCTTCTGTTCTGTTTCTTGGCGCTGCTTTTCTTCTGGCTTGTTGTCCTTCCAGTGACATGGCTTGCAGCGCCGAGACGTCTGTCTTTTTATTGGACGTCAGTGGTATTTTCGGCAAAGCCACGAAAAAAGAAGGCACCATGTACAAAGGCAATCTTTCTGCGAGAAAAGATCGTAAGTCGTTTGGTGGCACACTGGTATTACTTGTGTAAAAAGCTACGAGGCGCTTATCTCCTCCTTCAAATTCCCGGACGATAACGGCAACGTCGCCAATGCGTTCATTCAAACTCAGCTGATACTCTACTTCTCCAGGCTCAATACGATAGCCATTGATTTTCACCTGATGATCAGAACGCCCTTGAAATACAATCGTGCCCCGCGGCGACCATCGTCCAATATCTCCTGTTTTGTACAATAGGCCTTGCGCAAAGGGGTTATCAATAAATTTTATGCGCGTTTGCTCTTCCTGTTGAAAATAACCTTCGGCCAGGCCAGTGCCTGCAATACAAATTTCTCCCGGGATGCCCACGGGCACCAACCCCATCCGGCCGTCTACAATATAAACCTGATGATTGGTTATGGGTTGTCCGATGACATCACATTCTTCGGCTGCTTCAATTTTATGGAAGGTGGCACACACGGTGGTCTCCGCAGGGCCATAAGTATTGTAGATGTCGATACCAGTTCCCAGCAACTTGTCAACATGACTTCGCTGAAGGGCATCTCCGCCGCTGATCATTATCCGCAGGGAAGTTCCGGATATTGAACCACGATTGAACTCATTCAGTACCCACGGCGTAGTGCTCAGCACGGTGGCACGCTGCGCTTGAATGAGACAGGACAGGTTTGCTACGTTCTTACTTCCTTCCTTACATACAACAACCGCACCGCCGGCCAGCAGCACCGGAAAGATCTCCTCCAGAAAGGTATCAAAAGTCAAGGAAGACTGGTGAATAACGCGATCGGTTTCATGCAGGCTGAAATAATCGCGGAAGGTAAGCACATAGTCAACCATGGCGCGATGGCCCACCACAATACCTTTCGGTTTTCCGGTCGATCCGGACGTATGTATAATATAGGCACCTGCATTTAGGGTTGAACGGTCTGCAATCGACTTCTTTCCGTTGACCTTCACCGAAGACGAGTTTATTACGTACCCGGCTATTTTATATTGCTCTACGAGTATTCTATGAGAATGGGCGTCTGTTACAATCAATGCCGGATCGATGTCTTTTAACATTTCGCGCACCCTGATCTCGGGATATTCCGGATCGATTGGAACGAACATCGCGCCTAACCGGGCAATCGCCATCATCGACACGATAGCATCAATTCCACGGCTGGCAAACAATACAATTCTGTTGCCTTGTTCAATATGATGTTTCGTTGACA
>JBMOKS010000190.1:0-1836 GCA_049324355.1 Bacteroidota bacterium
TGAAAGCGTAGAAAGGATTTTTTGAGAATTCTTTCAAGTACAACCGTAAATTTTATGCCGGCGTTTTCACGGTAAATTGGCTACACAGCGCAAAAAAAAGTGTCGCATTTCTGCCACACACCAGCTCAATCACATGGGTTTAGGCAACATGGATAAAATGAGGATCGGCCCAAACCATCAACGTCATGTTATCTTCAAGCGTGTTTGAAAAGCACCCACAGACCTCGCGCATGCAGCTTGAAGGCTTGGAGCACCATGGAGTTTAGCTTCGCCACTTTCTCTAAATTATAGATTGGCAGGCCTCCACGAGACCCCGCCTTAGCCGCAAATTAAATGCTCAACTGATACCACGTTAAGTGTTAATAATCAACATCTTAATTAGCTTCAACTTAAGATGTAGTTCGACCACTGTTAAGCGCGAGTCAAACGTTTTTACCTTTCTTCGAAATTTGACTTTCAAGTGTCGTCAGGATCGTATCTTGCGGCCCATTTATACGCTTTTGTTTTAGCCCATGCTATTCGACCAACCCTTCAGTAAACCAAAAGAAGAAGTACGCCCGACATTGCCAAAGGATTTCCAACTCAACTTTGAAATTGGTTTTCTTTTCAACTTAGCTTCCAGCAAGTCTACCCGTTTTGACCTGGAACCCGTGTTGATCATTGGCGATAATGGAAAAACAGAATACAAAAGGATTTCGCTAAGCGTTGAAAAAGGCCTCGCCTTTCTGCACAAGCTCGACGATGACTTTTACAAACAACTGCTGGAATTCTCCGATACCAAAATCCTGGAATGGATGACCCGCACCGGAAACCGGTTCATTCGAAATCACTCAGGTACGTGGGCACACGCATCGGCGCGAGAACTCAAAAATCTCAGAAAACACTATATCGACCTGCTCCAACCTCTTTGGCCCAAACTTCAGCAATGGCAACATCTGTTTGTGCTGAAAGCGGGTAAGTTTAGCAATACGCAGCAGCAGCCATTCAAACTCGGCAGCGATGTTCGCTTTTCCTTTAAGGCAGAACTGCAGGGTGGGCTTATCGTCATCAAGCTGTTGCTCTTACTTGACGGAGAAGAATCGGATGTAAACATCCGGTGCGGTTTCTTACTTGAAAAAGGTAACACGCTCTATCTTCCTCCCGATCAGAATGCGCTGGCGGTGTTCGACCAATTTCAAAATGGAGCCCTGTCATTTCCGATAGCCATCAAAAAAGAAGTGATCGGTAAATTTTTGCTTCCCTGGCTGGAAAAATATGAGGTGAACATTAATCCTAACTTGAAGGTAGACCTTATTTCACCCGAAACACAGCCACGCATTTTGCTCAGCGAACTCAATGAAAGCAACCTCATGATCCGCCCGCAATTTCGCTACGATGAAACGGTAATGGACTATGGCGATACCGCCTATTTTGTGGAGGAGCATGGCGAAAAGATCAGGATCGTCAAGAGAAATAAAGAACAAGAGAAAAAACTTTACGAATACCTGCGCACGCTGCATAACTCGTTCTCTAATCAACGCAACAACCAATACTACTACTTGCCTTTCGACGATGTGATGAAGAAAGGATGGTTCATCACCATGCTGAGAAAAGTGCAGGACCAAGGCTACACGATTCACGGCTGGGAAGACCTGAAGAAATTCAGATATACCACGCACGATCCACGCATTAGCATCGATGCCCATTCTACCGACGACGCCTTCGAACTGAAAGTAGAAATTCACTGGGGCGACCAGGCGGTGAGCCTGAAGGAAATTCGTCACGCCATACTGCACGGTCAAGATACCATTATGCTGGAAGACGGTACACTCGGTCACATTCCTGACGAATGGATAG
>JBMOKS010000190.1:1846-27017 GCA_049324355.1 Bacteroidota bacterium
TCAGTACAGCCTGCTACTGCGAACCGCCACGGAAGAAAACGGCATGCTGAGAATCAATAAGATCCACTACATGCTGCTCGACGATATTCTCGACAAGATTGACGACAAAACTGTAAGGCAGGACATAGAAGCGAGAAAAAATAAGTTATTACAATTTGATGCACTGGCAAAGAAACCCCTTTCGGCCGAGATCAAAGCCTCACTCCGTCCCTACCAGGAGTCTGGTTTTAACTGGCTTCAATCTTTAGATGAATTGGGTTGGGGCGGCTGCCTTGCAGACGATATGGGGTTAGGCAAAACCCTGCAGACCATATCCTTCCTCCAGTTCCTGAAAGAAAAATATCCTGGCAGCACACAACTGGTGATTTGCCCCACGTCGCTGATCTTCAACTGGGAAAACGAACTCACGAAGTTTTGTCCAACCATGAAGTTCCATATTCATTATGGAACTCAGCGCGAGTTCAGCGAAATGCATTTTAACGAGTATGATGTCGTGGTGACCAGCTATGGCGTTGTGCGCAACGACATTGAAGAGCTTGGCGGTTTTCTCTGGCAATATATCATTCTTGACGAAAGTCAGGCCATTAAAAACCCGGATGCCAGGGTAACCAAAGCCCTGCAGCAACTGCGATCGGTAAACCGGGTGATCTTAAGCGGCACGCCCGTGCAAAACAATACGTCTGATCTCTATTCGCAATTTAACTTTGTTAACCCCGGATTGTTAGGTTCGCGCGAATACTTCAATCGCGAGTTCGCTACTCCGATAGACAAGCTGGGCAGCAAAGAGAAAACGCAGCAACTTCAGAAACTTGTTCATCCCTTCACCCTTAGGCGCACCAAAGAACAAGTTGCCAAAGACCTTCCTGACAAAACTATTACCGTGCTCTGGTGTACGCTCGACACTGACCAACGAAAGCTTTACAATCAATATAGAGACGGATATCGTAAAAAATTACTGAAAAAGATCGACGAAGATGGACTCAACAAGTCGGGCATGGATGTGCTGGAAGGCTTATTGCGACTACGCCAGATCTGTGACCATCCCCGGCTGGTGAATAAAAGCGCAAGCGACACGGCCCAAATGTCGTCGGTAAAGGTGGATGAATTGATCCGTGAAGTACAAGAGAACGCAGGTAATCATAAGTTGCTCATCTTCTCGCAGTTCACCGAAATGCTGGCACTGATCAGGGAGGAGTTTGAAAAGACCGACATCACCTATTGTTATCTCGACGGCAGCACCTCGCTGAATCAGCGGCGCGATGAAGTGACAAGATTTCAGGAAGATGAAAGCGTCAAGGCATTTCTCATCTCCCTGAAGGCAGGCGGTGTTGGACTTAACCTCACCGTAGCAGACTATGTCTACATCGTTGATCCATGGTGGAATCCGGCGGCCGAAATGCAGGCCATAGACCGTGCGCACCGCATCGGTCAAACCCGGAAAGTATTTGCCTACAAGATGATCTGTAAAGACACCGTAGAAGAAAGAATTCTGCAGATGCAGGAGAAAAAGAAAATGCTGGCCGATGACCTGATACAGGAAGATGCCGGTTTTGTGAAGAACCTTTCGCGCGACGATATCGAGTTTTTATTCGGGTAAGGGGCTTTGTGCGACTTACGTTTTTTTGGATCGGGGCACTTGCGTCCTTAATGCGGGGCTGGCACCTCTTTGTGGTCGTTGATCTTGTGGATCTCTACAATCGTGGTCTTTCCGTCTTCACTTTCACGATACATCGGCACAAATTTGCGGTCCATCTTGATTTCATGATACGTATAGGATGTACGGCGTAATACAAAGTTGGAATATACATCATCAAACCCTCGCACCATCACATAGATTTCCAGGTCTGATGTCTTCATATCTTCTTCCGTAAAGCCGTTAAGGGGACTCTGGTCGTCTATTGGATGCACGACCGTCCAATTCATGGAGAGACTATCGACTTTATTTCTTTCAAGCTTGAGATCATAAAACTGGTATGCATCATCTACCTTAAGCGCAGCGTTCACGCGGATGTCAACGTCGGTCAGTATGTGACTATCTTTATATGAAGCAAAGCGAAACATGAACGCCCTTCCGCCGCGATAAGGCGCGATCACGGCGTGCTCACTGAACAGAAGGTAGGTTCGCGGCCTGGCAAAGCGCCCGTAGATGAGGCCAGTGATAATCGCAAAAGTTATAAATCCCAGCATAGCTTCGATCCCGGCAACAAAACTCGCCATGTCTCCCACAGGATTTACGCGACCATAACCAACCGTCGTAAATGTTTGCGTACTGAAATAATAGAGTTCTCTTGCATCTTGCCACCAGTCGTTGGAGACCATGCCGACGAACTGCTCGCTGCCTATCGCAATGTAAATCAGCGTAAAGATAAGATTGATCCCAATAAAGAATACCACCAGCACCGCTGTGAATTTCCAGACGGGAAGACTGAGCATGCTATGAAACAAACTGAACCTTTCCCAAAAGCCTCGCCCCTCCCTTCTTATGTTGAATGATCCGTCGCGATTGATGAAGCGGCCACCGTAGTTATCGCTGGTGCCGAAGCCAGTGTCATTGTTGACCTTAGAAAAGGGGTTGATCGTTTGGTGATTTGGCATTCCTTGAAAAATTCAACTTCTAAATGTAAAGGAAGAGGCCACAATACGCAAATGGTTGTACGCCTTAGTCATGTAATAGCAGGTAAGCATTGCTTCGTTGAGCATCGCCAGAAACTCCCTACATCCCTGCTCGCCCTTTCTTGCTTTTCTTGTTATTGTAATCTGAATACGAAACGTACGGCACAGATGCTTCTGATCGACGAGATACCAGACGCTCCAAGGCCGGTCAATCACCTCTCCCTAAAAAGAACGTGTTATGAATGCGGCGAAAATGTAAAAATGAGATAGCTTGTGAAATCCTCCAAAGTTGGCGATTTCTTTAGCATGCCGCACTTTGGCAAAGTATTGTTATACAATGCGTTATTGGTTTTAAGCTGTTTCTTGAAATAACATTGGCAAGCACTAAAGTTCATGTTGAATTTAGATCAACCATCGCCTTGATGATGATATTGATCTCCATCGCCGGTCAAGGATGCTTCGCTCAAGGTCGCGATAGCACCTTATTTTTCAGGGGCTCATGGAGTGTCACCCATAATGGGTTTTCATTTATTCCATCGTTCTCGCTCGGCAAACCGGCTGCGATCATGGACGTGGCAGTAGGAAACAAAAGACTCAGCTTTGAACCTCAATTCCGATTTGCGCTGGAAGGCAAGCCCTGGTCGTTTATTTTTATCTATCGCTATAAGCTGATCAACCGCAGTAGATTTCAGCTGATGCTGGGTGGACACCTTCCGTCTATTGCATTTAACACGCAACCCGATTCCTCGAATGGCGTAGTGCGCGATGTTATGGTATCAAGACGATTTTTAGCCGGCGAACTCGCCCCTACCTATTGGCTTTCGAAAAATACTTCCATCGGGTTGTACTTTTTGCGCGGGCATGGATTCGATTCCGGCTCAATACGCGACTCACATTTTCTCGGGTTGCGGAGCAACTTCAATTACATCAAACTCACAAAACGTATTTTTGCCCGGTTCGCTCCCCAGTTTTACTATTTAAAAACAGACGACACCGATGGCATCTATGTTACCTACAGCCTTATCATGGCGATGAAAGATTTTCCACTTTCCATATCAAACATTGTAAACAGGGCTATTCAGTCAGACATTCCGGCAAAGGACTTTGATTGGAATGTGAGCTTAATTTATTCCTTTGAAAAAAATTATGTTCGCCAATAGAACCTGATTTTGAGTCCTGGAGCTATAGAACAGGGAGATCCTCGCGTGATCCGGCGCATAGTAAAACAGCGATAGCACTGCTAGTCGTAAACTTTCAACGTTCGCAATATGGTTTGCATCGTTTCCTTGGGGCCGGTCCAGGTTTCAATATTTTGCCTGATCAATTGGATCATTTCTCTTACTACCTCCTTGCGGTAACCAAATTTAATGGCAAATATTTCGCATAAACGTAATTCTTCACCGTGGATATCCTTGTCCACCGACATCATGTGTACAAGATCGTATAGTTGAAAAAACTTGTCCTGCTCATTACCCGGCACTTCGAAGCGCACTTTGGTTGGAGAAGCCTGGATCTCTTTCAGTTGTGACTTCGAGATATTGTTCCTTATCGCAGCGTATTCAAGTAGTCGTTGTTCTTCGATGCCGAGTTGGCCATCGGCCGCGGCAATCTCGATCAGGTTGCGCATGTGACTTTTAGCAGAAGCTTTGCCGATCTTGAAAAGGTGTAGGATCTCTTTAAAACTCATAATCAGGTAAAAAGGAGGTGTGGACTAATTTAATAAAGCGCAGCCACTTCTACTATTCTCTTTCGTTCAAAAGGCAAATCCAGTGATCTGGCCTACTACGCTTTCGCTCGGCTTCTGAGAGCAAAGCTGGCAAGCAGGCCAACGACGGTTCAGTCAGAAGTTGCTGAACCCATCCCTTTGACATGCACCATTCATCAACGATCATCAATCAAACTATGTCACCCGCAAGCGGGTTCAAAATACCGACGCAAACAATATTCTACAATAGTGCCACCCCATGGGGTTCTTTCCCTACGCGTGATCCTGGTAATTTCATTAATCTTGGATCCTTTTCCTGTGTTTATTTTCCCATCGGGGTTGATGTGTTTCTCAATCGAAAAAGAAACGGAAGGTACTGAAAATGAGGAAGCTTATTCATAAGTTTGGTATAACACCAACTGACTTCGGATTGCGATTGAATATCAACAACTTGTAAAACATTAGTCAGAATGCATTTTTAACACTAGTGACAATGACCGAACTGGAATTAAATCAAGCAGACAAAAAAAGAATCACGGACGACATTAAATTGACAATGATTCTCGGATCACTTTTCACGATAGTATTGCTTGCTGTAATATTTATAATACCGTTTTTCCTATTTCTCATGGGCAAAACAGCGGACGGCTTTATCTCCCGAGCGACATGCACCATTCATCAACGATCGTCAATCAAACTATGTCACCCGCAAGCGGGTTCAAAATACCGACACAAACATATCCTACAATAATGCCACCCCCTTTCCCTACACGTGATCCTGGTAATTTCATTAATCTTGGATCCTTTTCCTGTGTCTATTTTCCTTTTTATTTTCGCCGATGATCGCATAATAACAATGTAAACTTTGGTTCTGCAATAGTGCCACACCCACCGGGTTCATGAAACAAAAAGTCCTGACAGCATCATAGATCCCCGCCTTGGTTGGTGTTACGGACAGGACGTAGCATGGGGCTCACCAACGAACATGTGGTGCGTGCAAACTCATCGTGCGTACGCGTGCTGGTGAGAAACTAGCAAGGGCTGGTGTTCAGGTTGTCAGTTATCGATGGTCAAAAAAAATCTTTGGATTTCATACCACCCATCATCAGTACCTTCTTGTATTCCTTTTCTTTCACCGTTCCAACCGACAAGCGCGAAAGCCTGACAAGGTCCATATCTTTCAGTGCTGGCTCGGCCTTGATCTGTATTAGCGTCACGGGTGTAGGCATGGCCTTAATGGGCTTGAGGTCGACAACGACCCAGTTTGAATCCGTGGTTGTCGGATCCTGATAAGATTCCTTCACCACCTCTGCTATGCCCACGATGGCGAGCCCTTCATTACTGTGGTAGAAAAGCACACGGTCGCCTTTTTTCATCGATCGTAAATTATTGCGCGCACCGTAGTTGCGAACACCGTCCCAAAAAGTTTGTCCGTCTTTAACAAACTGTTCCCAACTGTATTTAAAAGGTTCGGATTTTACGAGCCAATAATTCATGTACGAGCTTTTAATTTAAGTGCGCGAAGATAGGAAAATAAAAATGACCCGTTCCCAAAGACCGGTGAATGACCAATCCTACTTCGTCAAGTTTTAAAATATCTTATGCATGACGTGACATTTTTGAAAGGTTCGTTGATTGAAGCTATGAGCTGCGAGTTTTTCTCGTAGCTCGAACCTGGCAGCTCGCAGCCGGCGGAATCGACACAAAAAGCGCCATATTCCTGGTAAGTTGACAAGGGACTAATGACAAAATACCCCGAGATTCACTATAAACCTGTCGCAACACATTTTTATTGGGAGACCGAAAAGAGAAATTTATAGTTGAGATCACAAAGGTGATTAGGGGTTTTGAATGCTCATAAACGTCTTTCCCTTCAGCAACCTGGCGCTCGAGTTTATCGCACGTGTCAAAAGGTTGACTTACACCTAAACCTATAATCAACTTAGCCATGACCAGGTTATTTCCAGGACGTTTTTATATTTTCTTCACCTTCTTCACTACCACCGCGCTATTGCCAATGTTTACTGATGCCCAGACAGGCACGTCGTCGTGGGTGCGTATAGGTTCAAGCGGCAGACTGGAATATATTCCCGATGCAAAAGGAAACATCATCCCGGACTTCAGTCGTGTAGGGTATCAATTTGGTGACCAACCCATTCCCGTTGTACCTGTAGTAAAGACTATTAACCCTGTGAGTGGAGATGACCTCTCAAACATACAATCAGCCATAAACGAAGTGGCCGCCATGCCGCTCAATTCAAACGGATTTCGTGGCGCTATTCTTCTGAAAACGGGAGAGTACCAGGTGAGCAGTCAATTAAACATAACCGCCAGCGGCATAGTATTGCGGGGCGAGGGCAACAGCACCTCGGGTACCAGGATCGTGGCGAATGGCACCACGCAGTATACACTGATCAACGCCGCGGGAGCCGCAACACCAGTAGAGAGCGCGGATACGCGAGTGAAGATCACAAACTCATATGTGCCCGTGGGCGCAAAATCATTTAATGTGGAGTCTGCAGCGGGTCTTGCTGTGGGGAGCGAAATAATTCTGCGCGTTGAGCCAAAAGACTCATGGATCACCCTGATTGGAACAGCCGCCTATGGATGGACCGCCACAGCTTATCGTATGAGTTATTTACGTGTGATCACCAAAATAGAAGGTAACAAAATATACATAGATGCTCCCGTGGTAGATCCCATCGATGTAAACTACAAAGACGGATACATTTACAGCTACACCTGGAACAAAATTGAGAACATCGGTTTTGAACACATTCGGTTCTCTTCAACTTATGTCAGCACGGTAGACGAAAGCCACGGGTGGACGGCCATTGCCATTGACAAGGCCAGGCATTGCTGGGTAAGTGATTGCGACTTCTACCATTTTGGCTACTCGGGTGTATTCGTTAAAGACTGGGGCGTAAACGTGTCTGTACTAAACTGCAAGAACATAGATCCGATCTCTGAAACAACCGGTGGAAGAAAATATTCTTTCAATCTCAATGGCCAATTGTCGCTCGTTAAGGGCTGTCATACGGATGATGGACGCCACGATTATGTTACCGGTTCAACTACTGCCGGACCCAACGCTTTTGTCAATAGCACAGCCACCCTTCAACACGCTGACATTGGCCCGCATCACCGGTGGGCAACCGGTTTGCTCTTTGATAACATTGTGAGTAATGGTAATCAAAATGTTCAAAACCGAAAGCAATCAGGGTCTGGACATGGATGGGCCGGAGCACAAACCTTATTCTGGAATTGCACGGCAAACAAATTTATAGTTCAGCAACCCCCACAGCATTTCAATTGGGCTATCGGCTGTAAAGGAACGGTTACTGCTACGGGCGATTATCACACGGGCGATCCGGGCATCTGGGAGTCTACTGGCAATTTTGTTCCTCCCCAAAGTTTATATGAGAAACAATTGCAAGACCGATTAAGCAGCGCATGTTTGCCTGCCGAAGCCAGCGCCGACGACGGCAACGCTGCCACTAATGTGCTTGACGGAAATCTAAGCACCCGATGGTCTGCCAGCGGCGATGGTCAATGGATACAGTTCTGCCTGGATTCAGAAAAAACAGTAAGCGGTGTAGAGATTGCTTTTTACAACGGCAATTTAAGGTCATCGTTCTTTGACCTGCTTACGTCGCTCGATGGCTCTTCATGGGCAACGGCGGCCTCGGCTTTGGCCAGCAGCGGAACATCGTTAAATTTTGAGGTCTTCAATTTTTCGCCGCGAACAGCGAAATACGTGAGGATCGTCGGGCATGGCAATAGCCAAAATGCCTGGAACAGTTATACCGAAGTGAAGATCACGATCGCTGTTCCCAACTCACCACCTTCTGTGAGCATTACAGCGCCAACACCTAATGCCACCTTCATCGCTCCTGCTTCTGTTACCATCAATGCCAATGCAACCGATGACGGCACGGTAACGAAAGTTGAATTCTTCCAGGGGGCAACCAAGCTAGGTGAAGACCTTACAGATCCTTTTAGCTTTACATGGACCAACGTAAACACAGGCACGTATTCTCTCACAACCAAAGCAACAGACGATAAAAATGCATCAACGACTTCATCGGCAGTGGCCATCACCGTTCAAAATGCGGTACCTTCTGTTACCCTAACCGCGCCGTCTTCAGGATCCACCTTTACGGCTCCCGCTACGGTGAACTTGTCGGCGACAGCTTCAGATGCCAATGGAACAATAACAAAAGTCGAGTTCTTTCAAGGCACCACTAAATTGGGAGAAGACCTCACAAGTCCATATGCTTTCACCTGGTCTAAGGTGTCCGCCGGAAATTACAGCCTCAGCGCAAAGGCAACGGATAATGAAGGAAGTACCACGACGTCGGCTGCCAATTCTATTACCGTAAATGCTCCCGGCCTTCCTCCACCGTGGCTCAATACAGACGTTGGCGCAGTTGGCACATCGGGAAGCGCCAGCCAAAGCAGCGGCATATTTACGGTCAACGGATCGGGAGCCGACATCTGGGGAACGGCCGATGAATTTCATTATGTATATCAACCCTTCAGCGGAGACGCCGAGATCACAGCACGCGTTAATAGTGTAACCAATACCAACGCCTGGGCCAAAGCCGGATTAATGATCCGTGAATCGCTGGCCGCCGGGTCAACCCATGCTGCCGTTTACGTGACGCCAGCCAATGGCATATCTTTCCAACGACGGCCTACAACCAATGGAATCAGTGCCAGCACTGCGGCAACAGGAGCCGCACCGGTTTGGTTAAAAATGACGCGCGCGGGTAACACGTTCACCGCTTCAAGCTCTGTTGATGGAATTGCATGGACAACGATCGGCACCGTCTCTATAACGATGACGGCCAATGTTTATGTGGGTATGGCCCTCACCTCTCACGCTGACGGTACGCTTGCCACCGCGGCATTCAGCAGTGTGACTGTAACAGGATCGTGCGAACCCGCCATTGCCAGCGCTGATGATGGAAATGTTGCCGCGAATGTATTGGACAATAATTTCGCAACCCGCTGGTCTGCCAATGGCGACCCTCAGTGGATACAATTTTGCCTCAGCTCATTGAGTTCAATAAGCGGCGTGCAGATCGCATTTTACAAAGGCAATGAGAGGCAATCGATTTTTGATGTGTTGGTATCTTCCGATGGTATTACCTGGACCACCGCAGCCACCGGCCTCACCAGCAGCGGCACCTCGCTCAATCTCGAGACATTCAATTTTGCAGCACGCATGGGAAAATATGTAAGAATCGTTGGCCATGGAAATTCCCTCAATCTGTGGAACAGCTACACGGAAGTAAAAATCACATCGAGTACCCTTTCAAGTTTAACCGTTTCTGATGCAGAACCTTCGGCAGATGATGCGGAGGTGCTTAGCAGCTACCCCAATCCAGTCACCGAAAATGTTAGAATAATATATGAGATCCGCAAAGCTGGCCCTACGCGATTAACGATCTATAACATTGGCAATTATCAGTCCTATACGTTGGTAGACGGCTATTTACAGACTGGAATTCATGAAACAACATTTAACACGAAGGATCTTGCTCAAGGTGTTTACGTGATCAAACTTCTCAGCCACGGTAAGGTCTACACGCAGAAGCTGCTGAAGAAGTGATTTTAACATAAGCTTCTGGATACCTGAATGAATGTTCATTCGCACTACCTGGCATCGGGAAACCAAACCGATATCTTAGTTCCTTTTCCAATTTCACTCTCGGCAACAAGTCTGCCCTGATGTTGCTGCGTAAATTCTTTGCAGAGCAGCAATCCCAGCCCAGACCCTCTTTCGCCTTCGGTTCCCTTGGTATGGCGCCGTTCGCTTACCTCGAAGAGGTGACGGAGTCTGTCAGGTTCAATGCCCACGCCAGTGTCGCTTACCTGGATGAGGGTGCCGTGATCATGACGATGAGACTTAATGAAGATGGTTCCGTTTTTTGGTGTGAATTTAATAGCATTGTTCATCAAGTTTCTCACAATGAATGAGAACTGATTCGGATCGGCCCATACCTGCTCTTTCTCGATATGGGTTTCAACCGTAATCTCCTTTTGTTTTAACGGTGATTCATATAGCAATAGAATCTCGTCGACGGCGTCACGAATTTTAATGTTGGCTGGCTTAAGGTCAGCCTTTTGCATTTGTTGCTGCGACCAGACAATGAGGTTCTCGCTTAACTTCATGGTGTTGTCTAATTCACTTCTAAGGCGGGAGGCAAGATCTTGCAACTCACCGGCACTGAGCGATTGAGAGTGATCGAACAATAGATTTGTAAAAGACTTCAACGAATGCAAAGGCGATCGCAAATCATGCGATATAATGCTAAAAAATTTATTCTTCGAATCGTTAGCAGCCTTCAGTTCTTCTGTAAGTTTCAACAACGCATCATTGGCAGCCTTCCTTCTTCTGTTGATTAAATACAAGATGTAAAGCAAGACGATTAAAATTCCTAACACGACAACCACCATCAACATACGCATGCGTTGAAGCTCGATGATCGCTTGCTGATTTTTATTTGCGACTTTTAGTGCTTCATGTTTTTGCAATTCCACCAGGGCCGTGGAATAATAACTTCCGAATCGTACCCTATCCTGCCGTTGAATGAGCAGGAGGCTGTCGGTAATCAGAGAGTGACGAACCAGGTTTTTAAAGGCCAGATCGGTGTTGCCCATTAACTGGCAAACCTGGCTCAACTTCAGGTAGCCCTCAATGATCTTATTCACAAACCAATACTTCTCGGCAACAGAAATAGCCTCGTTGAGCCGCTCAACACTTTTTCCATATTCTTTCTTTCGCTTGTATAGCTCACCCAAAAGGATGTTGGCTTCCACCATGGCCTCCCGATCTTGCTTCTCGCCAAGGGCCTGGCCTATCTCTAATGCCTTCAAGAACGATTGCTCCGCCTCTTCTATCCGGTTTAAATTCAAAAGCGCGTCGCCTTGATTTTTGTAATCGTTGATCAGCAGTCTATTGTTGCCCAATCGGGTATTCATGGCAATACCGATGTTTGCCACATCCAAACCCTTTTCATAAAGCCCTTTTTTTGAATATAGAAAGGAAAGGTTAGACAAGCACACGGCCTCACGCGCCCGATTGTTGTGCCTTTTAAAAAAATGCAATGCCTTGGTCTGGTAAGCGATGGCGGAATCGTATAATCCTTGCCGCGAAAAGTTATTGCCCATGATAATGTAGCTATTGGAGATGCCTACGGAGTCGCCCACTTCGCCATAAATTTCATTGGCTTTACTGGCTAGCAACGCACCCAGCTGATAATATCCGAATATAGCGTTAATCGCCGCGGTGATTCTGAAATAGTGCGCTTTGCCTCTCTGGCTGTTTTCAGCCTCGGCAATCTTCAAAAGGCGATTTACATACCGAAGGCTTTTTTCGGGATTTATACGGATGTATTCGCGCGAAAGCTCGCTTAAAATCTCAATTTTGGCGATCGAGTCATGAGCCTCAAACAGGACGCTTTCCAGACTATCAATAGAATAATTTTGTGCATGACCTGCGCGCAGAAATACGATGAGAAGCAATATGGTGATCCCGGCCCTCAATTTCTGTTCCTCCGGTAAGGTAATTTAGCACGAAATTCTAATGGTCGCTATGTTAGTGACCGAATACTTTAGGGGGTGTTGATGTTTGTCAACTACCTTTGCCAAACCAAATTATTCGGGGGTAAGTATTACGTTCTCCATTATCAATGTGTGCCATCAAAGAAGGGCACAGAACTCAAGTTTAAATTAAGCCCCGGTTTTGTTCCCGATCCACTTGGCAGATGTCTACAAGAACAAGGCGCGCGCTGGTTTTGATATGAACTGGCGCACTCCTGCAATTAGCGTCGCCCTGTGCTGTGAACAAAAAAGGTCCGAGCTTACACTCAGACCCTTTATCTTCCTTGCAAAAGATTTCAAACCTTATCTGCTCCCACGCCCTGCCAGAGGCTTGCCGTCGTTCATCCACGTTTCTACAATGTATTTGCCGACGTTGCGACCCATGACCAAAGCTGTTTCATTGTCGGTGCGGAAATGTATGCCAGCATAGAAGCGCGAGTCGGCGCAATCCTGAGCGATCTTTTGAAACTCTTTGGCATCGTTGGGAAAGAAATATTCAAGCACTGCCGCAGATGACCCTGCCCCTGCCGCGTGGCCTGACGGATAACCCGGGAATGGCGGTGTCTTGATGAGGGGTGTATAAGTGCTATCGTACTGAACCGGACGAATGCCCCAATAAGCATACTTGGCATCGAAAACCGCAATGGCTACATCGCGATAGGTTACACTCAATATCGTGTAGACGCGGGCAACCGCCGGAGCGTCATCTGACATGCGGTATTCAAACATCTTTTTGCCAGCCAGGTCCGTCCACGTGTCGGCTTGTGTTGCCCAATAGAATGCAGAGGCCTTCGACTTGGTGGTCTGTTTGAAATTCTTCAACTCTTTCATTTCATTTTCAAAGTCCGGCGGCGGGCCTGGTCTGAACTGATCGGCCGAGCGCAGCACCACAGTGGGAAACTTGGCCATAGTGATCCCCAACGGAAAATCGCCCGTCCATTTTTTCTTGTCCCTATTCATTTTGCCATCCCATTTTAAAGCAGAGCCGTCGTTCTTTGCTCTTTCTATAACTTGTTTCGCAACGGCTTCTCCTAGCTTCCATCCGGCTTCCACATCACTTGGAAACTGTACGCCTGCATCGATGCGTGATTGAGACGCGGCCCTGGCCAACTGTAACACCGAATCGGCTTTCTCAGGAAAAAAATAAGCGATCATCGTGGCTGCAGCTGCAGCGGTGGCTGAATGCTCGCAAGGATAGGAATATGTCGCTGGCGAATTCACCGCTGTTTTCAACGAGCGATCGAGTGCCGACGGGCGGCTTCTTTTGTGTTTGACCTTTTCTTTCCAGGCTAATATGGTAGCATCGTATATGGCAATGTTCATCCACGAACCGGGCAATCGTAACATCACGGCCGGCTTTTGTTGCACGAACATCGGCATAATTTGATTCCAACGGTAGGCCGGAGCTCCGGCATCCCAATATTTTATGGTTGTTAACACCTTTTCATCAACTGCGCCAACTCGTTGTTTGACAGACTGCAGTTCTGTTTTTGATTGTGCGCTGTTGGGTGGCGCGCTCACTATAATTTGTGCTGGATTATCCAGCAGCCACAATTTCCAATTCGCAGCATCGTAATTTGCCGCGTTGCGCGATACCTCGGTCTGCCCCATCGCAGTGAGCGCGACCAACGTGATAATTGTCGAGAGAATAATCTGTTTCATGTGTTAATGGTGTTTAGTTTTTTAAGAAACATGGAGCCTCCATACCGATCTACATGCATTTTTTTGCACTGGATGTCTGGATACTTCCGATGTAGTCATTAAAGGTTTAAGAATGTGTTATCATCGCAATGCCCGAACTTTTCAGTTTTTCCTAAGGCATCGTAACATACAAGTTTATCGAATCGGCCAGCGATTAGTTTGGTGGCGTCTACACACAGCCTGTCATCGTATACCAACCGCACACATTGGTCTACCGCCCGAGCGGGCAAACCGGAATGAAGAGAGAAAAAATTACCGATATTTAGCGTGATAAAAAGCGTATGATCAAATCACTTGATATTAAAAAAGTAAAATTCTACCTATGGCTCGGGCTCGGCTATTTTCTTCTCGGCATCGTGAGCATTGTGGGTGATTATCCCGGGAAATTCTTTTCCGTGGTGTTCAACAACCTGTGGGCCATAGCCTACCTCATCGTTGTTAATTATATTCTCTTCGAATATTCTATTCCCTTTGTACGAAGGAAGCGCAACTCCATTATCTATAACATACTGGTGGGCATTCTGATGTTGTGGGTGCATATGATGCTGTATTCATACGGTAGTTACGCATGGCGGCAAATTGGCATACTCCTTCGCATTTACACAGCATTGCGAGAGTACCGATCGTCGGCCCACCTGCTCCAAAACCAGATGGCCTACAGCATGGGCTCTTTTGTGATTTTTGGACTGGGAAGGCACATTTACAATTACGTCAAATTATCTCAGGCCGAGCAGCAGCTGCGCATCGAAAAACAAGCGGCGGAGTTGAATTACCTGAGGTCGCAAACCAACCCACACTTCCTATTCAATACCCTCAACAATATTTACGCTTTGGCCAGAGATAAGTCAGACCTTGCCGCCGATTCCATTTTGCGTCTTTCGAAAATACTGCGCTTCATGCTCTACGAAACCGGCGGAAACTTTATCGCCATCGAACAGGAACTCCAGATCCTTCGCGACTACGTTGATCTAGAAAAATTGCGTTATGATGAATCCTTGCGAGTGAATTTTAATAACGATATTGAAGATATGAAACAGTCGATCCCTCCGCTCCTGCTCATGCCACTGCTCGAAAATGCTTTTAAACATGGCGTTTCAGAAACCAGAAACCAACCGTTTATCGATATTCATCTTTCGGTCAATAAACGAATATTAACATTTATTGTAAAAAATTCGACCGATGGCGGTTCTGCAGAACAACCCGTGAAAGAAAATATCGGACTTTCAAATCTCAGGCGCCAATTGGAATTGTTGTATACCGACTACACGTTATCTATAAAACCCGGAGTGTCTGATTTTACCGCCACGCTCAGAATAAATCTTGCCAGCCATGTCTAGCATTACCTGCATCATTGTTGAAGACGAACCCCTCGCCGCAAAAGTGTTGTCGGACTACGTTTCGCAGGTGCCTTTTCTAAAACTCGAAGGATCCTTTAAGGACGCTATTCTCGCCACTGAGTTTTTAAGAGACCATAAAGTTGATCTGATCTTCTTAGATATCCATCTACCCAAGCTAAAAGGCATGGCGTTTTTGAAGACACTTTCCCACCCGCCGGCCATCGTGATCACAACTGCCTACCATCAATATGCCGTTGAAGGGTTTAACCTGAACGTGACGGATTATTTATTAAAGCCCTTCGAGTTCGAACGTTTCCTCGTGGCTGTAAACAAAGTGAAATCAGCTCAGCCCGAAGTCTCGGAGCAGATCGAAGGCAATGAAACCAAGGAATATTTATTTATCAATGTTCAAAAGAAGAAAGTAAAGGTCATGTTTTCAGAGATCACCTACATCGAAAGCCAGCGTGAGTACGTCAGGATCGTAACGACAAAAAAAGAATACCTGTCGAAAATGACTACTCAGGAGATTGAAACGCTGTTGCCTACCCAACTTTTCAAACGTATTCATCGATCGTTTATCGTGTCGTTGAACAAAATTGATTCCTACACAGCCGATATGGTGGAGGTTAATGGAGTGGCTATTCCTATCGGGCGGGGTTACCGCGATGTCATTGAGAAGCTTTAGTTATTAGGCTATAGACCGCCATTTACCCGCCTTCGCCTTTTAACGGGTATCCTGAGCAGCGTGGCATGCGCGGGGACGCGAAGGATCCAGCGAATCAGAAACGCGAGCGCTGATTGAACACATAGAACCAAGCATGAAAGAGCCGGCGAGTGTCTGTCACACGGAATCTTTAGCCCCTCCTTGTCAGAGCGAAAGTTCCGGAAGGTTACTATCTTTCCATCCGTATGCTTATTGAAGAAAAACCGTTGAGACACTGGATCGATAATTTTTACGGATACGGCTCGTGGCAAGCCAGGACCTGGTTTGTCGCGCTCGAAGATGGTGGTGGCGATCTGCCTGAGGAGGTTGCTGAGAAGCTAAACTATTTTTATAACACACATGGTTCGAGACAGCAGGCCACATTATGCGATATCCGCGATATGTACAAGCACACAGCGTTCAGGTGGGATGGCCCCAAAGCAGAATTATTTACCAACCTGTACGAATATCGGTTTGACAGCCAGTCCGTACTACATGGAGTCTGGAAAAATCTCATCGCCTTTGTGCATGGCTACCGCAACGAACGGCTCCCCGATCTGCTAAACTATCAAAAGAACTCGTTTGTGTTGTCGTCGCCGCCGAGCGAGGCCTTGATCAAGCTGTATCCTTTACCCAGTCCGCACAATCATGCGTGGTACTACAGTTGGCTCGACCTGCCACAATTCACTTTTTTGAAAAGCCGCGCTTTATACCAGGCAAATGTTTATCATCAGCGCATTCAAACCATACTTACCAATATGGGTGCCTACAAGCCTGAAGTTGTATTGATGTATGGTATGGAGAATATCAACGCATTAAAAAGGTCGGTGCAAGAATTTTTTCCCGGCGCGAAATTCACGATGGTAAAAGCTGTTAAACAACAAATCCCTCAACATCATCGAGCCGATGTTGGCGGAACTACTTTAGTGATCACCACGCAAATTCCTGCTTTACGGCACAATCGAATTGAAACAGGGTTTGACTGGCACGAGTTTGCTAAAACTGTAAAAAACGGAAACTAAGTAAAAGCCCGGCAACATTTTGCCAGGCTTTTTCTTCTAAGCATGTGCTTTTTCTTTACGCTCTTTCTGTACGATCTTGGCTCTTCGCTCCAATTCTTTCTCTTCAACGTCTTCCACGTGTTTCCCTATCCACCATACATTTCCCCACTCGTCTTTTACAGCGCCTACGTGGTCGCCATAGAATTGATCTTCCATTTTTTGAACAACAGTTGCCTTTGCCTGCGTTGCTTTGTCGAATAGCTCGTCAGCATTGTTGACATACAAATACAAAATAGCTGTTTGAGCGGGGTGACCTTCCATCGCATCACTGAGCATAATGGTGGAATCGCCGATCTGCACCGTGGCATGCATCACTTTTTGATCATCCGGCTGCTTCATCACGTAGGTTATTTTTCCGTTGAAAGCTTTTTGGATGAACTCCATAAACTTGGTTGCATTGTCAACCACAAGGTACGGAGTGACGGTATGGAATCCTTCCGGCACCGCCCGAACTGCCTTTTTTGATTTTTCCATAGTGATATTGTTTAAGTGAATGCATGAAGGGCAACAATATCATGCCGCTGCGTTGACCAACACCTGAACGAACATGTTTAACGGCGAATATGAAAAGCCGTCATTGCAATTTTTGGTAAGTGGTGCGACTGTTGCCATGCGAGGTTCTGCGCCAGGCGCTCGCACGGCTGCCTGGCACAAAGGGACGCTAGCGCCAGTTAGTCCATTAGTTCACTTTTTTCAACGGTCTGCTCACGGCATTCATCTCCTGTAAAAAAGCTCGCCATGCCTGCGAGCCGCCGCCGGGTGTAGGCACAGCAAGCTTGACGGCGGTGAGCCCTTCGTTGAGAATGCCGACGGACAGTTCGCGGGTGCCCAGCTGATACAGCGATGTGGGCAACCGATGTCGGCAGTGCAGACAGAGTCGTTCTGTAACACGCACCACGGCAGAGAGTGCTTCTTCACCTCTGGCGCCCGAGGCCCACATCCACCAGACCACTTCACCTTCGCCGTGTCCGCGCGAATGCTGCAGCAACAATTGTTTCGGAAAGCCCGTGCTGGCAGCTACCAACTCGCCTGTAGCAGGGTTAGGCATGTACTTGAGGGTCATGTTGCTGAGACCGTTGTGCCCCCAGAAAGGCTGTAGGCGCCCGCTAAGCTGCACCTGTACGGCAACCGCGGCTTCTTCTTCCATGAGATGCATGCACCTGGCACTCTCTTTAAGTTCCTGCGAAGTGGTGGAAAGTAAATTTCGCGATGCCACGGCCGGCCTGGTGGGAAATATTCCTCTGAGCCCCCTGATCTTTTCGGGCGTCAGCACTTGCAGGGTCTTTGCCGCCTGGGCGGCCACCTCAGGTGCTTTGGCCACGGCTTGTGGCACTACCTGCGTCACCACTTGTGGCGCTACCTGTTCCACCACCTGCAGTGGTCGTGCAACCTGCGTTACGGCTTGAGTCACCACCTCTGCTTTTGGAGCCAGTTGTGCAGTGGCTGCGGCTCTTTCGGCGGCCTGCACGCGTGGCAATGCCTGCGACACCCTCTCGATTGCCGTTGCGCGCGTTGCACCTGCTGGCAGGCTGATAAAACCCGGTATCGTATCATAGGCGAAGGTGCCGATCTTGCCGAGCGTGCCGTTGCCAGCCACCGACTGAATGGCACGACCGCCCATAGTGCGCGAGTGCGCACCATAATACAACTCTCCGAGACCGGTGCTGATCTGATCTACTGACCACATGCCCAGCGGCACGCCAATGACCAGACCCACTACCGACGCATCGGCAGGCGCAACAACGGTGAGGATCACGATACCTCCGCCCAACACCCGGCATCCGCCCGAAACTCTCGAGCTTACTTCTTCGGGCACCATAGAGGCAAGAAGGCCGATCACATCGCCGATCGTCTTTCGCGGGTAACGTGGCGCTGCCCACCAAGGTGGTGCCGGATAGATAGCACCCTGATACGGCATCGGTTCTGGCGGCGGAAAGAAGAATGGATATTTGTGATCAAGCATCACTTGCAACGTCGGATGGTACCATTGGTGCTCGAACATGTAATAGATGCCGGCGTCTGCGTCATAATATTGGTTCATGAACATGAAGCGCGGTATGAGCGTTGCCTGGTTTGTCGGCTGCAGGTTTGGGTCGAGGGGAATGTAGATGTTGCCGGCGCCGTCGAAAATAAAGGCCTGACGCAACACTCGACTCGGTGGGCCAATCGGTGGCTGGGTGACTTCGAATATCTTGATGAGCGCATGTACACCTTGTATCCTTTCTTCTGTATCGATGACGTAGTTACGCGAGCCTATAGTGAACCGTATAAGCGAATGATTGGTAAAGAAGTACGACTCTGTGATCGTGTTGTTGATGCGGATGTCGAACCTGCCCGACGCTCCTTGTTGGGTGGACGTAAACGTTTCGCGCACGCCAGGATCGCCTATGGCATTTTTTTTTGTGCGAGCCTTCAGCCGGTTCATGTTATCGTACTCATACTGAATGATCTTTCCGTTTTTCTGACGGATAAACTCCAATCGCCAATTGTTGTCGTAATCGTAAACCTGGTTGCCGTCGTCCCTCAGCCTATCGCCGAGCCATTTGATTTCAGTTGGCATAATATTGCTGTTTTATTTTTTATTTTCTGCTTTCTACTTTTCTACTTTCTGCTTTCTACTTTCTACTTTCTGCTTTCTGCTTTCTGCTTTCTACTTTCTGCTTTTCTACTTTCTACTTTCTGCTTTCTACTTTCTACTTTCTGCTTTCTGCTTTTCTACTTTCTGCTTTCTACGGTACCACCACAGGAAGCAGCACCGACTGGCGTGTTTCGGTAAAAGCCACGATCACGCCACGTTCATCAAACTCTTGTTCGCGGGTAACACGTATGATATCGCCATTGGTGATGTCCAACTCGTCGCGTTCAAACTTGCGTATGTTGTTGTCGCCATCATAATAGTAACGTATCAGCAGCGGCTGCGGCACCGACGAGAGTGTAAGCTCTTCCTTGAGGATACGCCCGGCAGAATCGTAGTCGAAGCGCTGGGTGGTTGTGTTACCGGCAAATACTTCGGTCTTTTCAATAAGCCGGTCCATGATATCGAAGCGACACGTTGTGCGGATGTTGCCCGCGCTTGCGCCCACCACCTCCCTTCCGGTAAGATGACCATTGCTGTAGAAATAGGTTGTCACCAGACCGCTCCTCTCTTCGGTCTTTATACTATCACCGAAGTATCGATAGCTTACCATCGTGCCCTGTTGATCTCTCACCTCCTTGAGCAATCCGCTTTTTTCATCATAGATGTTTTCAAGGAAGTCGCCCGCACCGTAAATGGTCTTGGACAGGCGACCGACTCCATCATACTGGAATTCGGTGGTACGCAGCTGGCCGTTGTCCATCTCAGTCTTGCTGATAACATTGCCCACGGAATCGTACTTGTACGTCACCTTTCCTCCGGCATTACTCGCGTCTTCTATTTCTTCCAAATAACCCTGGTCGGTATATTTGACCGACAACATCTTTTGGCCGATCGTGACCTGCGTAAGGCGATCTTTGTCGTAGCTGTACGTTGTCAGCAAACCACTGGCGTCAGTGTATGATTCAAGTCGGCCGTTGCTTTTGTTATACACAAAAGATTCCTTCGCACCCTGATTGCCGGTAGACTTTGCCGCGGGATAAATGATCTCCGATAGCAGATTGTCCTTGTACACATACTGATATTCGTGACCGGCCATGTTCTTGCTCGATACCAGTCGACCGTGGCTGTCAAGTTTCGTTTGTCGCCGTATGGTTTTACCCGGATTATACTGGGCTATGCTATTCTGAAGCTCAGGGTCTGTGCTTTGCCCCATCACCGTAAGCGCTGTCTGGACTTCTTCCAGGTTTTTCAGGCCATCGTATTTAAAAGTGACCTCCGTATTTTCTGCGTTCACGATACCCGACAGCATGACCTCATCGTATTTAAAAGTACTGACGCGGTTGTGTTCATCTGTCTCTGTTTCAAGACGCCCGGCGTCATCAAACTTTTGTGTCGTCTTAAACTCGTGCGCTTCCGGTGGCGTGGTGTCGGTACGCGCTGTGGTGGTGCTTTCGATTTCGCGTGTGGCGTCGTTGTAAGACATGTTGACACGGGCAGCCTCTCTGTTCTCCTTTTCAAGTGTGCGACCCAGCGCATCCTGCCGTGTCATGAGCTGCTGCAGACCGTCGTTCTTAAGCTGTATCATTTCGCCGGAGACGCTCCATACAAAGTCGGTTGTGGTCCGCCCGTCGCCGGGTCCGAAACCGGAATCCATAAGTGCCTCTCCGAGCGACGCCAGGTATTGGCCGTTGCTAATGCCCAGGTTCTCAGGGATCTTACGATACCGGGACCTCGTGGACGAAGTTGTTGTATTGCTATTGAACCGAAGGTCATAACACCGCCGCACGCGGGTATATTCGTCAACTACAATTTCTTTGCAGGCGATGATCTTACCTGCCGGATTTTTCTTCAGCGACACCACCGGCACTCCTGCGTCGTTCAGCACGGTTTCGGTCGTAATACCTGCCGGATCCGTCACTTTGATGGTCTCGCCAAACCCGTTCTGTGCCATGGTTGTAATATCTCCCGACGGCTCTTTGGTTTCTTTCAAACTTCCATGGGCCGTATATTTTCTTTCTGTCACAAGGTTGAGCACACCTGAGATCACCGTTGTTTTGGTTTCGAGATCTCGCTTATCGTATTCGTGCGACGTTTGGGCACCAGACTGGCTGTCGGTGGTAGTAACGATCCTGTCGCCCTTGTCGTACAAAAAGGTTTCGGTGCCCAGCAGAGCGCCATTCATTTTTGTTGACTTTGATTTCATAAGACCGTCGGCGAAAAACTCGTAGTCAACCACCAGTTCAAAGCCGTCGGTACCGTGTTTGATCTCTTTATGCCGCACAATCTCGCCGCCGGGACCGATGTGATTTTCCTGGGTTGCGTGAAGCCCGGCAATACCGTCGCCACTTTCTGTTTTGATCACCTTGCCTAATTTATTCAGTGTGTGTTTGGTCTTGGTGTTATATTGGTCGGTGATCTCTTTTACATGCCCCAGGCCGGTGTAGGCATACGTGATCTTTTTCACTTGAGGTATAGCATCGTCGCCGGGCAGATGCAGCGTACGTTTCGCATTCACCTCCGTATCAAAGCGCACCTGAGCAAGCAAGCCTCCTCCCGTTGCACTGATCGTTCCTTCGGTAGGACTGTCAGCAGCGTAATAGTCGTATTCAGTTTTTACACCGCGTTCGTCGATGTGCGTTGTTACCTGGCCGAAGGAATTGTAGGCGTATTCTTGTTTGGGATTTTCTTCAATCCATGTGGGCCGGCGGTCTGTGGTGTTAACGGGAACGTTCACTATGTTCATGGTTCGCGGTCCGTAGGTGTCTACGATGTTGCCGGCGTCGCCCGTGCCGCGCTGGTGGTCGTAGTTGGATACGGTGACAAACAATTCCGGATCCACGCCTTGTAAATTTCCCTCCGGCCTCACCACCAACAGCGGAAAGTGATACCGGCTACTATAGGTTGAGGTGTGTATACGTTTCTCGCCCGTATCCGAAGTCTTTATTTCTGCCAACAGGTCGGCGCGATGGCGTGCGAATTGCGAATCCTCGTCGTACACATACTCGGTGTACCCTCCCATGGGTGGTTTAATGTAAGTGAGGTGGCCGTCGTAATTGTATTTCAACGAAGTGACATGGTTTTCCGGATCTTTCAGCTCAATCGGTGCCGCGCTGTCCCAATATGCCGACGGAGGAAAGACAAACTTTGTAATGAAGTCATTCTTATTCTTGTAATCGACGAAGGTGTTTTTTGTGACGGGGTCGAGCGCGTATTGAACGGTGTATTCGCCGGGGCCATCGGTTTGTTTGATGATACGTGCATCCGCATTGTATTCGTTGACGAGTCGCACCTGCTCCGCGCCTTTGCTGTCGAGCGCCGTTACCGACTTCAGAATCCAACCGGCGCGTGTGTTTTGCTCGTACTCAAACTTTTCGTAGCTGCTGAACATTACTGTAGCGGTGCTGCCTTCCATCACGGTTTCGCATTCTGGGAAGGTTACTTTTTTAAGAAAGCCCGGCGCACCTACTTGTGTGCTGCCTGCAGGCGCTTTTTCATAATATTCATACCGTGTCTTTCGCGTGTCGAAGTCTTCGATCTGCATCACCTTTCCGGCCAAATACTTTTCGCGATTGGCCTTTGTGTCGTCATGCCAGGTGATGGTGATCGCGCGTTTGCCGGGTTGCATGCAGTCTTTGATCTTTACCAGCTGCGCTTTCTCGTTGTATTCGTAGTCATACCTGTTCTTGAACCTGTCTTTGATAAAGCGCAGGGTGCCGTCTATGTTGAAATGATAAACATTACCATGACGATCGCGCATTTCGTAGGCGCTTTGGTCGGCGGTAATATCGCGGTTCACAGTCATGAACACGAACTGCCCTTTGCCGGGATATTGATACGGAAAGTCGAAGCACACGCCATGATCGTCCCAGTAGCGCAAATGTTTGTGAGCCACTTCGAGATAAATGCCCGCGTCAAGTATCCAGCCTGGCCCGAAGGGTTCGGGCACGTCGTATTCATTATCAGGGTCAACCACTGATTTGAGCTGACTGCGGTAAGTTCTGCATACCGAAATATCTTTCACCCTGGAAGGGAAGTTGAGGTCGCAGCGGTTGAGCATAAATTCTCCATTGTGTAGTGTAATAGATTGCGCCAAACCGCCGGTTGGGCTTGTTGCTACGGGCGACTCAAACGTAAATTCCGTATCACCATCAAGGCTGCCGTCGCCGAAGCGGAGTCTTTTCCGTTTGCGCCCTGCTGTTTTCACGGCGATCATCACGTTGTGCACAGATGCTTTGACCTGCGAGAGCGGCAACATGGCATGACCAATGCCCGCAGAAGTTTTGTTCTCATTTTGTATCAACACAATAGTGCCCGACTGGATGTCGCCATTGGTTTGTACACTGAGCGGAATGTCTTGTTTGAATGTCAGAGTTGTACCCGTATAGGGCGCTACAGGAAGGCCAGTCGAAAGCAGCGATTCCATTTTCATAGGCTCCAACACCGATCCCGACGTCAAGGGGGAAACACCCTGAACAAGGATTTTTACTGGCAAACCGCTCTTTACTTGTTTTAACAACGGCCCATGCGCCGATGCAGTAGCTTTTGAGATATCTTCCAAACCGATCGCTTCCGGCAGCTGAATAAAAAATACACGGCTGATGTTCACGGCCAACCCAGGTTTGTAAATGCAGTACGGATCGCTGACGACCACCGGATTTCCCGCGGAGTTAGTCGTGTTGCGTTTGATAAAATAGTTGATGGGTTGAGCGTTTTCATCCCATACATTTCCATTAAAGTTTGCCATGACGGCCCAGGGCGCGGGGCCCGTGGCCGTAAAATAAACTTTTTCGTTCGGCGGCGCTTCCAGTCTCACGAGCGTGCCTTTGTTGGGCGAGGTTGACAACACCCCTCCCACGGCCGTCCATTGTATTTTCAGGTTTGACTTGGTAACGGTTTGTGTGCAGTCGATGTAGGTGCGGTCGGTAGAAAACAAGTAGGGCGTTGACGTGCCGTCGCTCACTTCTACCTGGAATGGTGTTGACAAGGTGCCGCCTGGAAAAGCTTTCTGTGGCAGAAGCTGGCCTGGATTGTTCGGATCAGGTGCGCCATGACCGGAAATCACCTTCAGATACAAGCGCAGGTCGTCAAACACCTCGCTCGCAGGACCGAATCCATTGTTAGCGATATTCATGCCCTTGAGATGTGTGGCATTAAAAGGCGTGACGATGAATTGATTGGTTATGTTCAGCGGCTGAACGCCTTGAAGATTCAAGGCTTCGAGCTTCAGATTAAATGTCTGCGTGGTAAGCGATGTGCCACCTGTAGAAGAAGGCGTGATGTCCACCTGAAAAATAGTGTTATCCTGATAGATCACAGATGGCCCGGGGATGGTGACATACTTAACCGATGCTTCGGCGTTGAGAGGCTCTACCCTTATTGTGATGGGATCGTGGCTGTCTACGGTCAGCTGTCGGCCATACAACGGCTGACCGATGTCGAGGTGAAAGTAAAATGAATACTTCTCGCCATACATGAACGGACCCGTCGGATTATTTTGCAAAGGCTGGATAACCGGCACATGCGATTCAAGGTTGAAAACTTCTGACACGCCGGGAACCCCTGCCACCGTGACGAGCACTTTAAACTTTCCTCCAACACCTTGTTGCGGCCGCACGCGAATGGCCGCCCTTCCGTAGTAATCGGTGATCGTGCGAAGATTTGGATCTTCTTCGAAGTTTGCCGTAACCGGCGAAGTTTTTTCAAGGGAGAATGTGAGGCGCGCACCCTGTATTGCCTGGTTGTTGCCATCGCGTACTTCCACTACTAAACTATCGGGAGGTAATTGTCCGGCAAGGATGTGCTGATTGTCACCTTGCAGCTTAACGATCCGTAAAGCGCTCAATGGTGACTTTGGGATGGCCG
>JBMOKS010000191.1:0-2893 GCA_049324355.1 Bacteroidota bacterium
AAGATCGAGCTAATGGGTGAATCGTTACGCAAAGAAAAATCAAAAAATAAAGTATAGCTTTATCACAGCAAATCAGGGTGGCTCACTTTGCGCCAGTACAGTGGCTGAGTTTTACCAGTACAGTCACCCAACACCTTTGATGTTGCCAACGTAGTAGGTGTCCTGGGCACCTAAATAGCCTGGATGCTCCGTCTCAATCTCTCCAGCGGCTTCGCGTTTTTCCCGCTTGCGTTCCATGGCGATCATTTGAGCCTCCGTAAGGATCAGGCCTTCCTGAGCAACCTTAGCTTCCAATGCGGCCAGGCGCTTAGGAAAAGTTTCCATGTCATGGCGCTGCCAGACACATCTAACTCCACAAGGGGAAATAAAGACGCCTCGCTTACGAAGCTCGTTCGCTACGCGAACTTGACCGAGAGCCGGTTGTTCAACAGCCATTTCAACAACAGCTTGCTCAACTTCAGGCTCAACTCGATTCTTGGGAATAGCTTTCCTGCGACTAACTTCTTTCAAAGCCAGTTCACCACCCGTATCATAAAGCTCTTTGATTCTGTAAAAGCTGTCGCGGGAATAACCCATCATCCGACACGCCTGGCTGACATTACCTAAATGTTCAGCTAAATTTATAAGACCTAATTTGGTTTTGATTAACTTCGTTTCTGTTCTCATTTCTGACAGTTTAAAGGGTTTAACTTGATAGTTTGCACTTCTAAGTTAACCCAACTGTCAGATTAAGTCGGAACTACTTCAATTTAGGTAAAAGCCGCCCTGAGTGCGTAGACCCCACTACCGAAAGCCAGCTAGTCAGGATCTTACTTACACCAATTGACGCATTAAATTCAAGGATGACTTTCAACGGAGCTTAGCGACTTCTTCTATAACTCGAACCTGCGGGATACGCTCTTGTTCCAATCTAATATTCCCTTCTCTTAATTTTTCGAATAGAGCCCTTTCTATTTCATCTAAGTGAGTAAGAGAATTTATGCTTGCGGGTGTTCCGGGCACAATGAATTCTTCAAGCAATGAGAGGAAAATATCCTCCATTAAAAATGCTTTCGTTTGAGGGAAATAAGATCTCATCTGTGATAGCATCTGAAAGCCTTGAATGTCCAGGTCACTCCAATAGAATATCTCTTTTTGACTAAGCCAAGCTGCATATCTAAGGTTTTCAATCGCGAACCCTTTTCCCCAGACCGCAATGGATTCTGGAACTTCTGGGAAAGTCAAAAAATTCATTTTGTTTTCAATGATGAAGATTCGGCTGCACAGTTGCGGAGTTGCTAGGAACTGGTCCATAGGTACCGAAATGTCATCGTAAAAACCTTCACCATCTTTCGGTCTCAACCATCTAAACCGCACCAATGGCTGAATATACTTTAAGTGATACCTTTTCTCAAACTCATTCTCCGCGTTGTTGATTTTATCGGGAATGAGATGGTCAAGCATTTTACCTAATACCGTTTTGTTGTCTTCAATAAACTTTGTGTGGACAGAAATCGGTAGCTCGCGTATGTAATATCTTTGAGGTTCAAAATGATTGACGAACCAATCACAAACTCTCAGTAAGTCAGACCATTTTTTGTCATTTGAGATTATTGTCAATGGATTTTCAATAACCCAGTTCCCAAGAATTGGCATTGAATTTCTAATGAGTTGCACGTTCATTTGAAACGCAGTGAACTCATTTCTCTTACTAATAAACTTTAGGTAGTTGTCTTCGTCTCGAAAGGAAATTACTTCTGGGATGTCCTGAGTCCCATGACTCCTGGTCTTCACGGATCGCGATTGAACTTCGTAGCCGTATCCGACCCGGTCTTTGGAGCCTGACATAAGCTCAGCGATTTGCTTGCTCATCAATACAAAATCGTTTGATAAGCTTTTGTCTGATCGTAATACAAAGGGAAAGAAACTCTCATTACGAAGCCGGCTTTTTAAAAACAACGGGTATGCCTTAACGGCTTTCTTCTTTATCTCGTCAAGAGTAATCATGTCCTATACCGATTGTAGATATTGTTGGCGATGCTCCTGTAGCTGTTTAATCGGCATATCAAAGACCACCGAGTTTCGATGATTTTTCCTTTGGACAAAGTGCACTCTAGCGATATACGGTTCAACGATTGCAACTTCTTCTGCCTTAGCCGGAGAAACTACCATGAGCTGAAGATGAAGTTGCTTGCACAGTTCCATTAAGAATTTGGCTTTTTCATCATCCTGCTTACTAAACGCTTCATCAACGCAAATAAATCTAAACGAATTGGTATTTAGACCTTCGGAGTGAATTCCAAATTGATAAGCAATAGCAGAACTAAGAATGGTGTATGTTAACTGGGCACCCTCTCCACCGGATAGCTTAGCGGTTCCAGTATATGATCGAAATGGTTTCGTTGGATCCTCTTTATGTAACTCAACGGCCTTAAATTTTAACCAGTTTCGTACATCGAGTACTTCCTTTCTCGAATTTTCATCAACAGTTAATTGATCCAACAGGGCTTTGATCTTGTTGAAGCTCTCTTCAAGAATCATGTCATCCTTGGTTCGCTCAAACTCCACCAAATTTGGCTTCCATTCGTTAAGCTTGATTTTGAAATCCTTTACCTTAGGGGAATAGTCCTTTTCAGATTGAAGCGAAATAAACGTTCGTGGAAGCTGTCGAAAATTTATCTTACCCAATGATCGATTGAGAAGTTCGACATTCTCTTCAATTTCCTCTTCCTGCCGTTCAAGCCAAGTCTGGAAATCAGACATCTTTGTTATCATTTCTTCATTGAGATATTTTTTGAATTGCTGCTTGTACTCAGCTAGTTGCTGCTTTTCAATTCGTTCGAGAAGAGCAACAAAATCGTCAATGAATTCGGCATTTTCGCGCAGTCTATGAGTATCTGTGTTCCAGTCTTCG
>JBMOKS010000192.1:0-2891 GCA_049324355.1 Bacteroidota bacterium
CTCTTTTGTCTTCCGTCAGCACAACCCAATGTGGGTGCCAGGTGATTCCGTCGTTGTCAAATTTTCCATCCACATTTTCATCCCACAGCGGACTGTCGTCAAAGTCAGGGTGCGACGTGAGGGCCAGCGCAACGATGCCTTCAGTTTGATTGAAGCCAACGTCTGTAGGTTTTAAGGTTGTAGGAAATACATAACCCAATACCGGAGCGCCGTTGAGCTGCCCGATAGGTTTAGGCGTGGTGGCACCCGCATTGCCTTCAACTTTGATTTCCCAGATCAAAATGCCAAGATCCTTGTCGTGCGTCACCGAAGCCGACTTAATCTTGAAATTGTTGTTGTCGTAATTTCCGCACTTGTCGCACGCCATGGTTGTGGTGTGGCTTAAAATCAGTAAGCCTAGAATTGTTGTCATCTTTTTCATTTGTGTTTGTTTAGGGTGTTTAAAATTCGTCTGCATGCTAACGGGTGTAAATATAGTAAGGAATCCTAACTAAATAAGATTTTATTATTTTTTTTAAAAGATTGTTGGGGGACGGGCTCCGGTAAAATCAAAGGCCCGATCCAAAACAGGCCGGGCCTTCCTCAGGAGTATTCATAAGTTTGATCAGGAATTCAGCTCCGCCAGTATGTTTTCGGCGTCATGGGCTGCGTGGGTGTAGCCTTTCAATACCCAGCGTGCAAAATAATAATAGAGCGGGATGGCTAACGGTGCGAACCATATCCACGTTTTTGTTTCGGTAAGGAGATCTTTCCCGGCTATTATTTTTCCCATGACGGGTATCATCAGCAGGATTAAAATAAAGTTGAGATAGAAGCTCAGTTTTTGTATAAAGAGAAATCTTTTCTTGCCCTGAGCATAAGCCATCAGGGTTTCTTTGTAATTGTTGCCTGAGATGTTAATGTTTCTGAACTGACTGAGGCTTCTCAGGGAGAGTATCGGCAAAATCAACAGAAAAAACGCTGATACCGATCCGGCAACCGCTAAATACCATGTGTTGAGTATCTGGAAATTGATCAGAATGAGCAGAAGTCCTGCGAAGCAAACCAATGTGCCCACGGCTTCGGACCATGCGATATTCTTCAACCTGTTTTTGTAGCGGTCTTCTGTCATCTTAATAATTATAGTGTCGGTTAATTTTTTCTGTTTTTCGATCTCGGATGACATTTGTCCCCAGAGATTTTTCATTTCATCCAATTCCATCACACAATCTGTTTAAGTTGAGACTTTAGCTTTTGTTTGATCCGGTTCAGGCGCGTGCCCACGTTGGAGGTGGTGAAACCAGTGATGCTGGCGATCTCTTCGTAACTTTTCTCTTCCAGATAAAGTAAAATAAGACCTTTTTCTACCGAGCTGAGAACTTTAATTTGTTCGTATAAAAGTGCGATCCTCTCTTCTGTCACAGTATCTTTTTGATCCATCCGGTTTAAGATGGCCTGGTCTATGGGTACGCTGTTTCCCCGCCGTTTCGCCTTGTTTAAATGAGTGATTGATGTATTGAGCGCGATGCGGTACATCCAGGTGCTAAATTTGGATTCGTTCCTGAACGAGTCGAAGGACTTGTACAGCTGATAAACGATTTCCTGGTAAAGATCCTTCTGGTCTTCCTCGTCGGCGGAATAAAAACTGGAGATCTTGAAAATAATCCCTTCGTTTTCCTGGATGATGTTAACAAACTCGGCTTTATCGACCATCTAAATAAGGTACTCCTCATTAGTTTAAGGAGGTGCTCAAAAGTCACAAAGTTTCTTTGTTTTTTTAACGACTACTGGCCGGCCAGGACCTTATTTTCGGGCAGGGAAGGTGTTTGTCCATACTTCCTGGCATATCGGGCCCATTTACCAATGGCGGTGGCCATAGAAAGTTCAGTGTTATTTTGATGGTCGGCACCTGCCGTATAATTTGATTCGAAGGTAAGGCCAGGTACAGACGTTTGTCTGAACAGTTTTGTCATGGCTTCAAATCCTGTTTTCATATTTTCGGTCTCGGCTTCACCCACGCACAGATAAATGAAATTTGACAAACTGTCGCGGGAGTTTAAGAACTCCCTGACCTTAGAAACTATCATCTGATCCTGCCGCCAGAATGGTGAGCTAAAACAGAACCTGGCTTGAAACAACTCGGGTTTAAACATTAACGAGTGCATAACCAGCAGGCCGCCCCGCGAGCTTCCGCTAAACATTCTGTAGTCAGAAACCGAATAGTTATTTTCAATAAAAGGGATCAGCTCAGTGGCAATAAACGTAAGGAAACGGTCACCCTGACCTGGCGGACTATCAGCCTTGTCAATATCCATTTTTAAATAAGGAGGAGTTAAATCCCTTTGCCGGCTTTGGGCACTCAGGTTAGGGATACCCACAACCACGCAGGAAGGTGCGTATCCGGCCTCTGATAGCACTTGAAAGGTGTTGACCAGCTCTTCCGTGTTTCCGTCAAGCACGTACATCACCGGGTAGCGTTTCAGGGAATCGTAGTTCCTTGGAAGTTGAACAATAATCGTCCTTTCTTCATTGAGCACCTTGGAGTCCACGATAACTTGTGTGCGAGCTTGCTCATCGGGCTCGCTCCACGGAAAAAGGCCGGTAAAATGATTGTAAACCAACAGGTAAGTGATGAAGGCGGTGATCGCTGTCACCAACGCCAGCAATAGTAATTTTTTCATATGTCGAATTTAAAAACACCAAAATGCGGCTTGGGAAAGCGATTTGATTACGCCACAAGTGCGTCATTCTTACGACATTTGTTTTTTTGGGGATCAAAACAGCGTTGGCAAAAACCGCAACACACGGGAAACGTCGGTCTTAATTTGGAACGCCGACAAGACGATAAAAAAAATATTGAGGCCTAGCATGAGAAAATAAACAAGCAACAGCATAGGAAAGTGACCTACTCG
>JBMOKS010000193.1:0-2890 GCA_049324355.1 Bacteroidota bacterium
CCGCCGCGACTGCAGCATCCGGAGTATCAGCTACAATGCCACGTTGGATGGTAACACCGAATTTCTTAAGAATTTCCTTGCCCTGGTATTCGTGTATGTTCATGAATTTTTTGTTTTGGAGCGAAACTAGTTTATTTAAATCTTTATTTCAAGAAAACTACACGATAAGGTCATGTTAAGGGCTACCGGAATACAAAAATCCTACGGGCATCTCAGTGTTTTGAAGAACATCGACCTGCAAGTTGAGAAAGGTGAGATTGTGGCGATTGTCGGAGCCTCGGGCGCTGGCAAAAGTACATTGCTTCATATTTTGGGTACGCTCGATACACCCGACTTGGGTAAAGTCTTTATTCACGATCGCGATGTATTTGCGCAATCGTCAAAAGATTTGGCGTCGTTCCGGAACAGATCCATTGGATTCGTTTTTCAATTCCATAATCTTCTACCGGAGTTCAACGCACTCGAAAATATTATTATCCCTGGCATGATCGCCGGCCGAGACGAAAAAGAACTTACTCAACGAGCGGAGAAGTTAATGGAAATGCTGGGGTTGAATGGCCGGAAACTTCATAAGCCATCAGAACTATCGGGAGGGGAACAACAACGAACGGCGGTCGTACGCGCCTTGATCAATTCGCCAGACCTGATTCTGGCTGACGAACCTAGTGGTAATCTTGATTCAAAGAATGCCGTAGAACTTCATACACTATTTTTCCAACTGCGCAAAGAACTCGGTCAGACTTTCATTATTGTTACCCATAACGAAGAACTGTCGAAGATGGCCGATCGCAGACTCGAGATCCATGACGGCATCATCAAGAAATAAATTCCTCCTTAGATAAGCGAGTGCTTCTTAACGCTGCGTTTGTGGAATTTAGCCTGAGCTTTGTGACCATGTTTGGTCTTCTTATTCTGGTGCGAATAAGCGGGGCATCCGTTGTAAGTTTCGAAACTGCAAGATGACAAGGCTACCATGGCGACGATGCAGAACAGGATGACTTTTTTCATGGGTGTTGTTGTTGTTTGGTGATTCAAAAGTATACTGCCGCTGCAACTCTTGCCTTTTATAGTCGGTCAGAACAAGAGAGATGTAATAACTACGGCCGCTTCGCTTCATTTTAGCTCTATTACAGATCAAAAAGTGGTTTTCTATACCACAATATTACAAGCGTAGCGACGGGATTATGACGTCAATTTTTCGTGGCTATAATTTATAATTATCTATAATTCAGTGAATTGCATAGAAAAACGTGATTTTGGTGGGCAGCTTAAATAGTTAACAAACAGGGTTTGTTCCTACCCATAGGGAATGGGTCTGCCCTTGTCGTCATAAATTGGGCATGGGGCGTCAAAACCAACGTTAAAACTGCATAAAACGCCGATAAAAGAACTTAGCTTAAGTGGGTCAGGGTTTCATAGCCCAATTCCTCAGCCTCCGCCAGGCCGTCTGAATTGATGGAAATGAGTCGGATCGGTTTCAGTTCGTTGATCAGGATCGGGTCGTATTTGGCAGCTACACGGATGTAGTTTTCTGTGAATCCGTGCATCATGCCATTCTCTACATCATTTTCGAAAAGTACGATGGCTTCGCGACCGAGGTTTTCTTCGTAGAACCTCCGCCTCTTTTTGTCAGACAAAATATGCAGCATCTTCGAACGCTCCGCGCGTTCACGGTGCGGCACGGTTTGGGGCATGGAGATGGCGAGCGTGTTTTTCCGTTCGGAATAAGTAAACACGTGCAGGTAGGAGATATTCAATTCATTCAAGAAGGCGTACGTCTCTAGAAAATCATCTTTAGTTTCACCGGGGAAACCGACGATTACATCAACGCCAATGCAACAGTGGGGCATACGTGATTTAATGCGCTCAACACGCTCGGCATATAGTTCGCGCAGGTAACGGCGGCGCATCAGTTTCAGAATCTTGTTCGATCCCGATTGAAGCGGAATATGAAAGTGAGGCACAAATTTTTTCGATGTGCTCACGAAGTCAATGATCTCGTCGGTCAGCAAGTTAGGTTCTATGGACGATATCCTGAACCGGTCGATACCATCAACATGATCGAGTGCGTTGATGAGGTCGATAAAACGTTCTTCTCTATTTCCATTTCGAATACCAAAATCGCCGGTGTTCACGCCTGTAAGCACGATTTCGCGCACTTCGGTCTGGGCAATTTCGCGCGCAGTTTTCAAAATGTTTTGAACGCTGTCGCTTCGGCTATTGCCGCGGGCCAGAGGGATTGTACAAAACGAGCATGAATAGTCACAGCCATCTTGTACTTTCAGAAAAGTGCGTGTTCTGTCGTGGATCGAATAGGAGGAATTGAAGGATTGTGCAGCAGTAATGTCAGAGGCAAATATCTCGGCCTGTGGTTTTCTCACGAAGCCGTCGAGCAACTCTACGAGTCTGAATTTTTCGGCTGCTCCAAGCACGGCATCTACGCCGGGTATTTCGGAAATTTCTTTCGGTTTGAGCTGGGCATAACAGCCGATGATGGCCACATATCCATTGGGTGAAATGGCCCGCGCCTCGCGCACCACTTTATGGCATTTTTTGTCGGCATGTTCAGTGACCGAGCAGGTATTAATAATGAATATGTCGGGCGTATCGCTAAAGTCCACTTTTTTATAGCCCTTCTCCTCAAACATCCGGGAAATGGTAGACGTCTCTGAGTAGTTAAGCTTGCATCCCAGCGTGTAAAAAGCGACTTTTTTCATAACCGAACCGCAAATTTAATTAAAAATGTCAATTGTATTTGTTTCCTAGCCCAGAGGCGCTGGAACTGTGAACTCATGAAGTTTTCAATTTTTTCTGCGATACGGCCATCCAATTGCTGAGGTGGTAGAGCAGGCGTGCGCCCACATTGGCGTCCCAGTCGTCGTTGCCGGGA
>JBMOKS010000194.1:0-2884 GCA_049324355.1 Bacteroidota bacterium
AACGACGGGTACGAAATTGAAGCCTCCAGAGCAGAGTTTTGCCGGCGCTGGCTCAACCTCCGCTGACCGGCGGGATCAAGGCAATTTCGTCTGAGTCTTTCAGGGCTACATGGTCTTCGGCATAGTCATTATTGACGGCAACCATGAGCGACCTTAAGCCCGCCAGCTTCGGATATCGGCTGGTCAATTCTCGACGGAGATCTCCAACCGTTTGTCCGGCCACCTCAACGACTGTTTCCTTTCCACCGAGAATGTCTTTGGTAATACCAAATGCTTTAACCTTATACTTTGTCATAGCGTTTAAACTTGTGCTGATATACCTCTGGCCCCGCTTAATTGTATCTCACCAACACAAAGTAGAAAGAAGGATCCACCAGGAATTGAAAGCGAATTCGCCTATAAAAATATGATTTCCTATCTTTAACGTCAAACTCGATACTTTGGCAACGCTGTTCGACAATCATGGACGTCCATTGAACTACCTTCGGCTGGCAGTTACCGATCGGTGCAATCTGCGCTGTTTCTATTGTATGCCAGGGGAGGGCATCCATTATCTGCCCAAAAAAGAATTGCTTTCTTTTGAAGAGATTGAACGTCTCATCACGCTGATGGCCTCCATGGGCATATCGAAGATCAGGCTCACGGGCGGCGAGCCTTTTGTGCGCAATGATCTGATGAAACTGATCCGGAGAATTGTTGAAATTCCTGGTGTAAAAGCTTTGCACCTAACCACCAATGGTGTGCTTACGGCTCCCTACATTCCTGAACTTAAAAAATTAGGAATCGCATCTGTCAATCTCAGTCTCGACACACTCGACAAAGAAAAATTTAAGATCATCACCCGACGCGATGAGTTTGACAAGACCTGGGAGACCTTCGAACTACTACAGAATTTTGAGATACCCGTAAAGATCAACGCCGTAGTGATGGACGGAAAAAATATCGACGACATCATTCCGCTGACAGAACTCACCAAAAAGAAAAACGTGTCGGTCCGGTTTATCGAAGAGATGCCTTTCAACGGCGAAGGCCATCATTACCCAACGCTAAGCTGGACCTACAAAAAAATACTGAACCACATTCAGGCGCGCTATCCTGAATTGTACAAAGTTCCGGACCCGGAAAATTCAACCGCCGAACATTACCGCATCCCCGGGCACCTGGGTGCCATCGGTATCATCGCAGCGTTTAGCCGTACTTTTTGCGGCACTTGCAACCGTATTCGTGTTACTGCGCAAGGCACGCTGAAAACCTGTCTGTATGATGACGGCGTTCTCAATATTAAAGAACTTTTCCGCTCGGGCAAGGATGATGAGCACATTAAGGAAGCTTTGTTAAAAGCATTCAACAGCCGGCCTGCCACAGGCTTCGAAGCGGAGCAGAGAAGAAAAGATCATCAACTTGCCCACGAATCCATGTCAACTATCGGAGGGTAAACCCAAATGAAAAAGCAACCTATTCACAATGTCTCCGCCAAGTCCGGCGAAAGAGACAGCACTACAGATGAAAATATTCTCATGATCACCACCGAATACAGCGCCACCCGCAGACGCTTCAAAAAAACTTGAAACCATAGAAGTTAAGAGCGCCGAGTAAATTATGGATTCAAATCTTTTGATTTTAGTTGTAGGCTTTTTCGCGATCGCGCTCGTTTATGCGTCGGTTGGTTTTGGTGGTGGCTCAAGTTACCTGGCGCTATTGGCCCAGCCGTTATTCATGCTTCTACCCGAAGTTATCAGGCCCACTGCCTTGTTATGCAACATCATCGTAGTGTCGGGCGGTGTTTTTATCTTTTATCGTGAAAAGCAAATCACCTGGAAAGAAGTCTGGCCCTTTCTCGTGGCCAGTGTGCCGATGGCATTTGTTGGGGGGAAGATGAAATTGGAACAACACACCTTCTTTGTAGTTCTCGGTTTTACCCTCGTGATCGCATCCCTGTTTCTGTGGATACAACCCGAAAAACTTCAGGCAGGAAGCAAAAAGGTTAACAATACAGGTCTGAATATTTTCATGGGCGGCAGTATCGGGTTGTTATCCGGACTGGTAAGTATCGGCGGCGGAATATTTCTTTCTCCGATACTTCATTTTCTGGGCTGGTCTCAAGCCCGAAAGATCTCGGCCCTGGCTAGTTTGTTCATTTTGGTAAATTCCATTAGCGGGCTTATCGGACAATTTCAACGCGGTGTTCCTGACCTTCGCCCTGTGTTTTTGTTGCCCCTGCTGCTCGCGGTACTGCTCGGTGGACAGGTTGGTTCAAGGTTAGGCGCCAGAAAATTCAATCCCGTTTACATTAAAAGGATCACTGCTGTGCTCATACTCGTTGCGGGGTTAAATATTTTAAAGGATCATCTTTTTTAATTCCGCGTTTAGATCAATGAGTCAATGGTTATTGGCCAGTCTGATTCTTCTCAATTCATTACTTTTGTGTACTCATGCCAATCGGTGAAAAAATAAGCGCCCTGCGAAAGAGAAAAGGAATATCTCAAGAGTTGTTGGCCGAAAACTCGCGCACCTCGCTTCGTACCATACAACGCATTGAGCGAGGCACTACATCTCCGCGACCGTATACGTTGAAAGCCATTGCCGATGCCCTGAGTGTTTCGGTGGAGGAGATTGCCCCCGGTTCACCCACGAAACCCGGGAGCGAAGAACTCACTCCTCTAAAATTCATTAACTCATCGGCGCTGATCGTTTTGGTGTTGCCCCCCATGAATATCTTGCTGCCACTTTTGATCTGGCGGAAACACAAGCACCTCCCTACTGTCGACATCACCGGTCGCAAAATCATCAGCTTTCAAATTCTCTGGACAATCTCAACTATAATGATACTGTTGGGAGCCCAGTTATTACAATTGAGCATTACCGGATCGGCACGAGTAGGTCA
>JBMOKS010000195.1:0-26331 GCA_049324355.1 Bacteroidota bacterium
TAGGGCGTCGCCAGGCAGGTTTCCAGTCAATGACAATGCCTGATATTCAAGCTCGTCGATCAATTGCTCTGTCTGTTGCGAGACCCTGCCTCCTGCATCTTCCAATGCCGAATCTTCCTTGGGCAGATACAATTCATCTAAGATCTCAAACGCCAATCCATCGGGTGCCACATAATCGATAGGCACCGCTGTGTATTGATAAGTGGGCAAAGAATCGGCAATGGCAGGATCGTGATAATAGTCACCAGGGTGTTCAATTTCATAGTCAATCGGATGGTCCTCAAAATAGATGGTGGTGTCGCTGGTGAGTGTATCGTACTGGGCATAATTAGCCGGCAAAAATCGGACATATAGGTGTGTTGTTCGGATGTCAAGCTCTTGTTGAGTGCGGCCCGCAGAATTTAATGCCCTGACTTTTTCATAAGCTTGCTGCATAATTTTCACCGAATATGGATTCTGCAACTTCTTCCCCAGAACAATTTGCCGCGCTTTTACATTCGATACGTGTTTTTGAGTTAGCTCGTCAGGCGAGCAGCCATACGTTACGATCATCACCGCCAGCAACGATGCAACATTCAGGTAATGGGTTCTTTTTACATTGGTCATAATAGAGAGGTTGGTTTGACAGACAATGTAAAGTCCCACTGTGAAATTTATTTTCAGTGGCTCTAAACCGGTGAATTATTTTTTTTTACTGTGCATGACGGATTCACTTATAATTATTTTTTTTAAAATTTAACCTTGATCATTGGCAAAATGACTTTAGTCGCGATATTCTTAACGATCTTCAAGCAGTTTGCTGGCGCCTTGTAGCCCTCCCGTGTGAAGCGCAAGTATGGCGGTGCCCCTCTTGACATTTCCCTCTTCAACCTCTTTCATAATTGCCCACAACAACTTGCCCGTATAAACGGGATCGAGCGGAAGGCTGTGCGCGCTCGCTGTTTGATGGATAAAAGCCAGCAACTCATTCGTAACCTTCGCATAGCCTCCGTGATGATAGGCGGTGAGGACTGACCAATTTTCATAAGAAGTGCCGGAAAATTGCTGCACTTGGTGATCGATGTTTGCGATAAGGAAGCCGCCGTCCTTTAAGACAGATACGCCTACAATTTCTTTTTGGCCTTTGAATCCGCATATCAAACCCGCCATAGTACCCCCGGTGCCAACAGGCAGATACAGCCTGTCGAATGAAATGCTGGACAGTTCTGTTGTCGCAAATTCGGCGCAACCTTTCAAGGCAAGCATATTCGTTCCGCCTTCGGGTATCATATAAAAGTCACCGAATTGTTCTTTGAGGTTTTGAATAAAACCCGTGTCGTTTTTTTTTCTGTAATCTTCGCGAGAAACAAAATGAAGACGCATAGCTTGTTGTTCGGCAAATGAAAGGGTGGGATTTAGTGGCACCACTTTCCCTCCGCGGATAATTCCGATGCTGTTTAACCTGCTGGCTTTAGCAGCAGCAGCTGTGGCATAAATGTGATTGGAGTAGGCTCCTCCAAATGTCAGCAGGGTTGTGTGGCCCTGTCTTTTGACCTCCTCGAGGTTATATTTGAGTTTCCACCACTTATTGCCTGAAACCGTGGGGTGGTTCAGATCTTCGCGCTTGACGAGGAGTTGTATTCCAGCCTTTTCAAGCATACCGACGCGGATTTCCTGCACTGGTGTAGGTAGGTAAACGAGCACTTTTTTAATTTTTACAAGCGCAAAAAATAACACGATTTCTCTGGCTTTCAAGGTGAAGGCCATTGTATATTTACTAATATTATTAGTTATAATATACTAAATGATTTAGTTGTTAACCCGTGGCCGATTATATGGAGGAAGATTATTTCAAAGGACGGGGTGCCCAAACTAAAACCGAGAATAAGTTCTTAAAGGCTCAGTATGTCACTGATCATATAGAGGGTTTGGATGAGCCCTTGATGTCTGCACCCGATACACAGGTCTTTCACGAGAGTCCAAAGAAGATCGTCAACAAAGTTACGAGTCCGGACCTGGGCATGATGTACTCGATGAATCCCTACCAGGGATGCGAGCACGGCTGCATTTATTGTTATGCGCGCAACACCCATGAGTATTGGGGTTTTAGCGCCGGGTTGGACTTTGAATCCAAGATCATTGTCAAAGAAAATGCGCCGCAACTGCTGGAAAAATTTTTGATGCAGCCCGATTGGCAGCCAGTTCCTATAAGCGTTTCCGGAAACACCGATTGTTACCAGCCACTCGAACGGAAGTTTGAGATCACCCGCAACATCCTAAAAGTATTCGCGCGCTTTCGCCATCCGGTGGGCATGATCACCAAGAACAGCCTCATCCTTCGCGACATCGATCTGCTTTCCGATCTGGCAAAAGATAATCTTGTGCACGTTTATATTTCTATTACCACGCTGGACGAAGATCTGCGCCGTGTGATGGAACCCCGCACTGCCAGCGCCATGAAGCGACTCAAAACCGTGGAAGAGCTTTCGAAAGCCGGCATTCCCGTGGGCATCATGAACGCGCCGATCATCCCGGGACTCAATCATCATGAAATACCGCAAGTATTAAAAGCTGCTGCCGATCACGGCGCATTAACTGCCGGCATGACGGTAGTGAGATTGAATGGCGCCATCGGAAAAATATTTGAAGACTGGCTCCGAAAAAATTTCCCTGATCGTTTCGACAAGGTATGGCACCAGATCTGCTCGCTGCACGGTGGCAACGTAAACGACTCGCAATTCGGCCGACGGATGAGCGGCGACGGAAATTTTGCAGATGCTATTCATCAACTTTTTGACGTGTCGAGAAGAAAATATTTCGCTGGAAAGAAAATGCCGCCTATCGATCTCACCAAATTCCGAAAACGAGGCAACCTGAGTCTGTTTTAGTCTATTTCAGTTGCACGTGAATGTGATCGTCGTGACGCACGGCCTGGCATCCGTGGAACCGGATCTTGTTGCTGGCTAAATGCATCCTCTTTTTTAGATGAGGTTCTATAAAGACTTTTCCAACACTTTCCTGGCGCACAAGTTGCTCAACCAAAAATTTTGTGCGCTCGGTATCAAGCACGAAATTCTTTTTTTGAGATTGAGGGACAATTTTTTTTAACAGACTATACTGCCAGTAACCTTTCGCTTCGCAGCCGGCGGCAGCATCCTCTTCGTCATGTTGAGGTTCTTCACAAATGCCGTAACCAATAAAAGAAGGGTGGCGCCCGGTTGGGTTGCCGGTCAGTTTATCACGATAGAAAAAGGCCAGGTCAAGTTTCTTGCCATCATTGTGACTGAGATGTGGGAACAGCGGGAATCTATCAATGAAAGGGAAATTGGCATCGAGATAATTCAGTTTAGCTTCCGGAAACTGTTGTTGAACTGTTTTAATGGTATTGATGACAGCGCTTTTCATCGCTGGCCGCACGTAGTGACGATTCAAGAGACATGTTCCGACATTTAGTGGTTGTATTCCGTTTGTTTCCATCACGGGCAATGGAACTCGTCCGAAAGATTTTGCGACAATAGGAACGATAATGAAAGTAGAAATCAAATAAAGGATAATGAACGCACCGCTTTTGAACAAGAATCGCTTCCAGCGTTGATAGAACTTTTTATTAATAAAAGGGTATAACAGCAAAGAAAACAAAAGGACAACGCCACCGATCTGCGTAACGATAGTGAGAGCAATAAACACCATCATGATCAGTACAATTCTCCAGCGCACGGCGTTATTTTACCACTAGTATAGCGATAGTAATTTATTATTGGGCATAATGCTTGTAGAATGCCACAATCGTTTCTACACCCGCCGTGAAGTTCTTCACGCCATAATGTTCATTTGGCGAGTGAATGGCATCGCTATCCAAACCGAAGCCCATCAACACGGTATCTAATCCAAGTTCACGTTTAAACAATGCCACGATAGGTATACTTCCGCCGTCGCGGGTGGGTATCGGCGTTTTGCCCCATACTTCTTCGAAAGCTTTGCTTGCAGCTTTGAACGCGGCAGAGTTAGTTGGCGTCACTGCGGGTTCGCCACCATGATGCGCAGTAACTTTTACTTTCACGTACTTCGGCGCAATGGATTCAAAATGTTTCGTAAACAACGCGGTGATCTCGGCGCTGCTTTGATTGGGCACCAGGCGCATGGAGATTTTAGCGTGAGCTTTAGAAGGCAGTACCGTTTTGGCGCCTTCGCCGGTATAGCCACCCCAAATGCCATTGACATCCAGCGTGGGCCTTACGCCGGTTCTTTCCAATGTGGTAAAATTTTTTTCACCTTTGATGTCGTCGATACCCAATTCTTTCTTGTATGCTTCCAGATTGAACGGTGCGCGATTCAACGCCTCACGTTCGGAGGAAGAGAGCTCCGCCACTTTATCATAAAATCCAGGAATGGTCACTCGGCCGTTCTCGTCATGCAGAGAGGCAATCATGCGGCACAATTCATTAATGGGATTAGCTACGGCACCGCCGTAAACACCCGAGTGCAGGTCGCGGTTAGGGCCGGTCACTTCAACTTCCATATAACTCAGTCCGCGCAACCCGGTGGTGATCGAAGGATGATCGAGCGAGATCAATGCGGTGTCAGAGATCAGGATGATGTCTGCTTTAAGTCTTTCTTTATTTTCTTTTACGAATATTCCGAGATTGTCGGAGCCGACCTCTTCTTCACCTTCTACCATAAATTTGATGTTACAAGGCAAAAGATTATGCTTCATCATGATCTCAAACGCTTTCACATGCATATAAACCTGGCCTTTGTCATCGCAAGCACCACGCGCATAGATCTTGTCATCTTTGATAATGGGTTCAAAGGGCGGCGAAGTCCATAGGTTGAGTGGATCGGCGGGCTGAACATCGTAGTGGCCATACACAAGCACGGTTGGCTTGGCTGGGTCGACTATTTTTTCTGCGTAAACAATGGGATGCCCTTTTGTTTCGCAGATCTCAATTTTGTCAACGCCTGCTACTTTCAATTTGTCGCGCAAAAACTCCGCGGCATTCCGAACATCACCCTTGTGGCGGCTGTCGGCGCTGACGGAAGGAATTCTCAGCCAGTCGAAAAGTTCAGAAAGGAAACGATCTTTATTGGAAGCGATATATTCTTTCACCATAGGTTAATAAGTTGGGTCGCAAATTAGGCTGGCAAACCGGGTAAGGCAAACGAATTCCACTATTCTTGTCGAATTGTATTTCGAAGATTGTTTTGTCGGATTTTAACGTGATGAAAGGCAATTCGAAGGTCGGCATCAGAAGCCGTCATCCTCCTCTTTTTTCTCTTCCTTTTTCTTTTGTGTTGCCGATGAGCCTTCGCTTAAACTATATGGAACTTCAATGCCGTAGTAATCCTTGCGGAAGCGGTTGATGAAGCTCAGGGTTTCATCGTCGCTGCCGGGTATAAATGCGATCTCTCCTACTTTGGCCTTGCCGGCGTTAGTTTTTTTGGAGATCACGCCGTTAAACTCCTGGTTCGAAGAGTGCACCATCAACCGATTGTCTTCAAAGCCAAAGTAATACCACGCTTCGGGCGACGCTTTGATGAAAACATGGAAAACCGGGCTGCCATCTTCGTTCTTTTTTACTTCCATAAAACCCTCGAAACCGCCATTGATGTCGTTTTTGCCAATGTTTGATACGCCGATATTACCTTCGCTATAGAACGCTTTAAGTTTAGGTTGCCACTTGAGATTCACTTCAGAAAAAACCAGGGGCTTGGCCAGCTGCGGAATTGTTCCGAGTGAAACGTATCCCTGCAAACTTTTCTGTTCATAATCTTTCACCGTTCGCTCGCCCACGATATCGGCAATTTTATATAAGAGTTCTGTTTGATCGCCCAAACCTTCGGCCGCTCCTTCATTCTTGATCACATCCTGAAGGTTGCGGGCCATAATATCAAAAGCGGTTAATGGCACGTTTGAATCTACCATCACAAAAGAGTTCATACGGATCTCGTTTGTCTCCATGTTTCCCGACCCCAAAGCTGTGGCGGTGATGTTGAAGTTTTTGCTGCCGCTAAAAAGGTTGATCGGTCCCTCGAATTTCACCTGGCGTTTTTCGTCGTTGTAGTCGAAAACTTTGCCAGATAATTTATTGCCGGCAGCTTTTTCGCGATCCTCGATCTTGTATTCATTAACTTCCTTGTCGTAGTATAATGTTCCGGCAGGTTGGAAGAAATCATCATCGTCGTCATTCTTCTTGTCGCTGACAAAGGTGATGTAAAGCTCATTGTCTGCCGACGCGAAATGAAGGCCCGCAGATACGCGTTTACCTTCTTCTGTTATCGCATTGTTGTAGTCGATCAGCACGTCAGTTTCCTCACCGGTTTGCGAGTACTTGATCCACGTGTCGTAACCTTTGATGTTGCGGATATCGAGCTTTACATAACCTGTAAGCTGCAGGGCAGGACGTGTGGCGTACATGATCATATCGCCTTTGTAATACATGCCGGCACCTAACACGATCTTCTGTTCGTCTGTAACCGAACCCGTGGCCACAGTCTGCATGGTGGCGATCAATTTGTTGCGCTGCGAGCGTCTCGAACCTTCCGATTCGGTGATGGGCTCCAGGTGGAAGTCGGTCATCTTGATGGCAAATGTATCGAGCATGAGGTTCACGTATTGATACGTGGCGTAACCGCTGAATTGTTTACGCGAAATGATGTCTACAACACCTTCTGTTAACAGGTGATAACCATTCAGCGTATCGAGCACGATGGTTGTATTTTTCAGCGTGCCGATCTTAGCGTTTTCGAGGATCAATACTTCGTTGTTTTCCGGAGTTATCTTCGCGTCGGCCACGATGATGTAGGGGATGCCACTTACTTTTAATTGCTGACTTTTCAAGTCGTATTCGGCTTTTTCGGCGTTGAAGCTCAGGGAATCCAGGTCCTTGCGCGTGGTATAGAAATAAGAATTTTCCAGCGGCACGTCGGGATCTTTGCTCATGGTGATCTTCTGCGCGTTGAGGTCCCATCGGGCTTTAGGAATAGAAGTTTTAAACTGTGCGTAAGGGAAGTTGATTGCAGCCTCGCCTTCGATCTCCGGACTGATGTCGGCATAGTTTTGCGCAAGATTGAATTTGAGACGGATATCGTTACCGGAGAATAGCGGTTTGTCAGGATCAGCAGTTTTTACTTTGAAGCGTGCATGGCGAGCGCCGAATTCTTTCGCGGTGAAATTCATGTCGCGCGAAATAAGTTCGGTACCCCGGGTCTCCAGTTTGCCGGCTCCCGCAACGCCGTTCTTCGAAATGGTAACTGTTCCCTGCATTTGTGCCGTCGAATCGTAGAAATTAAACGGAGCTTTCAGGTTCTTCAATCTCATTTTGTCTTCCTTCGGATACCACTTCATGTCGAAATCAGACAAGGAAGCTTGGGGGAACACAACGGAGCCAAATTGCTTTTCGATAATCTTGGCCCGGTTGCCCCGCGCGATAACAGAGTCAGGATAAAAAATAAAATCAGGGGAAGAGATCTTCGCCGCGAGATAATCGATCTGGCCAACGCCTCGCAGACCACGGTTGTTCATCATGAGCACTCCGTTTATTTTACCGTCACCTTTATAAAGCTGGTAGCCTCCTTTGGGAACAGCATGTTCGAAACCTAATGACTTATCGGGCTGGGTGTGCAGCTTTTCTTTGAAACTCGGGAACATGCCGCTCGACACGAACGTACCATCGAAATTGATGGAAGCCGGGTCGGCATCGTTCAGACTGTCGAGTTTAAATGGGGGCACCACAAAGAACATTGACCTGTCGTATACACCGCCAAGGACCTCCTCTCGATCGAAATAAATTACTCCACCTGCCGATGCATCGAGTCTTGGGTAGTTTGGTACTTTTAGTTTTCCCGATTTATTGTTGGCTTTGCTGATGAACAGGGTTCCAGATGATCGTGAGGCCTGCCCTAGTCCGCCGGCGGCTGCGGCCGTAGAGTCAGCGCCCACCATCGAGTTGTTTACCTTTCGACGGATCTCTTGCCCCTTGGCATTCTTCTCCGTGATGAAGAAATTGATAGAGTCAATGTGGGTAAGACTGATAAAGAAGCTGTCGTATTTGAGGGTAAATCCTTTACCGCTGATCTCAAAGTTACCGGCGTCGATGGTGCCATCGAATTTAATGTCTCTGTTTTGGAGGATGGTGATCACGCTGCTGTCAGGCGTGATGTGCACATTGAGCGAGTCACTCACGTTAAATTCTTCTACACCACGGACCGTCATGTACCGCTTTTCGAAGTTGATGGTGGCGTTCGGGAAACTATCGATGACCGAATGGATTTTGAGATTGTCGTAATCCACTTCGCCTCTGAACGCTTTATAAAAATCAATGGATTTTTGTTTTACGTGCACGAGGTCTGTGCGCGGATTATAGTCTACCATTCCTTTCTGCTGAAGAAACTCAATAGCCTTTTTGATCTCGAGCGGATTTCGTCCGCTAAACTGAGCAAGATCACCGGTATAAAAATTACGAATACGTTTTTTCATCGCATAGTTCACTACCAGCGAGAGGGGGTGGAAGCCGAATCCTTCTCCCTTCAACAAACGGAAATCTTCAGGATCGTAAAAATCAATGGACTCAATAATTACCGGCACAGTGTTTCGCCCACCGTCGGTAAGAATGTTAAGACTATCTGAATAAAGATCCCAGCGGATGATATCAGCCGCAAAGTCGACACTGAAAAAGGTGGAAGCGTAGGGCGCATTGCGCATATCGCCTTTGTCTTTTTGAAGCAGCAGTCGCTGCACACTGTCGGCACCGAAAGTATACTTGAGGCGTACAGTTTGATGAACAATAGAGTCGTTGCCTTGCAGGATGTTCACTTGCGTTTTATTAGAGGCAATGGTCGAGTCAGAAAAAATGAAGTCTGTGGAACGGGCTACAAATTTTTTCTGCCCTTCGTGATAGACCTCGATCTTGGAATAATCTCCCAGAGCGCTGGCGCTGGTAATACGATTGCCGATCAATGAGAAGCCACCGACGTAACGCACGTTGGCATCGCCGATGCCATTGATAGCCAGGTTGCTTTGATAGGACTTAAAACGAGGATAGGTGGAAGCGACAGAATCTTTGCGCTGCTGCGATTTGAATTCAAATGATCCTGGGATAGCACCAGGTGTTTTCCCTACATAATTTAGTTTCACCAGGTCTGCCTTCAGATCTGATTTGGTGATGTTGAAGTTATAAGCGGTCAGATTACAGAACACGGAGTCGGCACTAAGTCCGGCGGGCGACCAATCGAAACTTCCTCCTTCGCCGGCAAAGATGTTATCGTTCAGCGAAAGAGTGCCTTTGGAGTTCCTTAGCGATACCGAATCGTAACGGGTTACGAAGTTCAAGGAGATTCGTTCGAATCGGATCACAGGACCTTCAATATAGGGTTGTGGCGGTGGAGTCATCCAACTGGGCATCGACTCCTGAAGCGAAGCCGTGTCTAAGGGTTCATCATCCAGGCTTACGGGTTCAGCATCCAATGATTCATTGTTTTCTTCTTCCCGGGTTTCCGTTTGTGTTGAATCATTCCAGTCTACTACCGGTGGTGGCTCTATGAAATCGAAAGAATAGTTATCGTCACGTGCGTAAAGTCTGAAGGGTTTTTCATAATGCAGCGCATGATGCTGAAAGAACGTGCGGCTCACACCAAAAAAATTAGACGCTTTGGCTGGCGTATACTTTTCAATCACCTTGCCGGCAACTTTCAGATAATCTGTGATCTTCGTGGGGTCGGCATGTTCTATGCTCACCGCATTGACCAGGGCACCAAAATAGTTGACAAGGTGAGGGCGGATGGGAAATTTCTTTTTCCGCATAACATAGGCATGCTTTTGAATAACCTGCTGCTGGTCAAGACCCAGACTACCCCATGCCGACGCAAAGCCGCTGCCGATAACCGAAGCGTCTACATTGCGGGTGTTTTCAAATACGATCCTGATGCTGTCGGGGAAACTCAATGGTGTTACAGGACTGCTAGGTCCCTGTGCAAAGGCAACACCGGCGGTCAGCGATAGAAGTAAGAAATATGGAAGAGCCTGCTTCACAGTGTCCAAAACCTTGAAATTCGTAAATATTGGTCAAATAAGCTAAAAGGATCAGAGGGCTCGCAACGATAAACGCAAAAACATAAAATATATGGTTCGGTGCCGATTAATTTTTGAATTTCTGAAGGAGAAAAATTACCACGGAGATCAGGATGCTGATCAGAATACTGGTGGTGATAGGAAAATAAAATTTAAAATTTTGTCGTTCAATGGCGATATCGCCGGGTAGTTTGCCAAGAAAAGGCATGCGGTCTGCAAAATGAATAACGATGCCGGCGACCACCAGCACAATTCCCGCAATGATCAGAAATTTTCCCATATTCAACGGCCCAATATATCTGTATGTCCAACAAAGGTAAGTTGTTTTTGATTCCTAATGTCATTGCTGAAAACACACAGCAGAAGGTCATCCCGGCGCAGGTAAAAGAGGTGCTCTCGGAGCTTCGGCATTTTTTAGTCGAAGATATTCGCACTGCCCGCAGATATTTAAGCAGCCTGAAGATCTTTCCGTCAATTGAAGAATTGGATTTTAAGGTATTGGATAAAAACACGCACGACGAAAATTTGCCAGAGCTCATGTCATCAGTATTCCTGGGAACGGATATCGGTGTGATTTCAGAGTCGGGCTGTCCGGGCGTGGCCGACCCCGGAGCGCTGGCGGTAAAATTTGCACATCAGCATGGGGTGGAAGTCATTCCATTAACGGGACCCTCTTCTATCATACTGGCGCTGATGGCCTCCGGATTAAACGGCCAGCGATTTGCCTTCCAGGGATACCTGCCTATCGACGCCGCCGAAGCGGCAAAAAAGATCCGGGAATTTGAAAAGGAATCCCGGTCAAAACAACAGACCCAGATCTTCATCGAAACCCCGTACCGCAACAACTCACTGCTTCAAAACCTGGTGAAGAACCTGCACCCGGATTCATTTCTTTCGGTGGCGGTGGATATTACGGGAAGTGAGCAGCAGATCAGGACGTTACGGGTAAAAAACTGGCGGTTGCAGTCGATCGTACTACCCAAAACGCCTGCTGTTTTCCTGTTCCTGGCTTAGATCTTTTTTAGTTTTTTGATTTGGGCATTTCATCTAAATTTGCGCACTTAATTGTAAACAGTTAATCATCCAAATCACCAATCACTATGCCTTACTTATTCACCTCGGAGTCTGTTTCTGAGGGCCATCCCGACAAAGTAGCTGACCAGATCTCAGATGCACTTATTGATTACTTCCTGGCTTACGACGCCAATTCAAAGGTTGCCTGTGAAACGTTGGTAACAACGGGTCAGGTTGTATTGGCAGGCGAAGTGAAATCCGAAGCCTACCTCGATGTTCAGGATATTGCGCGCGAGGTTATTCGCAAGATCGGTTATACCCGCAGCGAATATATGTTCGAAGCAAATTCGTGCGGTATCTTTTCCGCCATTCACGAGCAGTCTCCCGACATCAATCAAGGCGTGGAGCGCAGAAAGAAAGAAGATCAGGGCGCTGGCGATCAGGGTATGATGTTCGGTTATGCCACTAACGAGACCGATAACTATATGCCGTTGCCGCTGGAGCTGGCGCACTCACTGCTGCGCGAGCTTTCGGCTATCCGCCGCGAAGGAAAGGTTATGACCTACCTCCGCCCGGACGCAAAATCGCAGGTCACTATCGAATACAACGATGAGAACCGACCCGTACGTGTTGATACAATTGTGATCTCTACTCAGCACGATGATTTTGGCAAGGATGCCGAGATGTTGAAAAAGATAAAAGAAGACGTGATCAACATCGTGATCCCCCGCGTGAAAAAGAAATTGCCTAAAAGAGTACAGAATCTTTTCGGCGAAGACATTAAATACCATGTAAACCCCACCGGCAAATTTGTGATCGGCGGACCTCACGGCGATACTGGCCTGACAGGGCGAAAAATCATCGTCGACACATACGGTGGAAAAGGTGCACACGGCGGTGGAGCTTTTTCAGGAAAAGATCCCTCTAAAGTAGACCGATCTGCGGCATACGCCACAAGACACATTGCCAAGAATCTTGTTGCCGCTGGCTTGTGCGATGAGGTCCTGGTGCAAGTGGCTTATGCCATCGGCGTAGCAAAACCTGTTGGATTGTATATCAATACCTTCGGCACTGCCAAAGTTTCTATGAACGATGGCGACATCGCAAAGAAGGTAGAAAAGATCTTCGATATGCGTCCTTATTTTATCGAAGAACGCTTCAATCTCCGAACCCCGATCTATTCAGAGACGGCAGCCTATGGACACATGGGACGTGAATCGAAGGTGGTGGAAAAGACCTTCAACAAAGGCAAGAAGAATGAGATCAAAATGAAGGTTGAGTTGTTCCCCTGGGAAAAACTTGATCACATCGATCAGGTGAAAAAATCATTCAAGCTGAATTAACGTTGAAAGGTCTCAGAAATACAAAGGGCTCCGTATGGAGCCCTTCGCTTTTTTAATGGATGGGTAAATCAAGCCCCTCTGACATCTCGTAGTTTGTCTTTGAATTTTCTTAATTGCATCCTCAACGCGTCGGTAGCAAGGTCTGTTGCAGCCTCAAAGGAGCGGGCCTTTTCAGTAGCGAAAAGCTGGCTGCCGGGTACTCTCAATTTAATCTCAACAGTTTTGTTGTCCACACCTTCGTTGTTTAATCGGAGGAACACTTCTCCATCCACCAGCCGGTCGTAGAACGTCTCCAGCTTATTCAGTTTTTTTTGAATGAATGTGATCAGTTTGCGATCAGCATCAAAATGGATGGAATGAACTTGCAGCTTCATAGTAAAAAATTTAAGTGAAACATTTAACTTTTCCGGCTTTCTCACCCGCCGGACGGGTTCGCTTGTTGAGTATTAATTCATCATAGGCATTGGGTGGATTTTGTGATTTAAATTTTGTCAGGCTTTAGGATGAGCCTGGTCGAAAACTTTCTTGAGCTTCTCCATCGAGTTGTGTGTGTACACCTGCGTCGCTGCCAGACTGCTGTGACCCAGCAGGTCTTTTACGGCATTGATCTCCGCTCCTTTGTTCAAAAGATGTGTTGCATAAGTATGTCGTAATACGTGGGGACTTTTTTTCTCCGCAGTGGTATGCCCGTTCAGATATTTCTTTACAATGTTGTTGATCATCGCCGGATAGCAGGGTTCACCTTTTTCAGTTACCAACAGATAGCCGTGGCCTTTTTTTGCGATCTCCCTATTTCTGATTTTCAGATACCGCTCTAGTATAGGAACGAGGCACGACGCGAACGGGATGAGCCTTTCTTTATTTCTTTTTCCCAAAACTTTGATCGTGTTGTTGCGCAAATCCACACATGCTTCCTTGAGTTCAATAAGTTCTGCCCGACGGATACCCGTGCCATAAAGAAGCTCCAGGATCAAACGATTTCGGTGGCCGGCAAATGAGTCATCGAAAACATGGTCACTGTCCAAAAGTTTCGCCATGTCTGCTTCCTTAACAAAGCTGGGTAGTTTCTTTTTCGCCTTCAGCACTTTGATCTTCATCATCGGATCTTTAACGATGACTTCCTGACGCATCAGAAATTTATAGAACGTGCGCAGACACGCGATCTTTCGGTTCACCGATGTGGCCACGATGCCGGCTTCTACCAACTGAACGATCCACGCCCTGACCACGCCATAGTCGGCTGTGGGTACCTGATAATCCGGAAAATTTTGTTGAAGAAAGTTGGCGAATTGCTCGAGATCATTCTGGTAGGCCAAAACCGTGTTGGGGCTTACGCGCTTCTCGAACCGGAGGTATTTTACGAAAGACTCAATCATGCAGCAACTACTACACCCTAGCCAACAATGTGTAGTAGCAATGTAAAAAAATAATCCCCTTCGGGAAAGACCCAAAGGGGATATGTGCAAAAAATGAGTATAAAATGTTGACAGAATCTAACCTATCAACAAAAGTTCAAATTTTGGAGCTGAATTAAACGCTTTCCTGCAGTCTCTGCTGCTCTCTGTAAGCAGCTCTGATGATCTGATTTCTGCGTCTTACAGAAGGCTTCTCAAATGAAGTCCGGGCGCGCAATTCCTTCAAAACACCTGTTTTTTCGAACTTTTTCTTGAAACGCTTCAGTGCCTTGTCAATAGATTCGTTCTCTTTTACGTTAACGATGATCATAATTCTTGTTTATAGGGGTGCAAATATAGGCAAATCACCACATTCGCACAATACTACTTCAAAATTGACCTTGAAATTACCAGCTTCTGTATCTCAGACGTTCCTTCGCCTATGGTACAGAGCTTGGCGTCGCGGTAAAACTTCTCAGCTGGAAAATCCTTGGTGTAGCCATAGCCTCCAAAAATCTGAACAGCTTCGTTGGCAGCCTCTACAGCTACCTCTGAAGTATAAAGTTTAGCCATAGCCGACTCGCGGTTCACATCAAGACCTTTATTTTTCAAATCGCCTGCGCGATAAGTCAGTAGCTTGGCCGCTTCGATCTTCGTGGCCATGTCTGCCAGCTTAAAGGCAATACCCTGGAATTTAGAAATCGGCTGGTTGAACTGATGACGTTCCTTTGAATACTGCAAAGCACATTCAAATGCCCCCATGGCCATACCAAGACCTAAAGCAGCAATAGAAATACGACCGCCATCCAGCACTTTCATGGCCTGGATAAAGCCTTCGCCTTCTTTGCCCAGCATCTGAGACTTGTGAAGCCGACAGTCAGTAAAAATCAGTTCAGCAGTTTCAGAGGCCCTCATACCCAGCTTGTTTTCCTTTTTGCCTGAACCAAAACCGGGAGTTCCTTTTTCAACAACAAATGCGGTCATGCCGTGAGAATCGCCCACATTGCCCGTTCGCACGATGACTACCGCTACGTTTCCTGATTTAGCGTGTGTAATAAAATTCTTGGCACCATTGAGTACGAAATACTCGCCATCTTTAACGGCAACCGTGCGCATATTACCGGCATCAGAGCCTGTATTGGGTTCAGTCAATCCCCAGGCCCCGATCCATTCGCCGGTAGCCAGTTTAGGTAAATATTTTCGCTTTTGCTCTTCATTTCCGAATTGAAGAATATGATTGGTACACAGCGAGTTGTGCGCGGCCGTTGACAGGCCGATGGAACCGTCGATCTTAGAGATCTCTGCAATTGCCGTAATGTACTCCAGGTAGCCAAAGCCGGCACCGCCGTAGGTTTCAGGCACCAATATGCCCATGAGACCGAGTGTACCCATTTTGTGGAACAACTGAACTGGAAACTCCTGGCTTTCATCCCACTCCATCATTTTAGGCCTGATTTCTCGGGCGCCAAAGTCGCGCACCATCTGGGCAATCATTTTTTGGTTCTCGGTTTCTTCAAAGCTCACTGTAATCGGTTTTTCGGTCAGGACTTCCATGGTTCGTTTTAGGGGTTAATTGGGCCACAAAGCTACAGTTATTACTCTAAACAGACAAACGAATGTTTGTTTGTTAATTGAAAATTAATTGCACTTTCTTCAGGGTCGATACCCATAAAAGTTTACATCGTCTGTAAATCATTTATTTTCGCGGTTCAAACAATCCATATTAGTTCATGAAAATTGCTGTAGTTGGCACAGGCTACGTGGGTCTCGTAACCGGAACGTGCTTTTCTGAAACAGGTAACACCGTAACCTGTATCGATATAGACCAGGAGAAAGTAAAAAAACTCCAAAACGGAAAGATCACCATTTATGAACCTGGTCTCGAACAAATATTCGAAAGAAATATCAAACAGGATAGGCTTTTTTTCACCAGCAGTTTAGAAGAAGGTATCAAAGACGCTAAGGTTATTTTCTTGGCGTTGCCCACGCCTCCGGGAGAAGACGGCTCCGCCGACCTCAAGTATATTCTTAAAGTGGCAGACGATCTCGGCCCATTGCTGAAAGATTATACCGTGGTCATCGATAAGAGCACCGTGCCTGTCGGCACCGCTGATAAAGTAAGAGCCCGTATAGCCGCAAAAGCAAAAGTTGAATTCGATGTCGTATCCAACCCGGAGTTCTTGCGCGAAGGTGTGGCGGTGGAAGATTTTATGAAACCCGAGCGTGTGGTGATCGGGACAACCTCGGCAAAAGCGCGAAAAGTAATGGAGACACTTTACGCTCCGTTTGTGCGCCAGGGTAATCCGCTGGTGTTTATGGACGAGCGCTCAGCTGAACTTACCAAATATGCCGCAAACTCATTCCTGGCCACGAAGATCTCTTTTATGAACGAGATCGCCAATTTGTGTGAACTGCTTGGCGCCGACGTTGACGCCGTCAGAAAAGGCATTGGCACCGACAGCAGGATTGGTAAAAGATTTTTATTTCCGGGCATCGGCTATGGCGGAAGCTGCTTCCCCAAAGACGTGCAGGCATTGGCTAAATCGGCCTCCGACGTACAATACGATTTCAAGATCCTCCAGGCTGTGATGGACGTGAACACAACGCAGAAGACAAAGCTCATGCAGCGCGTGAAGGAATATTTTAAAGGCGACATAAAAGGCAAGACCATCGCTATCTGGGGATTGTCGTTCAAACCTCATACCGACGATATCCGCGAAGCACCGGCACTGTACAACATCGAAGAACTGTTGAAAGCCGGCGCCATTATCAAGGCTCACGATCCTGAGTCGATGGAAAACGTGAAGAAAATTTTGGGCAATAAGATCCAATATTTCAACACACCCTATGAAGCAGCAGAAAATGCAGACGCCATTTTTATTGCCACAGAATGGCCTGAATTCAGAACGCCCGACTTCGAGAAATTGTCAACTATCGTGAAGGGCAAAGTGATCTTCGACGGCAGAAACGTTTATGAGCTCGATACGATGAAAGAATTGGGCTACGCATATTTCAGCATCGGCAGGGAGGTGGTCAATGGCTAAAGAAAGAATCCTCATCACCGGAGGTTGTGGATTTTTAGGGTCCCATCTATGTGACCGATTTCTGAAAGAAGGCTTTCATGTCGTCGCTATGGATAACCTCATCACCGGCGACCTTCGCAATATCGAACACCTCTTTAAGCATCCTGATTTTGAATTTTATCATCATGATGTTTCGAAGTTCGTGCACGTGTCCGGCGACCTAAAATATATTTTGCATTTTGCCTCGCCGGCTAGCCCGATCGACTACCTGAAAATTCCGATTCAAACCCTGAAGGTAGGGTCACTCGGAACACACAATTTGCTGGGCCTTGCGCGTGCCAAGAAGGCAAGAATACTGGTGGCCTCAACCTCCGAAGTATATGGCGATCCGCTGGTGCACCCGCAGACTGAAGAATATTATGGCAATGTAAACCCCATCGGTCCCCGCGGCGTTTACGACGAAGCCAAACGTTTCCAGGAGGCTATCACAATGGCTTATCACACTTACCATGGAGTGGAAACCCGCATCGTAAGAATATTTAATACGTATGGACCAAGAATGCGCCTGAATGACGGCCGCGTACTGCCAGCATTCATCGGGCAGGCTCTGCGCGGGGAAGACTTAACTGTATTTGGCGATGGCTCGCAAACTCGCTCGTTCTGTTATGTCGACGATCAGGTGGAGGGTATTTTCAAGTTGTTGATGTCGAACTATCACTTGCCGGTGAACATCGGCAATCCGGATGAAATCACCATCCGAGAGTTTGCCGAAGAGATCGTAAAGCTGACAGGCACCAATCAAAAAATTGTATACAAACCGCTGCCGCAGGATGATCCCAAGCAGCGTCAGCCCAACACCACCAAAGCAAGAGAGATATTAGGATGGGAAGCCAAAGTTTCTCGCGCCGAGGGGTTGAAGATCACCTATGAATATTTTAAATCCTTACCGAAGGAAGTGCTGTATCAGCGCGAGCACAAGAATTTCGAAAGTTATATCCGATAAACTATAGTCATGGCTTTAAGAAAAATTTTAATTACGGGAGGCGCAGGTTTTATTGGTTCGCACGTTGTGAGATTGTTTGTGAACAAGTATCCTACCTACACCATCGTCAACCTCGACAAACTCACGTATGCAGGCAACCTTGAAAACCTCAAGGATATCGAGAAAAAACCGAACTACCACTTCGAAAAAGGTGATATCCTTGATGTTGAATTTCTGTTCAGTGTCTTCAACAAGTATGAGATCGACGGTGTTCTCCATCTCGCGGCCGAGTCGCACGTGGATCGTTCGTTGCATAATCCTACCGAGTTTGCATTTACCAACATCATCGGAACGATCAATTTGCTGAGGGCTGCCTACGCATCCTGGAATGGTAATTTCCAGAAGAAACTATTCTACCATATTTCAACAGACGAGGTTTACGGTTCCGCCGAACATGGTGGTTTCTTCACCGAAGAAACGCCGATCGACCCGCGGTCACCGTACTCTGCCTCGAAGGCCAGCAGCGACCATTTCGTTAATGCCTTCAATAATAGCTACGGCCTGCCCACGGTCATTAGCCGCTGCTCGAATAACTACGGACCATTTCACTTTCCCGAGAAGCTGATACCATTGATGATCAATAACATCATCAACAATAAACCACTGCCGGTTTATGGCAAAGGTGAAAATATTCGCGATTGGCTTTTTGTGGAGGATCATGCCAAGGCAATAGACGCCATTTTCCATAAAGGGAAACCGGGCGAAGTTTACAACATTGGCGGCAACAACGAGTGGAAGAATATCGACCTGGTCAATTTATTGTGCCATATCATGGACAAAAAATTGAAACGTGAAGAAGGAACCTCGGCGAAATTGATCACCTATGTGAAAGACAGGCCCGGTCATGATCTTCGTTATGCCATAGACGCATCGAAGCTGACCAGCGAAACCGGTTGGCGCCCTGAAGTGACATTTGAAGTAGGCCTGGAAAAAACCGTCGACTGGTATCTGACCAATCAGGAATGGCTGAAAAACGTGACATCGGGAAACTATTTGCAGTATTATAGCAAGATGTATCAAGATAGATAGTAGTCAATAGTCACTGGTCATTGGGGGAATTCATACTATTGACCAATGACTAATGACCATTATCAGAATTTGATGAATAGAAAATAAAGCATCAGTTTAGTTAAGAATTATGAAAGGAATCATTCTCGCCGGCGGCTCCGGAACCAGATTATATCCACTAACGCTAGCGGTGAGCAAGCAGCTTATGCCCCTGTACGATAAGCCCATGATCTATTATCCGCTGTCGGTGTTGATGATGGCCGGCATTCGCGAGATACTCATCATTTCCACACCGCACGACATGCCCATGTTCCAGAAGCTGCTGGGCGACGGAAAAAATTTAGGATGCGCATTTTCGTATGAAGTTCAGCCCAAACCCGAAGGACTGGCCCAGGCGTTTATTATCGGAGAAAAATTCATTGGCAAAGACAAGGTTGCGCTGATTCTTGGCGACAATATTTTTTACGGCTCCGGGCTTCATCAATTGCTGACCTCCAATGTTGATCCTGACGGGGGTGTGGTGTTCGCTTATCACGTTACCGATCCCGAACGCTACGGTGTAGTTGAATTCGACGCACAGAAAAAAGTAATTTCCATTGAAGAGAAACCCAGGCAACCCAAATCCAATTATGCCGTGCCAGGGTTATATTTCTACGACAATGAAGTCGTTTCTATTGCGAAAGCGATCAAGCCCAGCCCACGTGGCGAACTCGAGATCACCGACGTAAACAATGCCTATCTCAAGAATGGCAAGTTGAAAGTAGCACCCATGAGCCGCGGCACTGCCTGGCTTGATACGGGCACCTTCGATTCTCTGATGCAAGCTGCCAACTTTGTACAGACCATCGAACAACGTCAGGGTTTAAAAATCGGATGCATCGAAGAGGTGGCTTTTCGCAAAGGATTCATAACCAAAGATCAGCTGCTGACGCTGGCAAAACCCCTCGAGAAAAGCGGCTACGGCCTATACCTGAAAAATCTCCCGGAATATATTTAGTCCTGGTTCCTCGTTCCTGGTTCTTGGTTGGAATCTAAACCCGGAACTTTGAACATCGGCCCCGGAACAATATTGTCATTCTTCGTAGTAGATCACATGTAAAACAGTCTCACCCACTGCTTTCAGCGTTTCTTTGCTGATAATGTCCATGTTGTCTTTGCGCGTGTGGTGAAAATCTCCAAAATAGCCGAGGGCCTGGTCGTAGTGAACAATGTCGATCATGGGTATTTTTCCGATTTCGCTGACGAACCGGTGGTCGTCGGTGAGTTCGGGTTGATTCTGGTTAATGAAAATATGACCGTATCCTAACCGGTTTGCCGTGTTCCAGACCTGGTTTACTATGCTGGGAGCATAGCGCATTGAACCACCTTCTTTGGGGAACTGTGCATTCTTCGCCCCAACCATATCCAGCAAAATACCATAATAGGCGGCATAATTTGACTTGTGTTTATTTTTCGCCCAATACTGTGACCCCAAGCACCACCAGTCGGCGAGGTCTTTCGGCAATGGATGGGTGTTCTGTTCGTTTTCTTTTTCACCCCAATCTTCGCCATCAAAAAAGATAATATCGATCCCCACTTGTGGGCCCGCACCTTTTGACAGTATCCTGGCGACGTCCAATAAAACACCGACGCCGCTGCCTCCATCATTTGCGCCGTCGAAGGTGACATTAGGTTTCTCTTTGTCTTTGTCGGCAAATGGGCGAGTGTCCCAGTGGGCTGCCAGTAAAATTCGTTTCTGTTTTTCCGGGAAATAGGTGGCAATGATGTTGCGCAAGTTCAGCGTCTGACCGTCGTACGTGGTGGCTTTGAACGATTGTACGGTTACTTGCGCGCCGTATTTCTTGAGCTGGTCAATAAGAAAATCACCCGCTTTTTTATGCGATTGGGTGTTGGGAATGCGCGGCCCGAACGACACCTGTTTTTGAATAAAATAATAGGCCGAGTCACTGTTGAATGCAGGAACATTTACCACACGTAGCGGCTTTTCATTTTTGGGATCAACTATTTTTTGCTTGTCGCGTTGGCAGGCTGTAGTACAAATGAGGGCTAAAAAAATTAATAGTTTAATGCGCATAGAAATGATATAATTAATAAGCTGAAATAGTTTAAAGGTTCAAAGCTGCCGAAAATACGCTACAGTTTCAGGGATAATGAAGCGACCTGACATACGAAAAATACCTGGAAAAAATATTTAAACTTTTTTAAACCAAAATCCGCTCAAAACAAACAATATTTTGCCATGAATTAAAAAAGACATACCTTTGCGAAGCTTTCTGAAAAATTTTTAGAGGGGACGAACAAGTCCCCTCTTTGTTTATACAGATTTTTTTCAATGGAGTTGAGGGAAGAAATACAAAAACTAGCCGAATCGAGACTGGCCGACACAAGCCACTTTGTGGTAAATGTGTCTGTTTCCTCGCACAAAGGTCCTGCGAAAATCGTAGTGGTTGTAGATGGTGATCAGGGTATCACTATTGACGACTGCGCAAACCTAAGCCGGCAGCTTTCCAAAGCGCTCGATGACACTGCCCTGGTCAATGACAACTACACATTGGAAGTTACTACACCAGGACTCGACCAGCCGCTCACAAGCCTTCGCCAGTATAAAAAGAACATTGGCCGGGGCCTAAAAGTGAAGCTTCAGGATAAAACGGTGGAGGGCAATCTGGCGGAAGTTTCAGAAGAAAAGATCGTACTGAACCAGGAAATTGGTTCAGGAAAGAAAAAGGAAACTAAAAACCTGGAAATACCTTTTTCAAGTATAGATAAAGCATTTGTGTTGGTATCGTTTAAATAAAATTACTATGGATGTTTCATACCTCATTGAATCGTTTGCCGAGTTCGCTAAGCAGAAGAACATAGACAGGCCTACGATGATCCGTATACTGGAAGACGTTTTTCGGAATATGATCCGGAAAAAATACGGAACAGACGACAACTTTGACATCATTATCAATGCAGACAAGGGTGACTTGGAAATTTACCGCATCCGCGAGATCGTTGATGATGACTCTGAAGACATCTGGGATCATGATAAGATCAGTCTGACCGACGCCAAAAAGATCGAACCCGATTTTGAAGTAGGTGAAGAAGTGTCAGAGCAAGTCGAGATCGAAGACTTCGGCAGAAGAGCTGTGACCACTGCCCGTCAAACCCTGATGCAAAAAGTGAAAGACCTGGAGAAGGACATCCTCTTCCAGAAGTATAAAGACATTGTCGGCGAGATCATCACCGGTGAAGTGTATCAGGTGCTCAGCAAAGAAGTATTGCTGATCGATGCTGAAGGAAATGAAATTGCCATCCCGCGTGGTGAACAAATTCCGAAAGATCGTTACCGCAAAGGCGAGAATGTAAGGGCTATCGTTCATAAAGTGGAAATGGTGAACGGTAATCCGAAGATCATTCTTTCCAGAACATCACCGGTATTTCTTGAAAGATTGTTTGAACAGGAAGTTCCTGAAGTATACGATGGCCTCATCACGATCAAGAAAGTTGTGCGGGAACCTGGCGAACGCGCCAAGGTTGCAGTTGAGTCTTACGACGATCGTATTGATCCTGTGGGTGCCTGTGTCGGTATGAAAGGATCGAGGATCCATGCCATTGTTCGTGAACTCCAAAACGAAAATATCGACGTTATCAACTACACTGAAAACCTTGAGTTGTATATACAGCGCGCGTTGAGTCCTGCAAAAATTGTTTCGATCAAGGTTGACAAAGACAATGGACGAGTTTCAGTTTATCTGAAGCCTGATCAGGTGTCGCTGGCCATCGGCAAGGGTGGTCTGAATATCAAGCTGGCAAGCCGGCTGGTCGGTTATGAGATCGATGTGTTTAGAGAAGTAGTTGAAGGCCAACAAGATGAAGACGTTGACCTGGATGAATTTGGCGATGAAATTGAAAGCTGGGTGCTCGACGAGCTGAAACGTATTGGCCTCGACACTGCCAAAAGCGTATTGAACCTGAATAAGGAAGAATTGGTGCGCAGAACTGATCTCGAAGAAGAGACGGTAGAGAGCGTATTGAATGTATTAAAGAAGGAATTTGAATAATATTTCACATTCTTATCACGTAAATCACAAAAATCATAGGGATATTTGAGCATGGCAGAAGAAAAGATGATAAGGTTAGGACAGGCTTCACGCAAACTTAATGTTGGCCATAACACCATTTTGGAATTTTTGGCCAAAAAGGGGTTTGCGGTGGAGAACAATCCTAATGCTAAACTAACCGCTGAGCAGTTTAATATGCTCGCCAAAGAGTACGCTTCTTCTGCTTCTGAAAAGCTCGAAGCTTCCGGTCTTGTGATCGGAACGAAGCATTCTGAAAATGTTACCATTGAGAGAGAAAAGGAAATAGCCAAAAAGCGGGTAGAAGAAGAAGAGAACATCATGATCAAAAACCTCGGATCGAAAGATCTGAAGGCCAAAGAAGAGCCAAAGCCCGAGAAAGTTGAGCGCGAGAAGCCCAAACTCGAAGGCATTAAGGTTCTGGGTAAGATCGAACTCGAGAAAGGTAAAAAAGCAGCACCGACTAAAGAAGAAGTCGAAGAACCGGTTGCTGAAATACAGGAGCCGGTTGTAAAGCCGATTGTCGTAGAGACCCCCGAAGTAAAAATTGAAACTCCGCCTATCGTCGAAAAGCAGCCCGAGCAGGAGCTCATCAAAGCTAAGGCCGACAAGCTGAAAGGATTGAAGGTCGTAGATAAGATCGAGCTGCCCGTAGAAAAAGAGAAGAAAAAAGATGGCCCCGTGGCATCGTCTGATGTGAAGGATGATCGCAAAGGTAAGCGCCCGAGAAAACGCATTGCATCCAATGAGCAGGGTCAGCCACAGCAAGATCAGCAACAACAAGGTCAACATCAGCAACAGCAGCGCGGAGGTGCCCGCCCGCATCAGCAACATACCCGGGGCAAAGGCCCGCACCCTCCACGGATTCAGAAGGAAGAACCTTCAGAAAAAGAAATCCAGGATCAGATCCGCGCTACGCTTGCCAAGCTTAGCGGCGGTAATAAAAAAGTAGGCGGTGCCAAATACCGCCGCGAGAAACGCCAGGCTTACTCGGAAGCCGAAGAACAAAAGATCCTGCAGGAACAGGAAGCTTCAAAGACCCTTCGTGTAACCGAATTCATTTCTGCTAACGACCTTGCGTCGCTGATGGATGTATCGGTAAACGAGGTGATCTCCACCTGTCTGGGCCTTGGCATGTTTGTGTCTATCAACCAGCGCCTGGATGCTGAAGCTATTACGGTAATCGCCGACGAATTTGGTTTCGATGTTCAGTTCACATCAGCAGATGACGAACTGATGGTAGAAGAGGTGCAAGACAGCGAGGAAGAATTGAAACCCAGAGCACCGATTGTCACCATCATGGGTCACGTTGACCACGGTAAAACATCACTGCTCGACTATATCCGCAATACCAAAGTTACCGCTTCTGAAGCCGGAGGCATTACACAGCATATTGGCGCGTATGATGTGACGACTAAAAGCGGCAACAAGATCGCATTCCTCGATACCCCGGGTCACGAAGCCTTTACGGCGATGCGTGCACGCGGTGCGAAGATCACCGACGTGGCTATCATCGTAGTGGCTGCCGACGACGATGTGATGCCGCAAACGAAAGAAGCGATCAACCACGCACAGGTTGCGGGTGTACCCATTGTTATCGCGATCAACAAAATCGATAAACCTACCGCCAATCCCGACAAGATCAGAGAGTCACTCTCCAAGATCAATATACTTGTAGAGGAGTGGGGTGGTAAATACCAGAGTCAGGAGATCTCGGCAAAGTCTGGAAAAGGCGTGGACGAACTTCTGGAAAAGGTGTTGCTTGAAGCAGAAATTCTGAACCTGAAATCAAATCCCGAAAAAGCTGCGTCAGGGTCCATCATAGAAGCATCTCTCGACAAAGGACGTGGCTATGTGGCCACGTTGATGATTCAAAATGGAACTTTGCGTGTTGGCGACATCATGCTGGCTGGACCTCACTATGGCCGTGTAAAAGCTATGTTTGAAGATACCGGCAAGAGAGTTTCCGAAGCAGGACCTTCAACGCCCGTAGTTGTTTTAGGTCTGGATGGTGCACCACAGGCAGGTGAAAAATTCAATGTGATGGAAACTGACCGCGAGGCCCGCGAATTAGCCACCAAGCGGAACCAGTTGATGCGCGAGCAGAATATGCGCACCAAGAAACACATCACCCTTGATGAAATCGGAAGACGCTTGGCGATAGGAAACTTCAAACAGCTGAACGTGATCGTGAAAGGTGACGTGGATGGCTCGGTAGAAGCGTTGTCAGATTCGTTATTGAAACTGTCTACGCAGGAAGTTCAAGTGGCTATCATACACCGTGGTGTAGGTCAGATCTCCGAATCCGACGTACTGCTCGCGTCAGCTTCAGATGCCATTATTCTGGGCTTCCAGGTGCGTCCGTCGGCAGCTGCTAAGCGTGTGGCCGAAAATGAAGAAATTGAGATCCGTCTGTACTCGATTATTTACGACGCCATTGGCGATGTGAAGGATGCGATGGAAGGTATGCTGGCGCCGGAAGTGGAAGAAGTTATCGTCGGTAATGCCGAAGTGCGCGAAGTATTCAAGATCTCGAAGGTTGGAACGATCGCAGGCTGTATGGTGACCGACGGATTCATCAAACGCGCAAACCCTATCCGACTGATCCGCGATGGTATCGTGGTGTATGCGGGTAAGTTGCACTCGTTGAAACGTTTCAAAGACGACGCAAGTGAAGTGAAGTCAGGTTTCGATTGCGGTATCGGCATAGACGGCTTCAACGACATGAAGGTCGGAGATGTGATCGAGAGCTACGAAAATCGCGAAGTAAAAAGAACACTTTGAAATTAAGATTTGACCGATAAAAATGAGAGCCTCACCTGAAAAGTGAGGCTTTTTTCATTTAGAGCATAAAACGTCGGCCTAACTTTTAGCTTGTAAACTTCAAACTTCCCTCATACCCCTCATGGATGCCTGTAATACGTCTTACTCACAATTCTCCATCCCTCGGAAAACCTATATAGCACGAGATAGTCTGTAAAGGTTCTTTTGCCATTGCGAGAGAGATCGAGTTTCACCACGGCAGCGCTGCCGGTTACATCGATGTTAACGAATTTGCCCTCAGCTTTTGGTTGAGCAGGTTCGTTGGCAGCTTTACTTTTTTCGATGTTGGCGATCCACTCTTCGATGGGCAGTGGTTTGACCTGGTTATCAACCAATCTCAGCATGCTGAAGCCAGGATGAAACCCTTTTCTGATATCATCAACATTTCCGCGATTTTGAATACCCTCGATGTAGGCCGATGTGACAACAGCTTTGATAGCCTCTTCATCATTGCCCTGAGCTTTTACGGCAAGGGAAGCGGCTACAAATAGAAGGGTCAGGAATTTTTTCATGATCAATTGTTAAGGTTTAACGAGTTTAACTCATGCTTCGCACATAAGTTACAAATGACA
>JBMOKS010000196.1:0-2875 GCA_049324355.1 Bacteroidota bacterium
GAATACTGATGTTGGCTGCAATAATGACCAGAGCTTTATTGAGACGGAACAGAAAAGAGAGCGGAATAGCTACGGCCAATTGAAAACCCCAAATAGGAACGATGCCCATAAAAATTCCAAAGCCTACCGAAACTGCTTTGACCCAATCGGGTTCACTCGGGTCGGCAATAAGTTCGTGGAGGATCTGCCTGAAGTTTTTTTTTTAATGTGTCTGAACAGATCACGGGGTTTTATATAGAGCAAGGCGATCGTGACCAGTATTGAATTCAAAACGCTGATGCGACTAAAGTCCTTGAAAGGTCTGAAGTGGGATATTCTTTTTTCCTTTTCGGGGTAAAATACTTTTACCGGGATCTCCAGTATCTCGATGCCGCTCCATGCTGCGCGCACGAGTACTTCAATTTCAAACTCATACTTCCGGGTAAAGAATTTCGATTGCGACAGCGCCTTGACCGGATAAAGTCTGTATCCGCTTTGGGTATCGTTGCTCTTGATACCGGTTTCGATCCAGAACCAGAAATTGGAAAATTTATTGCCGAAGCTGCTTTTGCCGGGAACATCATGCTGATCCATGTTGCGCGCGCCGATGATGATGGCATGGGGATGATGGATAAGCTTGTCCAAAAATTTTGGAAGATCATCCGCATAGTGTTGTCCGTCAGAGTCGATGGTGATGGCATAATCGTAGCCAAGCTCAGCCGCCCGTTGGAAACCGGTTCTGATCGCAAAACCTTTGCCCCGGTTCTTAGGGTACGACACAACATCTACATCATGGAATCTATTTAGAACCTCGATCGTATTGTCGGTAGATCCATCATTGACAACAATTATCAGGTGAGTGTATGCTTTTAGGTCTGCTAACACACCGGGAAGGGTTTGTGCGTTATTATACGTGGGCACTACCACACAAACCTTTTTCTGTTCGAACAACGCATGCATTTCCCTGTTCATCTATTGGCTCTAAATATTAATGCAAAATAGCTTTTATTTTAAAGAAGGTAATATCGCCAGCCAGCAGGGCGCCTTGAACTTCTATACCTTCAGGGCTTTCTTTAAATCGGATATCGATCTCAAGCGTGGAGTTCACACCGGGATTGACGACTGACAAAAACTTCATATTATCAACGCCCTTTATGGCCAACGGCCTGGCTTGCTGAAGCTCCATGATCTCTTTTACTATTTGCATCATACACACGCCCGGCACAATGGGCTGGCCCGGAAAGTGTCCCTTAAAGATAGGGTGATTCTTGTCAAGCGTAATGGTAGCTTTGACCGTACCGGGTGCAAACTCATGGCCTACGATGGCGAAGAAATTGTTTCGTAACATTATTCTCTAACCAATCTTTTTAAAACAATCTGCATATTGAACGTATGATGCTGCAGTCGCACGGAATCGGGCTGTCGAAGGTCGCCAAAAGACGTCAGCGATACTTTTCGCTTACGGGCCGATCCAATTTCCTGGCGCAGCAAAGAAGCACAATCCCAGCTGGTAATAAAATAGGCCGTTTCCTTTTTTTGCGCCGCGCCAAAAAAATGTTCCTCACCACGCTCCCACGATTGAAGCTCGGCCGACCTGAAGGGTACGCCCAGCATCAACTCAAAATCCTCGCGCAACAGGCCAATCACAGCGTTTTTATTCAGCTGCGGAATCACGTGGTGCACTTTGAAACTTTTGTCGCCGGAAAATTCGAAGTCAAAAAATTTTACACCGGCTTCATTGGTGAATACAACCCTCGTCGAGCTGTCGGGCATATTTTTGATCAGCATCAGGCCGCTGATATGTTTGCCCATCACGTCGACGCCCGCATCGAACCAGGTGGTGTTTATACCTCTCGGTTGAATCTTTTCAACGCAATTCGGGTCAATCGGAACGGCGATCAATCCTTTGTATTCGGCAGCACAACCGGCACCGATCAGCAGGCTAAAAAGCAAACACCTCATCAGACACAGGCATGTTGAGTTTTTTATCGGTAAAGACAATCACCGTCTTATCGCCGGAAGGCTCGTTCATTTCAATAGCATTCACGGAGTAATCTTTTTTCTCCACTGTGAGTACAATAGTTTGAAAGAAATCTTTCAGCAACTTGGAAGCAGGTGTCATTTCCAACAGCCACATTTTATCATTGTCGAATACCCGGACCGAAAAATCCTTGCTGTCGAGTATCGTACCCTGTACGCAGTCGATCATAATGCGATTGACCTGTTGGAACAGTTTATTGGATCTTACATTGACGCGATTCTCTTTTTGATCATCACGCACCAACATCTTGTCGCCATTCATCACCACCAAATACACAAATGGTTTTTTGTATTCTATCCTCACCTTGTTGCTTCGTTTGAAGGCAAAAGCGCCGGTCGACGTGATCTTCTCCGTCAGGGCTGTGAGAATTTTTTCCTGCGTGAAGGCGCTGGTGATCGACGATATTTTTGAAGACTCAGCCGAGAATTGTTTTTTGAATCCGGCCAGGTCAGCCACAGGTTTGTATCCGGCGTATTGTGCTGTGACCGCCGTAACCATGAACCAAAGAACTACCGCGGAAAAAACTTTATACATAAGGTTTCTCATTCAACAAGTCATCTACCCGGACAATTTTTAAACCAAGTTTTTTAATATTCATCAACACGGTCGGTAATATTTCAATGGTGCTATCACAGTAGTCGTGAAACAAGATCACATCGCCACCTTTTACCAAAGACATTACACGTTTTAACAACGCGGCACTGTTCTCATACATCGTATCAAACGAACGCAAGCTCCAGCCGATGGTTGTGTAGCCTAAAGACTTCACCGCCGACGCCACCATAGGATTGGTAACACCGTATGGCGGACGAAAGTATCTTGGTTTAAAACCGATGTTCTTTTGAATTTCCCGAT
>JBMOKS010000197.1:0-1022 GCA_049324355.1 Bacteroidota bacterium
CCGGGCCTTGTACGGTGCGGAAATCCCATTGCGTTGCGGCGATGCCCGAAAAAAGGTTGCCATTAGCGTCGGCAAACGAAAGAGGATCCACGATTAAATAATAGTTAACCTGATTGGACAGTTTAGTTGGCAGCGTGTATGAATACTTTGTGTTTGATGCCGATGCAACACCAGCCGAAAGTAGGATGGTATGAATTGGATCTGTGACGCCTGATTGATACACGCGAAGGTTCTTGCTTGCAACGGGAGTTACTGACTTATCAAACTCCATAGTCAGCGTAGTATTGGCATGGATGCCTGTAGCCTCATCGGCAGGCGTCAGCACCAATACTTTCGGGCCCGCCACCGTGGTGAAATTCCACGCAGTGGTTGCGATAGCCACAGACGGGTTATTGCTCGCATCCTTGAAGGCGCCCGCCTCCAATGAAATGCGATGCACAGTTTCAGTACTGAGATTAGCAGGGAGTGTGAAGCTTTGCGTATTGCCAGACAGCACGGCTGTTGACGCATCCATTGTCAACACCGGGTTAGGATTTGTTCCTGTGTAAACAGAAAGTAGCTTTCCTGCCACGGGTTGTGTGGGCACATTGAACGTGATTTCAAGTTTGGTATTTGTATTGATGTTGGTCGTATTGTTTCCTGGATTCAATGTTACCAATTGAGGACCGGCACCTGTGGTGAATGACCATGTGCTGATGGCCGCAGAACCATTACCCCACGTGTCCGTAAAGGCGCCAGCGTCAAGTGTCAAATTGTAAAGTTTGTTGAGCACAAGCGAACCCGGTAGCGTAAATGTGTATTTGTTGCCCGAAACAGCGGCAGCGGTTACCGCCAGCGTAGCAAACGGCGAACCATCACCTTGCCCGGTAACAATCAAATTCTTGCCGCCCACAGGAGTTGACGCCTCATTCAGTGTAATCTCGATGGTAGTTGACACCGAAACATTTCCCGCACTATGCAACGGCGATAACAAAGTAACGGCCGGCCCCGCTAAATCTTCGCTGATAGTTAAGAGTTGGTTG
>JBMOKS010000197.1:1032-2874 GCA_049324355.1 Bacteroidota bacterium
ATTCGGCCAATAGATCGTAAGGCTGGTGATGGACGAAGTAGCACCCAGACCAAAATGAGCGAAAGCACTGTTTTGCGAAGCAATCGTTGCTGGTGCACTGATGTCGCGCGTGTACGTTTTGCCACCCGCTGACATCACTAATCTGGCACCCACCGCACCCTTGTTGCTTACCGTACCTTGAAGACGAACACGCGACCAGTTACCGGTCGAGTTGTTGTTTTTATAGAGGTAAAAATTAAGCGGTGAAAGATCATTGTCGGAGGAGCTATTAGCTATCAGTGACGCCATCGATACATCCAGAAAGCCATTGTTGTCATAGTCGGCTGCACCCGCACCGATGTGATAGGCCTTGACGTCGTTGATCTTTTCGGTTACAATCCTGTTGAAACTTGTTGTGGATACAGTAGACGTGTTAATGTAAAGCCTTGTTAAGCTGCCGAAATATCCCGGCGCGATCAGGTCGAGCCAACCGTCATTATTAAAATCACCCCATGTACCACCAATCACAAAACCACTTTCTGTAACTGAAGTTGATACGTTTTTGGTGAAAGTACCATCGCCGTTATTCTTATATAACTCGGCTCCTGGCGCTGCAAATACTCCGATAAATAGATCTAACCATCCGTCGTTAGTGTAGTCACCCCAGGCAATACTAAAGGCACCGGTAGCTGTAATGCCCGTAGAAGCTTGAATCGTAAAGGTTTCATTGCCGTTGTTTTTGAACAACGTAATCTGATCCCCAGATAATATCACATCAATATTTCCGTCATTGTTATAGTCGGCCCACTGCGCAGAGAGATTATCGGGTACATAGGTCGCAAAGTCGCCGCCCGGAATAGATGTGAACGTACCGTCTGAATTTTGTTTATATAACAGAATCACATTTTCAGAAAGGAGGAATAGATCGAGGCGACCATCCTTGTTAATGTCCGCCCAGGATGTCGATTGAATTGACTCAGCCAACGTGCCCAAATCACCCTTTTGTGAAGTGGTCATTTTGGTAAACGTAAAATCTCCGACACCGAGGTAGAGATCAATTCCGTTGCCTTCATCGATGGCAAGGCCCAGGTCAGTAAAACCGTCGTTGTTAAAATCTGCAACTGATCCGAAAATGTATTTTTCAGGATCAAGCGCGAGTGTAATCTTTTGAAAATCTCCCGTACCGAGATTTTTAAAAGCGGTAGCCGATGCGAGAGCCTGGCCGCTTAAGTCAGCATCCAGCGTAAAGAGATCGTCATCACCATCGTTGTCAAAATCTGCCCAGTAGGTTCCAACGGTGGTGGCTACAAAATTGCTGACCTCGGTATTCGAAACGATAAAGTTTGGCGCTTTGAAAACCAGTGAAGCGTTGGAAGAAGTTGCAGTTAATGGTGACACATTGCCGTTGCGGGCAGTCACGCGATAATAGTAGGTAGTTCCATCAACAAATGGACCGTTATCTATGAGCGAATTACTCGGGTAGCTTACGTTAGTTCCAATTTGCACGAATCCCGTGGTACCATTTGGCGATCGCTCCACTATGTAATCCTTGTCGTAAAATCCAGTGGTCCACTTTATCTCGATTGCTGTGTTGCTGATTACCAACGCCTGCAGGGTGGGTGCCGATGGTGCGGGATCGGAAGCAGCTAATGTTAAAGTGATCGTTTCGGTTTCGTCAGCATCACATTGCCTCCATTTCAAAGTAAGTATGTTCGTTCCATTCCAGGAGCCAAGGCCATTCGACACAATGTCGTCTGACGTCCCTTCGCTGCGGAGCATCATCGTTTGGGTATTGTTTACATAAAACTTACCCTTTATGGCACTTGAGTTTGTAGGGATACGACCCAAGGCAGCATCACTGAT
>JBMOKS010000198.1:0-2867 GCA_049324355.1 Bacteroidota bacterium
CGGAGAACGATATCAGGTGCTACATCAAGTGTCGGTCAACTCGAAAATAACCGTTAACAATTCCGATGCTGAACACCGTCATAAACGAAGGCCAATCGGGCAGACGCCATTATTGACCAGGGATGAGTCAATTCCTTTTATGATTCAGCCTGAGCAGGAATATGTAGATTTTAAATACGGACAGCCAACGATACCACATAAATTTTCGCAGCAAGGGCCAGGCCTTGCCATTGGCGATGTTGACGGTAATGGATTGGATGATTTCGTTATCGGTGGGCCGGCATATGAAAGGGCGAAGCTTTTTATTCAGGAAGCTGGTGGAAAATTTCATTTGGACTCTCTTCCGGTAAAACCGTCTGAAGACATTGGGTTGTGCCTCTTTGATGCAGATCATGACAAGGATTTGGACCTGTATTGTGTAAGCGGAAGCAGCGAATTTGGAAAAGATGTATCGAAATATCAGGACAGACTTTATAAAAACAATGGCAAAGGCAAATTCACACTGGATGAAAAAGCATTACCAAAAATAGAAAGCAGCGGAAGTTGTGTTATACATGCTGACTTCGACAAAGATGGTGACTTGGATTTATTTGTCGGTGGGAGAGTGGTACCGATGTCTTACCCCATATCGCCACGGAGTTACCTGCTGCGAAACGATGGAAATGGAAATTTTGAGGATGTTACGAATAAGATGAGTGGCGGGCTAGACTCAGTCGGTATGGTAACAAGCGCGTTGTTCAGTGATTACGACAAAGATGGCTGGGTTGATTTAATTGTGGCGGGGGAATGGATGCCAATAACAATATTCCGGAATGAACAAGGTCAGTTTAAAAAGGCAACGGAATTAAAAACGGGCTGGTGGAGCAGCCTGGCAGAAGGTGATTTCGATAACGACGGGGACACCGATTACATCGCCGGTAACCTTGGACGCAATTCGGTATTTCAGGCAACTGAGAACGAGCCTGTCTCGATCTATGCCAAAGATTTTGACAACAACGGCTCCATGGATCCGATTATTTCCAGATACATACAAGGGAAAGAGTATCCAGTTCATTACAGAGAAACGATGACCGAACAGATTGTCTTCCTGCGGAGGCTTCTGACAGGTTATTCTCACTACGGAAAATTACAGATGTCTGATATAATAGACTTCCTCGGACCCGAGAATATGATGATCAAGCGTGCCGATTATTTTGGGTCGAGTTATGTGCAAAATCTCGGCAACGGTAATTTCTCACTCCATCCGCTACCGCTCACTGCACAAATTAGTCCAATCAATAGTATTACAGTTTGTGATCTTAATGATGACCGTTATTTAGACTTCATTGCTGCAGGCAACTCATTCTCTGAAGAACCTTTAACCGGATATTATGATGCAGGTATTGGCATCTGTGCGCTAGGCAAGGGGGATGGAACGTTTGACATTGTACCACCAAAGACGAGCGGATTTTGCGTGAGGTCAGATGCTAAAGCTATTGGTGAAATAACTGTGGGAGGTAAGAGAAAATGGATCGTTACATCTAATCAGGCGCCACTGGTTTTGTTTAAAGAGGTTGACGGACCCGCATTGGCTGGTCAAACAAATGCCATATCCACTAACGGATCATTCGCACAACGTAAATAAGGTGGCAAGTTGTAAGTTAACCTGACTTGTCAGTTTAACTTCGAGAGCTTTGCTCCTTTGTTTTTCAGATGACAGTCCGTTACCGCTTACCCCCACACCACGTTAAAAAAATATATCAATATGCAAAGACCAACATTTTTGTCAATTCTAGTCTTGTTGCTAACAGCATCGAATTACACCTGGGGTCAGGACTTGAAACTCAACGATCTTGAGTATTTTGAAACGCAAGGTGTCAATGTTCTGGTGTACAACAATCTATTTACCGGAGGTTTCAACGATGAGAAGAATGCAGGAATAGAATTGATTCACCATGGCGTGAGAACCGCTCAAGGTGGTTCAGTGAGGCTTTCGAGTACCCCAGAACAGTGGGATCTTGTCCCGGAAACAACATCCAGGAAAGTCGACCGCCCATCAAAATCCATTGAGACTATTTTAAAATATAAGGATTACGATTTTGAATCCCGGGTGAATGTCACGGCCAGTGGCAAAGGTGTGGAGATATCGGTTTATCTGGATAAGCCTGTTCCAAAGGTCCTTGAAGGAAAAGCCGGATTTAACCTTGAGTTTCTTCCCTCGCAGTATTGGGGAAAGGCGTATGTAATGGATGGACGTTACGATCGATTTCCACGTTATGCAGTAAGCAGCACCGCCACAAGGCCCGACAGTGAAAGACCAAAACAGTTCAAGGGATATAAAACCTCTGACGATAGGGGAACCGGCAAATTTATCGATCCGCTCCCTCTGGTGACCGGGCGAACATTTCTTCTTGCGCCCGATGAACCTTCGCGTTTGGTAAAGATCACTTCACCGGATGCCGATCTTATGCTTTTCGATGGCCGTGTGCTGGCACAAAATGGTTGGTTTGTGGTTCGAAGTATACTTCCCGCTGGAAAAACAGGAAAGGTTTTGAGTTGGACCGTCGAGCCGAACGCTGTTAAGGGGTGGATAAGAGAGCCCAATATCGGTTTCTCTCAGGTGGGCTACCTACCGTCGCAGCCGAAAGTGTCAGTCATTGAACTAGACAAAAAAGACAAACCACTCGCCAAGGCGTCGATATATAAAATAGGCAATGATGGCAACTCCATTGAAGTGTTCAGCGGCAACCTCATACCCTGGGGCAACTATTATAAATATCACTACGTAAAATTCGATTTTACTTCCGTCAAAGCACCGGGTATATACTATATACAGTACGGCAATATTAAAACGAACAATTTTTTAATTGAAAATTCTGTTTACGATA
>JBMOKS010000199.1:0-2864 GCA_049324355.1 Bacteroidota bacterium
GGTGTCTCGAACACTGTAACTCAGGGTTATGTCGCCACCACGCAAAGTTCCGACGCCTTCGACAGCATAACCATTTACTACCTGGTAAGGAATTGTGATCTTGTCATAGTCTAACACGGCATGCACCCGAATATCGGTGCCATAGAAATTCTCAAGATAGATTTCACGGCTGTAACTTGACTTGGAAATATATAGGGTATAATAGGTATAGTCATTGTACGTCTCGCTGTATTCTTCCACATCATAACTTCCTACTACATTGTTGCGAGCATCATAGCGAGGTTCGATATAATTGATTTCACAACTTGCCAGTACAAGGATCATCGAAGTGATGAGTAATAACCGTTTCATATACTTGAATTTTGGGGTTATTGCCATAAATGCAAGTTTGAGGCCAATCCGTATAACCGTTGCCGTACGGCCGTGAACGGGCCCGGGCCAACACAGGACATAAAAAAAACCTCGCCAAATCAGCGAGGTTTAGGTAAAAAAATGGCAGGTACGTCTTACCTGTTTTTTTTAAAAGGGCATCCCGGTACCGGCAAAAAATATTTACAACCAACAACCACTACGAATGGAGTAAAATACCAGTCGCACCGGAAATGCCATATCTTAATCCACGTTGTCGTGGAGAAACTTGTTGTTACCCAACAAGTTGTTGTCGTCATTTAAATTGTATTTGGAAATATACTGTTCAGAAGAGTGCGGAACATCCTGCATCTTCACACCGCGGCGCAAGTACGCGGGCAACGACCACTTCTCGTTGAACTCTTCTTTGGTCATTTCCTGTTTGCGAACCTGCTTTAAATGCTCCTTGCGTTCCTGAGCCTGCTGCTGAAGTCTGTCTTTTGTTGTGCGCAGATCCATCATACCGTCGTCGTTGATCATCTGGTCGCCATACTTCATCGAAGCGTTGTCAAATTCATCGTCTTTGAAAAGGCCATCTTCGCCGTCGTCTTCCGCGGGAGTCTCCTCTACTTTATTAAAAGGACCTGTAAAGATCATCTCGCGTTCAGAAGGACGCTGTGTATTTTCTTTAGGTGGTTCCTGTTTTTTACGAAGTTGAAGGTCACGGTTCTCGTTTATCGAATTGTCGGCGTTATTGAAAAGCCAACCTTGAGAACGGTCGAGGTCATGCACTTTCTTCTCTTCCACTTTTCTATTTACCGGCAATTTCGGATCCACGGCAAACCCGGTGGCGATAACAGTAACCCTTATTCTGTCGCCTAAGTCCGGGTCTACGCCGTGACCGAAGATCATCTCGGCATCGTCGCCAGCCTGCTCCTGGATATACTCCGTTATTTCGGTGAGTTCATCCATCTGCAGTTCGGCTTCCACACCTGATATGATGGAAAGCAGTATTTTCTTCGAACCGATAATATCACGGCTGTCGAGTAGCGGCGATGCCAATGCTCCTTCTGCTGCCTTTTTCGCGCGATTGTCGCCCCGGGTTTCGGCAGATCCCATCACGGCAGCACCTGCATTTAGCATAACCGTGCGAACATCCTGGAAGTCGACGTTCACGTAACCTGCGAGTGTAATGATCTCGGCAATACCCTTGGCGGCGGTTGTTAAAATATTGTCGGCTTGCGCAAATGCCTGTCCAATGGAAAGATTTCCATAGATCTCGCGGAGTTTGTCGTTCAATATGACCAGCACCGTATCACAACTCTGGCGAAGGCCTTCGATACCGAATTCTGCCTGAGCGCCTTTTTTCTTTCCTTCAAAGGAGAATGGTGCTGTTACGATACCCACGGTGAGTATATCCATATCTTTGGCGATCTTGGCGATCACCGGCGCTGCGCCGGTACCGGTGCCACCACCCATTCCTGCGGTGATGAAAACCATTTTTGTTCCGACGAGCATCTCGCGGATCTGGTCTTTGCTTTCGAGCGCTGCGTTCTTTCCAACCTCGGGATTGGCTCCACAACCCAACCCTTCTGTGAGGTTTGCACCAATTTGGAGTTTATTGGGCACGGGGCTGGCGTTGAGGGCCTGGTTATCGGTGTTGCAAACCACAAACTCAACATCCTTGATTCCTTGCTTGTACATGTGGTTCACGGCATTGCTGCCTCCCCCGCCCACGCCAATCACTTTAATGATCGAGCGTTGAAGGCTGTGTTTGGGGATTTCGAATTTGTATGATCCTGTTTCGAACATGGTTTTATGATTAGTGGTTGTCAATACTCATTTTTTCCATCCAGGTCATCGATCAACAAGCTCTTCGTTTTGTTTAAGATATCGTTGAAAAAATTCTTGGAGGAAATGGTTTTCTTCACCTTGGTGGCAGCAGTTTTTACACCGCCCAGGCGTGCTTCCTTGTAACGATCTTCTCTTTCATCAAGAGAGCGGAAACCCGAGAGCACCAGGCCGACAGCGGTAGCATACATTGGGCTCTTCACAGCCTCGATCTTGCTTTTGCCAAGGTGTTCATTGGGATAACCGATACGGGTGTCCATACCAGTCATGTATTCAACCAGTTGTTTCAAATTGCTTAATTGTGCACCACCTCCCGTGATCACAATACCGCCGGCCAATCGGTTTTCAAAACCCGAGCTGATGATCTCGGCGTGTGCCATCTCGATCACTTCTTCCATGCGGGCCTGAATTATATTAGAAAGGTTCTTCACCGAGATTTCCTTAGCGGCGCGATTTCGAATACCCGGAATAGAAACGATCTCATTAGGGCTTGCCTCTTCAGCGATAGCTTTACCAAACCTTGTTTTCAATTGTTCAGCTTGCTGCGGAAGCACCATAAGTCCTTGTTTGATATCGTTGGTCACGATGTTGCCTCCGAAAGGAATAACGGCTGTGTGGCGGATGATGTTATCGTAGAAGATGGCGATATCTGTTGTTCCGCCACC
>JBMOKS010000200.1:0-2845 GCA_049324355.1 Bacteroidota bacterium
ACCTTAGATGTAAAATTTCGGTGCGTATGTGGAAAGAAGAAAACGACCGGCTCACACGAACATTCACGTTCAAAGATTTTTCTGAGGCATTTGCTTTCATGACTCGGGTAGCGCTGCTCGCCGAGAAAATGGATCACCACCCCACGTGGACCAACACCTGGAACACGGTGCGCATCGAACTAAATACCCACGATGCCGGCAACAAGGTAACAGAACTGGACAGAAAGCTTGCCAAAGCCATTGACTCGCTCATTCATGGCTGAACAGTTGCCCATCTCTTTGTACCTCGTTCCCACCCCAATCGGCAACCTCGCCGATATAACACTACGCGCACTTGATGTGCTCAAATCGGTCGATACCATTCTTGCCGAAGACACCCGCACCTCAGGTATTCTGCTGAAGCATTATTCGATCTCCAAACCGCTGCAGAGTTTTCATATCTTCAACGAGCATAAAACACTCGCGGGACTTATCGAACGATTGAAGAAAGGCGAAGTGATGGCATTGATCAGCGACGCTGGTACGCCTGGCATCAGCGACCCCGGCTATCTATTGGTTCGCGAAGCCTTGCTCAACGAACTGCCTGTTGAATGTTTACCTGGCCCCACGGCATTCATCCCGGCGCTGGTAAAGTCAGGGTTCCCCACAGATCGCTTTGTATTTGAAGGATTTTTGCCCCATAAAAAAGGTCGTCAAACCATCATCAAACAATGGGTGGATGAACCGCGTACCATTGTGTTGTACGAATCACCACATCGGTTGGTGAAAACACTCGAACAGCTGATGGAATTTATGGGACCCGACCGAAGAGTATCGGTATCGCGTGAGCTCACCAAAAAATTTGAAGAGACGAAAACAGGAACGCTGCAAGATGTATTGACGCACTTCAAACAGAAAGAAGTAAAAGGTGAAATTGTTGTTGTGATCGATGGCCAAAGAGAAAAATAAACTCAATCCCTATTTGCTTTTCAGCATCGGTGCCATTCTGCTGGTGGCTGCGTGGCTGATGCGATCATTTCCTATCCTGATTTTTGCAGCTCTGGCGCCGCTGATGGCAATTGCGGATCATGCCGACGAAGAAAACAGCTGGAACAAGATGGAACTGGTGGGTGTAGCCCTGGCACTCGGCTTCTGGGCCGGTCACGTGTTCGCGACAAGCAGCGTGATTTATGCAATGATTCAGTCGATCCTGTTTGCGCTTGTCTTCGTGTTATACGCTTATGTGCGGTTCAACCTCGGCAGTCGCCTGGGCAAACTTCCCTTGGTTTTTTTCTGGCTAGCGCTGGAATACGTCGTATTGAAATCCGGGCAAACCAGCAACGCAACTTTTCTTGCCGATAGCCTGGCAGTCAAAATGGACTGGATCCGCTGGACAGGTTACACTGGTTATTTGGGAGTTTCAGCCTGGATTCTGCTCGCCAACTTGTTCTTATATCAGGCCCTGTTGAATCGTGGCTTACAACTTCCTTACCTCGTGGTTTTTTGTTTAGTGGTTGCTGCACCAATCATCTACTCTTACACGTTAGATGATTCGGGCACTATCGGTCGCGAATCCATGATTCAGTTCTATCGTGGTGCCGTTGATACAAGTCTGCCTGCCTCCTATGTAGAAAAAGCCGAATGGACGGCGCGCACTGCAGCCTGGATATCGGTGTTAATTGCTTTATTTGCTTTGGTGAAAAGTAATACGCGGAAAAATGACAGATCTAAAAAAAGTTGAGGGCGACGTTATAAACCTCTGTCGCGAAGTAGGTGCATTCATATTGAAAGAAAGCCGCAGCTTCGACACATCACGCATCGAACAAAAAGAAGGGTTCAACAATTTGGTTTCTTACGTCGACAAAGAGTCGGAGAAGCGTTTGGTTGCAGCCCTTTCGAAAATACTACCGGGTGCAGGATTCATCGGCGAAGAAGGCACCTCCATTAAGGGAACTAACTCGTACACATGGATCATCGATCCACTCGATGGCACCACCAACTTTACTCATGGCCTGCCACCATTCGCAATCAGCATTGGGTTGGTTTCAGATAATAACAAACCAGTACTTGGTGTGGTGCATGAAGTTACCAGCAACGAATGTTTCCATGCCACCGAAGGTCACGGCGCATTCTGCAACAACGAACCCATCCGGATCTCATCGATCAAAACACTTCCGGAAAGTCTTTTGGCCACGGGATTTCCTTATCACCAATTCGAAAAGATGGATGCTTATTTGTCCATCATTCGTACGTTCCTGGATAATACACACGGCATCCGAAGGCTGGGAAGTGCAGCCGTTGATCTTGCCTACGTTGCCTGCGGACGGCTCGAAGGTTTCTTCGAATACAATCTCAACCCGTGGGATGTGGCTGCTGGCGGCTTTATCGTGCAACAAGCTGGCGGCGTGGTTACTGATTTCAGAGGAGGCTCTGATTTCTTGTTCGGCCGCGAATTGTGCGCCGGCGGTGCTGTGCATCCCGACATGCTACGCATCATTGCAAAACAGTGGGGGTATTAACCCCGCCAAAAGACTCTTTTGTATTGCAGACGTTGTTTGAATTCCTTTTATTGGATATTCAATACAAACCTTATGCAATCACTCATCACCAAAAAGACGGGAGTACAACTCCTGGTTCTTTTCATCCTCGCAACGCAGATTGCGTTTTCGCAGGTTAAACTCACGGACCCACTTCCTATAGCGCCCGAAATAAAGAAGGGAACCCTCGCAAATGGCCTCACTTACTACATCCGAAAAAATGAAAAACCGGAGAAAAAAGTTGAACTCCGTTTAGTGATAAAAGCGGGTTCCATTCTGGAAGATGACGACCAGCAGGGTCTCGCTCACTTTACAGAACACATGGCCTT
>JBMOKS010000201.1:0-2843 GCA_049324355.1 Bacteroidota bacterium
GGGCTAAAATAATAGTTACTTTAACGAACTAAAATGGAAAATAGAAACACAGCACATTTGCTTTCTGAATTCCGAAACAATAAAAGCTAATAGAAACCAAAAACATGAGCTAAACACTGAATTCCATAAAACGGATTGGATACGTATCAAACATTTAACCACTGGGCAAAAGATTCAAAACAATGTAGGATTCGCAGAGTCGTCAAATAAGTTAAGTTGTTTAATTTTTTCAGCCGAGAAGGGTATGGCCTCATACTCACCATTCAGATAGTCTTTTTCGAAAGAGGCGTCACCTCTTGCCTTACGATCCATAAGAGTATACAATTTTGATGAACCGAATTCGTCCTTATCGACAAAGTAGACCTGATCTCTACGAAGGATTTTTTCGCTTAATAAATTTGTGTTGTGAGTGGAAAATACTAGTTGGGAGTTAAATGGATTATCTTTTATTGAATTAAAAAACTGAACAATCAATAATGACAAGTGAGGATGAAGCCTGGCGTCCAATTCATCTATAAAAAGAATACCGCCTTGAGTTAACGTATCCAGAACGTGTCCAGCAAACGAAAAGTATTTTTGAGTTCCAAGTGATTCTTCCTCTGCCAAATTAAACTCAACCTGACCTACAGGGTGGTTATTCTGATCAAATCTTTTATGCAAAGTCAAAACTTGTTCAGGTCCTCCAGAGTTGGAAAGCAAGATTTTTCTCAACTCGTCTGGAACTTGCGATAATAGTTCTTCTGTAATTTTGAATTTCCTGATGATGACATCTTCAAAGCCCAGATTAGCAATTCTTAAAATTTTTAACATTTGGCCGCGTCGCTTCTCATCTGATAGAATACTTACGCTATGATTAAAATAGGATCTGAAATTAATATCATTCAAAAAAATGATGCCTTGAAACCATCGAACGATTCTCGTAGAAATGGCTCCATTAAATTGCGCTATAATTGAAAGGAACAACGCATTCTGCCGAGTTTTTTTTTCCAAATCCTTTGCTTCAATAAAATTATCGCCAATTATAAACTCATTGTATGCTCTTTGGAAAAGCATTAATTCCTTTCCTCGTCTTATTTCAAATAGATATTCTTTAGACACTCGCTCTTTATCGACATTGAATCCATACTTATACCTTTTGCTGTCTTGAATAAAATCAACTTCGAAAGAACTGGGTCTCTTTGCAGTCTGCGTGTTAAGCTTAAAACTTTCGACTTGAATGCGATCATTTACTTGAAGCTCTTTGGCAGAATTCAATACAAAATTTTTCATGAATTCAACCGCCTTTATCAGATTAGATTTACCAGCAGCATTCGCTCCATATAGGATCGCGCTCTTAAGAAGTTTTGTATCAAAGAACAGAGGAGCTGGTTCAAATACATTTAGGTCTGCATATTCTTTTATTGCTGACGCAGATAAGCAAAACTCAACCTCGCCTTTGAACGACAAATAATTCGAAGTCTTAAATTTAATAAGCATGTTTTAACGAAAAATTCTGAAAAATAGCATCAATTTCCATACTAACAGAATATTTTATCGAAAAATTCGAACTTATAATTGCATTTGTCATTCTGATTGTGTTAAATTTACGGATATAGCGAATTTTATCATAATTCAATGCGAATAAAACGTTAAAACTTCGAAAATATCGATTTTTTAGACTTTTGTACCCATTCTGTGTAAAGTAGCTATGTGATGTTAATTTACAACATATGCTACGATTTCAAGTCAACCAGCATAATTGAAATTAACCGTAATAAAGTCTCAGCTCATTATCCTGATCGGATCTAGATGCTAGATGCTTTCTAATTTTCCCTATAAAAAATTGAAACCACTATTATATGCGACTTAGCAATGCACAATTGGAAAACTTCATTACCCGGATCAAACTGAAGCGGGATGATATGCCAAAGTTCCGAAATCAGATTGACAATTTAAGGGAGAAACTTGAGGACAAGATCAAGAACGACAAACGAACGGAACTGAAAGTCACAAGGTTCATAATTGCAGGTTCATGGAAAAAAGGTACGATCTTAAAACCAACAGGAGAACATCCTATTGATGTTGACCTTGTCCTTTACGTTGAAGGCGATGAAAATATACAAAACGACTTAAAAAAACTGCATGACTTCATAGTTGGGTATCTTGAAGAAATATACCCGACAAAGGACATCAATCGAGACGTAGATGCTGAGGGCAATACAAAGTCTATTAAGATCAGGTTCACAGGAACCGGATTGGAAATGGACATTGTTCCTGTGGTGCCGTTATCATCGCCTAAAGAATACGTGGTTCAGCCACAACGTGGTGGTGGTGGAAAAAAATATATCACCAGCGTAACAAAACAACTTGAGTTTGCTCAGGAAAGGAAATCGAAGAATTCGTCCTATACTTCAATAGTTCGTGCAATTAAGTGGTGGCGGAATTATAAGGAACTTAGACCAGTTGATGATGAAGCTGGCGTTTCTTCTTTCACTATTGAACTGATCGTTGCATATCTCGAAGTTACAAAGGGATGTTCACAAAGCATTGAAGATGGACTGATTCGTTTTTTTAAGTTTGTAAGCGACCCCGGATTTCCTGTCATCACATTTAAAGATGCTATTGGGAAAGTACCACCCTACGCTACGCCAATATTTGTCGCTGATTCAACCAACAACGAAAATAATGCAGCAAAAAAGTTAGATGATCCCACTTGGAAAGACGTGAAAGCAGAAGCCAATGATGCTTTCGAATCACTCTGCATCGCGCAATCAAAAACCTTTGAAGGTGAGACAATTGAAGAGTGGAAAAGAGTATTTGGATCTTCTTTTAACATTGAACCCACAGAATAACCATGTACAGTA
>JBMOKS010000202.1:0-2832 GCA_049324355.1 Bacteroidota bacterium
CGTTGCGATTGCTGTCGGGGAGTTTGATGTCGGCAAATTCAAATAACAGTGTCCGGCCGTCAATGGAAAGCACTCCGGGGTGACTTTGATCAATTACCTGCAGCGTGCTCATGTTAAAGGCCGGATCCAATTGATCTACCACGTGCACGTGGAAAGCAGTATCGGTTCCTGTGTTTTGAAACCGCACGGTGTACGTCAATGGAGTGCCCATTAATATCAGGTTGTCTTCCGCAACGCCTTCATCAACGAGTTTGTCGTTTGGATCGTATGAGCCTGTTACAATCTGATGAAGGGAGTCGATGTTATTCTTGATATGGATGTCATTATTGATGTTAGCGATCTTTGCTACCTGAAGCAAAGTATCTCCCAACGGTGTAGAGGGTGGTAGATTAAATACCAGGTTAATATGTTGACGCTCCAGCGAGGCCAGGTTATTGATCTGCCATTCGAGCTTGTTGCCGACGTGGGATATTGGAATCAAACTACTCGATCTAAATGTCAGTGTCGGATGGTACGTAAAGGTTAAGGTGGCGGGCACTGACAAGTTCACGCTGCCATTGTTTATACACGCGAGTGAATAGTGGGTGTCGAATCCGGGTCTCGTGGCGGTGCCCGTCACAGAGACCGACAAGTCGTGCACAACATCCCATACAACACCGATATTGAATGTTGTCGGTGAGGCAAGGGGAAACACAAACGAATGCTTTATAGGACCGGCACCAGCTTTCCAGAAATTATTAGGTATCCAGGTGATGGTGTTATTTCCGTTTTGGGCCCTAAAGGAGAAAATGCCCTTGTTGTCTGTCATGGCATATACCTTTGAAGGCTCCAGCAAGAGCATTTGCCTGGAGATCGGCGGTTCGCCGTCATCCTGTGTGCCATTATTGTTCTTGTCATGGTATACCTTGCCAAAAACTCTGCTGGGATCGTTGGTGGGATCACTGTTCCGGATGAAAGACAAACCAGAAGGTGTTGCGGCCCAGATGTTAAGCTTATCGTCGATGGCAATGGCCTTGATGTATTGATCGGCCAGGCCGGAAGTCTTGTCAATTGATGACCATTCATTTCCGTCTTTAATGATGATGCCTTTGTCGGTGCCAAAGTACACCCGTCCAAGCGAGTCAGACGTGATGCAGTTTATGTTTTTTGAAAACGGTATGTCCACCTCAAATACCAATGGTCCGATCTCTTTCCAATACAACTTATTTTCATGATTGGAATCATGAGCGGCTATCCACAGCATATCATTGCGGTCGGCGTGGATGGTCGTGATGAAGCTGAACGTAGTATCAACAGAAAAAGAATTGCTGTTCGGTGCTTTTACAAAAAGCCTCCAGTGATCATGAGCGAATATGTAGGAGAGTGTGTTTCCTGTAATGTCGGCCAGAAATGAGGTTTCGGGGGGGAGGCCGTAAGACAGCGTATCATTGGGTAATCCCGGTTTTTCAACGACCTTTTTTATTTTGTCGTACTCATCGGCATACCAGATGTTTCCATTCACATTGCGGAACGGACCTCTGAAAAAGGAATTGCGAAGTTTAAAGTACTCCCATTGTGCGGCCTTTCTGCGGGCCACTTTATCACCAAAGAGTAAAATATTTCCGTTGTTGTCGCGTGTAACTTTAAGAACGGAATCCATGTTGAGTGCCGGTTTTGAGAAGGCTTTCCATTGAAGCCCGTTGAATGAAAGAGCCAGGTCTGTTGGATGGTAGTACAAGGGCATCCATACACCCTCATTATCAACTGACATTTGCCCGTCGATACCAGCGTTCAAATCACGTGGATAGTTGATGATGGTCCAGTCTTGCGCAAGAACTGATGTGTAACTGGCCAGGAAGAGAATGAAGATGGAAGCAGAATGGGTAAGGCTCATGGCAGCAAAACAAAAGCACAAAAGTATTCACAATTTAGGAAAACTCCTTGCTGACCACTTACTCTTGTATTTTCTGCAACTTTGCCGTGAGTTTACTACTTTTGGACTATTGCAATTTTCATAAAAAAAACATGGAACCAGTAAAAGGCTCGTCTCACACCTTAAAGCGCGGGACTTTAGTAAAAATGATTCGCCTTACCGGAGATACTTTTGAAGCGGATTGTCGAATCAGCAGGATGATGCTCGGAACAGAATTCCTGAAAAAAGTATAACCGTCACATGACTCCCAATGAACTTAACGCCATAGCCTATCGCTGGTTCGATGCCTTTAATACCAAGAACCTCGAACAACTCCTGGATTTATATGACGATAATGCCGAGCACTTCAGCCCAAAACTAAAAGTCAGGCACCCTGAAACTAAAGGGCTCATCAAGGGCAAACCTGCCATGCGCACTTGGTGGAGGGACGCCTTCGAGCGCCTGCCCACACTTCGTTACGAAATTGTACGGCTTACCCCTCACGAAGACCGCGTGTTTATGGAATACGTTCGTCACGTTCAAGGAGAAGAAGATCTGTACGTGGGCGAGATGCTTGAAGTAAAAGATGGCTTGATTATAACCAGTGCAGTTTTTCATCGCTAAAAAGACGGAGCCGGGAAACCCGAAACTTCGAACACTTCGAACCCTTCGAACCTGAAACGGGCAAAGGCAAGTTTTGACTGCGACGGAATTAGCCTTAACTTATTGAAGTGAAAAAATATTCAATACCTCGGGGATACAATTTCTTACAGTCGCTGTGGCGGACTTATAAACAAGTAAAAGACCCGGTTGGCTCGATGGAAGAGAGCATGGCGAGGTTTAATGGAACGTATGCCGTGAACCTAGGAACGAAGCGGCTGATCGCCACGCAAGACCCCGGTTTTATAGACTATGTATTAAAAGGCAATCACCGGAACTAC
>JBMOKS010000203.1:0-2830 GCA_049324355.1 Bacteroidota bacterium
TAGTACTTATTGGTGCGGCCTCAAACTCAATTCCATTTCCAAACCTTCCAACAAGCAATACGACTGTATACTCCTCAAGTTTTACAAATTTGCCGTTTTCAAAAACGATCATCTCATATCCAGCGCCCCAATAATTAGAGAGGGAATCAACACGGGCGACTTCCCGTCCAAGCCAATAGGAGATAAGGTATTGACTCATCACCAATAAAGCGTCCGAATTTGTGATGTCTGTGCCAAACTTTGGATTCGTTTGAATAAATTCAAGGAACTGTCTTGCTCCTGATCCTCCGGCAATCACTTTTTCATAGCGATCATTTTCAATCATTCGAAGGCCTCCTATGCAACGAATAGCAAAAGCATAGCCATTATCATCTTGTTTGCTTTTGAGAACTATTGCAATTAACTCATTGCTTTCTTCGGCTGGATAGTTTTCAACGAATGTTATCAACTCATCATCACGGAAATCAGTTGATCCATAAAATGTAGTAAGCCGCTTTAAAAACGTCCGCATTTGGTCACCCCTCCCTCCAAGAGCAACACAGAGTCGGTCATTTACAACATAAAGCTTTTGCTTTAGACCAAGGGGCTTACCGCCTTCCATTTTGGAGAACAACTTTCCTGCTCCTTTAACAAAAGTGGGCAATTCAATTTCTCCATCGCTATCAGATGAACTGATTAACAAATCAGCCATCATGATTGGGTAGCCGTAATTAATTGTAAGAGCAATTAGAGTCATGCTAACTTAGTTGGTTTTCTAAGATAGACATTCCTTATTTATTGATTGCATTCTTTTAGCCCGCACTTGGTAACGAAACCAGATACCGTAAGCCGATGAACACCTAGTATTCGTGCTATTGCACTATACGATACCTTTTTATCTAACAACTCTCTAATTCTCTTTTCTTGTCCTGTTAATTTTGTCTTAGCAGACTTCCTTCCCACAGGTCGCCCCAGAATGACACCCTCTGCTTTTTTTCTTGCCAGCGCTTCCTTCGTTCTTTGCGAGATTAGATTTCGTTCAATCTCCGCTGAAAGCCCGAACGCAAAAGCAAGAACTTTTGAACTGATGTCACTGCCTAAACGATAATTGTCTTTTATAGTCCAAACCTGAATGTCTCGATTCATACACTCGTTGAGGATTGACATTATCATCAATAAGTTTCTTCCCAGTCTCGACAATTCTGAACAGATAAGTACATCATCCTTTCGCATTTTTTTTAAAAGCTTGCCTAATTTTCTTTCCTGAATATGCTTCGAACCGGAAATAGTTTCTTCAATCCATTTGTCAACCACCAACACACTTTTTTCGCAAAACTGGTTGACTTCGTAGCGTTGATTTTCAACTGTTTGTTTGTCGGTGCTGACGCGAATGTAGCCGTAGATCATAGTGTTTTAATGTTTAAGTTATTAGTGAGAAAGTGTATAAATTAAACCAAAACAGACTATAGAAAACCTGAGCATTTTTTTATGCAATTAAACCAGCGTTTTTGTTAGACAGCATGGAAGTTTTTGTGGATTCAGTTCGAACCAAAGCTGGGCTATTTTATCAGGCATTGAGCAGCGAATAAAGGATAAAATTGAGCTGGCCGGAGTGCCATTAAAGGATTGGGATATTGACATCTTCCGTGGAGTACTAACTGGATATAATGATGCATTTATCATTAATCGAGAAAAAAAGGAAGAGCTAATCAAGGCTGATCCAAAATCAGCCGAAATTATACGACCGATATTGCGGGGGCGTGATATTAAACGCTATAGCCATCAATTTGCAGACCTTTGGCTTATCGCTACGTTCCCCAGTCTCAAATTGAACATTGAAGACTATCCCTCTGTAAAACAGCACCTTCTTGGTTTTGGGTACGATAGATTGAAGCAAACTGGCGAAGTCGGAGCTAGAAAAAAGACTAATAATCAGTGGTTTGAAACTCAAGATAGCATAAGCTATTGGGACGATTTTTCTAAACAGAAAATTATATGGATTGAATTAACCGATCACGCAAATTTTTGCCTTGATACAGAGGGCTATTACTTAAATAACACGGTTTTCTTTCTTATTGGTGATAGACTGCCTTACATCCTTTCCTTTCTTGACTCCAAATTGTGCGAATGGTATTTCGGAAAAATAGCTGCCACATCTGGAGTGGGTACAAGGAGATGGATTAAGCAGTACATAGAGCAAATTTGCATTCCTCTGTCACCTTCCAGCCGTGATGAAAAAGAATTGGGGGAACTAGTAATGGACATTCAAAAGCGCAAAAAAAAGGGATTGAATACCTCTGATCTTGAGAATCAAGTTGATGATGTAATCTTTTCATTATTTAATCTGTCAACTGACGAAGTCAACTTCATTTGTAACTTCGATTTGGTCGAGGTCTGACCGGAGATACTCAATTTCGTCATCTGATAATTTGTAAAGGTCGAAAATCATTTGATCGAGCTGGTTCTCAAGCTTGTCCGTTTTTGACTTAGACTTTTTAGCCTCAAGAATTTGAAGAGCCAAATCTGCAAAGGGTTTCTGCTTTGTTTGATCAATAACTGGAACAGGCAATTGTTCAATGAACATTGGCTTGTACTCAAAATAGCCTCCGTTCCTAATAACTCCGAGGCTTCGCACATAATAATCGCCTAGTGCTGAATTTAGAACAGCCAGAAGGTATGGATTGCCTGGCACTATCATTGGGCATGGCGCATTGACAAACATACCACCCTCTGCGAGTGTATAGGATGCACGAAGGTTCAGGTTTCCCCAAGCAATTTTCTGTTTAGAAAAATCGTCCCAATAGCTTATGCTATCTTGAGTTTCAAACCACTGATTATTAGTCTTTTTTCT